>JABDNS010000074.1 GCA_013043705.1 Pseudomonadales bacterium
GCGCGAACTTTCAGTTCGATGGCGCGGTTAAATTCGGCCGAAAAATCAAAATCCGTTATGGCTACGTTGGCAATCGATAGCGCGTTTGCTGCGCCTTTTTGCTGCAAGGTGGTATTTACAAAGCCGCTGATTTCATTCTGGATCGCAACTTTCACCAGCGCCCGCTTGGTGATCAACTCTTCCGCAGTGTACTGCGCCGTCACCGATTTTACCGACTCCATAATGGCTGGGTTAATCAATGTGCTGGCCACTATGCCTCGCGTACCAATTTTTTGAAACGTCAATGGCGCTACAGCGCCGTCCAGCGAATACTGCACAGTTACTTTTGTACTCACTGTTTGCAAATCCTTGGAGGCAGCCTGTGCAGCATTTTCGGCTTTGGTGAGGCGAATGTCCATTTGCTCCACGCGGTCGAGTATGGGTTTTTTGAAATGAAACCCTTCAGGTAATGACACAGGTTGCACCGCACCAAGCATGCGCACCACGCCGACGTGGCCACTTTCTACAATCACGAAGACTTCGCGTAGTAACAGTAGCGCGCCAATAATCAGTCCTATCATAACGACGCGTGATGGCGACAAGCCGCCGTTGAATTTGTTGTTCTCGAATGTTTTTGGCATGGATTTTTTCCGGCGCTTAGCGTAAGGGGGGTTATTTTGCTTGTGGGCGTGCGATTTATTGCAGGCATGTTATGCCCGCGCATTATTATACGGCCCGCGTTTATATTCCAGAAACCGATATAGAGCGACGCCGCTTAAACGGACAAAATCTTGGACAGTTTTCACACCCTGGCTTAATATTTTACATATCAAATACATGCGTAACGAGGTGTTGTGATGACAATGGCAAGAAGCGTCAGGGAGCACCTAAATAAGGTGGGTGTGCATTACGAAGTGCTTAACCATCCGCATTCCAGCACCAGCAGGCAAAGTGCGGAGCGGGCGCATTTGCCGCCCGGACAGGTCGCCAAGGCGGTAATGACGCGCGATGCTGATCGTTATTTGCTCTGTGTTATCCCATCCGGCAATCGTTTGGTGTTCTCCTGGTTGAACAGCTGCATGAACGGCGATTATCGGCTGGTTGAAGAAACCGAGCTTGAGGGTCTTTTCGACGATTGCGAGCTGGGTGCTATACCTGCACTGGGCCAGGTCTACGGCTTCCCGGTAATTTGGGATGAGAGACTGGCCGAGTGCAAAGACATTTACATCGAAAGCGGAGACCACGAAAACCTTATTCACCTGGATCAGGGAGCATTTATGGAGTTGATGGGATTGCAGGAGCATATGGCCATCAGCTGCCCCGACTATGACTACGGCGACTTTATGTCGCATTAGCCGTTGCTGCTTCCGATCTGAAAAGAGGGCGCGCGTCCGATAATAAAAACCGGCCAATGAGCGCCGGAAAATGGAATCGGCAGGCTTGGCAAGAAATTGGCCTGTTAGCTGGGTTTTGCCCGGTTGGTGCCATTTGTTTGGTTCTGTTTGTTCGATGTAACAACTTAAGCTAGCAGCCGCGATAAATCGACGCACGGTAGTTCGATTGCTTCCGCCACACCGGGATGACAAACATTCCCTTTCACTATGTTCAGGCCCTTTGCGATATCGCTATGCTGTCTTGCGGCTTCGCGCCAACCTAAATCGGCAATATTTTGCACATACGGTAGCGTGGCATTGGTTAGCGCCAGTGTTGAAGTTTTGGCTACCGCGCCTGGCATATTAGCCACGCAGTAGTGAATAACACCGTCGACCACGAACGTTGGCTTGCGGTGCGTGGTGGGCGCTGAGGTTTCAAAACAGCCGCCCTGGTCGATTGACAGGTCAACCATCACCGCGCCTTTTTTTATAAGTGCAAGCATATCCCTGCTAACCAGTCGTGGCGCGCGAGCACCTGCCAATAAAACCGCGCCTACAATCACATCAGCTTGCGGTAACAGGCGTCGTAGTGTTGCAGGCTTATACATCAACGGTGTGCAGTTGGCGGGCATCACATCGCTCAGGTATCGAAGCCTGTCCAGGTTCTTGTCGAACACGTATACGTTTGCACCAAGCCCGCACGCGCTTTTCGCCGCATTGGTTCCGGCAACGCCGCCGCCTAAAACAATTACCGTGCCCGGGTCTACGCCTGGAACGCCACCGAGCAATACGCCATTTCCACCTTGCGCCATTTCCAGGAATTTGGCGCCTTGCTGTATGGCCATGCGCCCGGCCACCTCACTCATCGGTGTAAGTAAGGGCAGGGTTTTATCTTCAGTCTGGATAGTTTCATAGGCAATTGCGATAATATCTTTCGCAATTAATTTTTTTGCGAGCGCTGCATTCGCGGCCAGGTGCAGGTAGGTAAATACAATTTGGCCACTGCGCAGCAGGCTGCACTCTTCTGGTGTCGGTTCCTTTACATGTAATACCATCTCGCATTGCGCAAAAATAGTTTCGGGTTTTTCAACGATACTAGCGCCATATTGCCGGTAATCGTCATCGGTGAATTCACTACCCAGCCCGGCGCCGGTTTCGACAAGCAGTTTGTGCCCGGCAGCACTTAAAATTTCGGCACCACCAGGCGTTAGGGCAACGCGGTGCTCTTCGGGCTTGCGCTCTTTAGGAATTCCGATAATCATAGCTCATACATGCTATAGGCGGCTGCGCGGTTTTTACAATGCCCGATTCTCGGACGCTAGCACTATTGTAAGCTAGCTTGCTGGATGGTGGAGCTTATTTTTCTGCTTGCTTCTGCCGGTTGTTGCAATAAGCAATGCAACTCGTTAACTTAGGCAAAATTTTTTTGATAGGGTATCCAGCATGAGAAAGCCACGTATCGCTATAAACGGCTTCGGGCGTATAGGCCGCACGCTTACGCGTATCGCCAAAACGAAAGGCCATTTCGACATCGTGGCGGTCAATGACCTGGCCTCGCCCGAGCAGTTGGCGCATGCCTTTCGCTACGACAGCGTACATGGCATTTACGCAGGGCAGGTGGAACTGGACGGTGACATGCTGAGCGTTGATGGCGATCCGTTCAAGGTGCTCAGCGAACCCGATCCATCGCGCTTGCCCTGGCATCAACTGGGTGTCGATTACGTTGTTGAATGCACCGGGCGCTTTCGCAGAATTAGTGAATTGCAGATGCACATTGATGCAGGCGCGCGTAGAGTGCTGTTATCAGTGCCGCCTAAAGATAAGCTCGATGCTACGCTGGTGATGGGCGTTAACAATCACGTGGTAAAGAAGTCTTCTACCATTATCAGTAACGCGAGCTGCACAACAAATTGTGCCGCGCCTGTCGCCAAGGTCTTGCACCAACAGTTCGGTATTAAGCGTGGATTTCTCACCACCGTGCACGCCTATACTGGCGACCAACGATTGATTGACGCGCCGCATAGCGACCCGCGCCGATCGCGTAGCGCAGCGTTGAACATTGTGCCCACATCAACCGGCGCGGCCAAAGCCATTGGTATCATTCTTCCTGAATTGGCCGGCAAACTGGATGGCTGCGCCATGCGCGTACCGGTGCCCGATGGCAGCCTGGTAGATTTCACGCTGGAACTTGAGCGTGATGTTAGCGTTGATGATGTAAATGCGGCAATGGCGCTTGCCGCCAAAGGCGAGCTGAAAGGCATATTGGCTTATTGCACCGACCCGGTAGTTTCCAGCGATATCATTGGTAATCCCCACTCGAGCATTTTCGATGCTGAATTAACGCAGGTCATTGATGGTAGCCTGGTAAAAGTGGTGGCCTGGTACGATAACGAATGGGGATATAGCGCGCGGATGGCAGACTTGACCGAGTTGCTTGCCGGCATTGATGGTATGCGCGCGGATTGATACGGTTTTTTCTTTGCTAGCTGCTAACTATCAAGTACTCGCAGCGACACTCAGCCTGGTTGCGGAGCATTTAGAGATTTTGTCTTGCCAGGCCTTCCTGGAAGATGGTTGCGAGCAATTCGCCACGCGTATTGTAGAAGCCTCCCTGCGCGCTGGCGCGGCCGTTAGACGTGGAAATTGATTTGGAATCGTAGAGTAGCCAATCATCCATGCGCAGCGGGCGGTGAAACCATATTGTGTGGTCTATCGATGCGAAGTTGGTATTTCGCAGCAGTTTCCTGCGTGCATCGCCTGCTTCGGCGTGCGGCATCATGGCGGCGTAGAGCAGCCCGAAGTCACTAACGTAAGCCAGTATTTCACGGTGCAGCGCCAGGGCCCCATCGGGCAGGCGCTCGCGCGATTTGATCCACCAGCGCAGTACTTCAGGCTTCGCCCCGGCATTTGGTGGCTGCTCCTCAACTTTGAATACATCAAAATCACTGGCGAGGATATGCATGGCATGGCGGCCCGCTTCAGCGTTCAGCAAACCTTTTTGCGTGAGTTCATCGGGCGTGGGTGGCATGTCGTGTGGCGTAAAATAGTCGAGCCCGTCTTCGGCAGCTTGGAACGAAGCTGACAGGGTAAAAATAGGTTTACCGTGCTGGATGGCGACCACGCGCCTGGCGCTGAAGCTGCCGCCGTCGCGACTGCGGTCGACCTGGTAGACAATCGGCGCATCGAAGTCTCCGCGGCGCAGAAAGTAGGCATGTACCGAGTGTACATCACGATTCTCCACGGTAAGCCTGGCCGCACGCAACGCCTGCCCGAGTACCTGGCCGCCATAAACTTGCGGCGTACCGATATTGCGACTTTCACCGCGGAAGATATCTTGCTCGATGATTTCGAGCCACATAAATTGTTCGATTTTGCTATTTTCGTTCGCCATCAATACTCACTTGAACTTACGGCCAGCGATGCAGCTGTGGTTATTCCCCGTCGGCTTGTCGAACTGCCTTCTTGGCTTTGCCGAGAAACTGCAGGGTTACAAAGGTTAGCAGGCTAACCACCAGGGCTATTTCATAGCGGTAAAGTGCGACTGAAATTCCTATCGCAGCGGTTGCCCAGATGCTGGCTGCGGTTGCAGTGCCGGTAACATTGCTGTTGCCTTTAAGTATTGCGCCGCCGCCAATAAACCCGATGCCAGTAATAATGCCTTGCACCACGCGCGCCTGTGAGCCGGTATCAGGCATCGCCGAAATCGCGATCAGCATAAAACCGCAGGAAGCAATACTTACCAGCGGAAAAGTTCTCAGCCCGGCACTGCGGGTTTGCGCTTCGCGGTTCCAGGCAATAGGCAGCGCTAGTAGGTAGGCGATAGCCATACTGGCGCTATTGACCCACACCAGCGGCCAGTCAATTTGAAACATTTTGGTTACTCTTGCTCAGGCTATTGGGCAGTGTGTTACTCGCGGCGCGGGCCAAGGTGCATAACGCGAAGTAGTCTGCCAACCGCTGTTCAGCGTGGCTAGCCGCCTATCCGGAGGCTGTCTCGCGCGGCCCCGCCAGCCACCATATAATGAAGCCAATCAGCGGTAGGATTAAAACCACCAGTATCCAAACCAGTTTCTTTGCCGTGGTGATATTGCTTTGCACAATATTGAGGATTGCCCAAATATCTGCGATAAGTATCACAAGGCCAAAAAGGCCGCCAACTTCTACGCCCATAAAGTGCTCCTGTGCGATAAATTAAAATGCGCGATCGTGATCTCATGCGAACCAGCCGCGGTATTGTAACAAGTAACGCGATGCTTATCAGGCGACAGCGCGGTAATGGATGTTTGGCATTCTTAAACTGGCAAGCTTGAAATTTGATCTAAACCACTACCAATAGCGAGTGCTGGGCACTATGAAATTGCAGGAAGATAAAGAATGGCTGCCGCCTGAGGTGCTTAGCGCGTTGGGCGAGGAGCGGCGCGTGGGGGTTGAAATAGAGTACGCCGGCGTAGAAGCAGCAAGCGTGCTGGATATGTTGCAGGCGCACTTTGGTGGTGATCGCCACGCGCTGACGCGCGCCGAGTACGAACTTAAAAATACACAGTTTGGCGATTTTAAACTGGAACTCGATGCCAATGCGGTTAAGCAATTAGCGGGCTTGCAAAATAAAGTGACCGCTGCCGGCATCAACCCCGGTGCGGTAGAGGAACTGGCAGAAAGCGTAGGCGATGTGGCGATGGACTGGTTTACCCAAGCGGCAGAACAGCTCGTACCTTGGGAGATTGTATCGCCACCCATCCCTATGTCCGGGTTGCGTGAATTGGCACCATTGGTCAACGATTTGCGCAGCGCGGGCGCGTTGGGTACGCGCCACGCCCTGCGCTATGCCTTTGGTGTGCACCTTAATCCTGAACTGCCAGCACTGGATGCGGGCACCATTGTGAATTACCTGCGCGCCTATTTTGTGCTCTACGATTGGATTGCCGGGCAGGAGCGGGTAGACACCGCGCGCAAAATAACCCCTTACATCGATCACTTCGAGAAAAGCTACATAAAGCTGGTTATTGATCCGGGGTATGCGCCCTCAGTTGAGGCGTTGATCGATGATTATATTGAGCACAACCCAACGCGCAACCGCAGCCTGGATATGCTGCCGTTGTTTGCACATCTCGATGAACCGCGCGTACGCGCAGCAATTGATGACGACCGCATTAAAGCCAGGCCCACGTTTCACTACCGTTTGCCAAATTGCGATATTGATTCGCCAGATTGGAATATCGATTTGCCGTGGTCTCTGTGGCTCGAAGTTGAAAAGCTTGCCTGTGATAAAGCGCGGCTGGGCGAGTATTGCCAGCTCTTCGCACAGGCTCTTGAACGCTTGACGCATAATCTTGATGGCCAGTGGCCTGCAAAGGTAGGTAAGCTAATCGATGAAGAATAGGCGGCCTCTGGTTCTGGTTACCGGGCCAGATAAACGCTTGCGCTTTGGATGGTGGGCTGCTCGCCTGATGCTTTTCTTGTCGGGCTTGCGTGCGCACTATGTAACGCCCCTGCGGCCCGAAATTCCGCACGGCGTACGGGGTGTGTTAATCGGCGGGGGTGACGACATTGACCCATCGCATTACGGCATGACTGGCGATGCGGGCGCGGAATATGATGCGGCGCGTGATGCGCTGGAGCTGGAGATCATTCGCAATGCCATTCGCTGCAAAGTGCCGATATTGGGTATTTGTCGCGGCGCGCAGTTGCTCAATGTCGTGATGGGCGGCAAGTTGCACGCCGATTTGCGGCCGCTGCGCAAACGTACCCCGAATCGCAATAGCTTGTTCCCTATCAAGGCTGCGCTAATTCAGGGCGATAGTCGACTTGCCGCGCTAATGGGCAAGCAAAAATTGTGGGTCAACAGCTTGCATCACCAGGCAGTTGATGAAACCGGCGAAGGCTTGCGCGCCGTAGCATTCGATTCCGATAATTTTGTACAAGCGGTAGAGAGCAACGGCCCCGATTTTTTGTTAGGCGTGCAGTGGCACCCTGAATATTTACCTTACGTGGCCAGCCAGCGCCGGTTGTTTCGCGGATTTGCCCGCGCGCTGGCGCAGACACCTGTAACCCTCGACTGTATCGGCAAGCGCGGCGCCGCTTAAGCCTATGTTGCAGCAGCAGTTTGTGGGTGTAGCTTGAGCTACCTGTTACTTTTTTTGTCGGCATTTGCCGCTGCCACCATATTGCCGTTTTACTCCGAAGTGGCGCTGGTATTTATGCTGCAAGCTGGGCACTACCCGCTCGCACTGTGGGCTGTTGCGACGGCAGGGAATACGCTTGGTGCAGTGGTGAACTGGCTGTTAGGCCGTTACGCGGCTCACTATTCAAATCGCGACTGGTTTCCGTTTCAACGCGAAAGCCTGGCGCGCGGCGAGGCCTGGTTCAAGCGTTACGGCGTGTGGAGTTTATTGCTTGCGTGGATGCCGATAGGCGGTGATGCGCTCACCGCAGTAGCGGGTTTTCTACGCGTGCGCTTTATGCTGTTCTTGCTACTGGTTGGTATTGGCAAGGGTGCACGTTATGCGGTTGTGATATTGGCGTTTGAGCTGGCTAAGTAAGTTATGAAAGTAAAAACTGAACAACTATACGAATACCTGGCGGACGAAGAGGATGCGCGCGTTTGCAAGGATATTGACGAAGCAGCCTGCCGCGAGGTGCCAGGTAATTTCTTTAAGCTATTGGGCTCACAGTTTCTCACCAAATTGGGCGATGCACTTTCAAGCCCGAAAATCGTTTTGCCGTGGTTATTTGGCGGGCTTGGCGTGCCAGCTTTTTTTACCGGCTTATTGGTTCCACTGCGCGAGTCCGGGTCGCTATTACCGCAACTATTTATCGGTGGCGTAATCAGGCGTTTTGCCATGCGCAAATGGTTCTTTGTGGCGGGGTGTGTTTTACAAGCACTTGCCGTTGCTGGCATGGCGGTGGCCGCATTGACATTGCAAGGCGCTGCGGCAGGTTGGGTTTTTATTGCCCTGTTGGCTGGATTCAGCCTGGCACGCGGTCTGTGTTCGGTTGCGTCCAAGGATGTATTGGGGAAAACGATTCCAAAAACGCGCCGTGGCAGGGTAGGCGGTTACAGCACCAGCCTGGCCGGTGCCATAACCATAGGCGTAGGCATTGTATTGGCGCTGGAAGCGCGTGGTAGTACCGGCCAGTATATTGCGCTGCTTTGCTTGGCAGCAATGTGCTGGGTGGTCGCCGCTTTTTTCTATGCCAACGTTAAAGAGTATCCGGGTGCCACCGATGGCGGTGGTAATGCCTTCAAGCAGGCGATGCAAAATCTTACGCTATTAATTGAGGACGCACCTTTCAGGCACTTTGTGCTCGTACGTGCGCTGATGATGAGCTCGGGATTGGCGGCGCCATTTTTTATCTTACTGGCGCGCGAAAGTGACACTTCTAGCGGCGTTGCCAGCCTGGGCTGGTTTGTGGCGTTGGGGGGGCTTGCCGGATTGGTCAGCGGCCCGTTCTGGGGTCGATTTGCAGATACAAGTAGTCGGCGCGTTATGCTTGGCACCTCCCTGGTTACCGCGCTGTTGTGCGCAGCCCTGGCGCTGTTGGCCTATCTTAAGGTGAGCTGGCTAGCCGAAGCGAGTTTGCTGTTGTTTATGTCGCTCACGCTCACCCATGAAGGGGTGCGGCTGGGAAGAAAAACTTACATCGTCGACCTGGCATCGGGCAATCGTCGTACCGACTATGTGTCGGTAAGCAACACGGTCATTGGTATATTATTGCTTTTGGTTGGCCTGCTGGCCGCAGGTATCGCTAGCTGGTCTACCACGGCAGCGCTTGCGCTTTTTTCTGCCAGTGCGGCAGCCGCTGCGTTACTTGGGCTCACATTGCCCGAAACGACTTGAATCGGCGGCACTGAAGCCCGGGAAGTTTTTATGATGATGATCAATAGCGCAAAGCTTAGGAGTTAGCCGATGATTACCGACGCGCTGGGCAACCCGCCGGGAGATTTTGGCCCGGCGGCAAGTCGCACCGAGACCGACAGTTTTGGCAGTGTCGAGCTACCGGCAAATGCACTATATGGCGCGCAGACCCAGCGCTCGCTGCAATTTTTTTCCATTGGTGAAGAATTATTGCCGTGGGGCATGGTTCGGGCATTGCTTGCGGTTAAACAAGCCTGCGCACAGGTCAATCATGACCGCGGCCTGCTTGCTACCGACGTGACCGAACTTATTGCAAGGGCCTGCACCGAGTTGCTGGGCGAGAACGCGCAAGCCGCCTATCGCAAGCATTTTCCTGTGCGAGTCTGGCAAACAGGCAGCGGCACACAAAGCAATATGAACGTGAATGAAGTGGTTGCCAACCTTGCCAATTTTTACGCGGGTGAGGCTTTGGGCGGTAAAAAGCCGGTACACCCTAACGACCATGTCAATCGTTCGCAATCATCGAATGATGTGTTTCCCACCGCGATGCACTTATACGCAATCGAATTGCTCGAACAGGCATTGTTGCCGGCTGTCGACACGCTCATTGCTGAGCTGGCACGGCTAGAGAAGCGCTACCAGGCTATGCTCATCACCGGCAGAACCCACTTGATGGACGCGCTGCCGCTTACGTTGGGGCATTGCTTCGGTGCCTATCGCCACCAGTTGCAAGAGGCCAGGGCAGCGATTGTCGCCACGTTGGGCGGCGCCGATTCTGCATCCGCTGCGGGCGGGCTTATTGAACTGGCGATTGGCGGTACTGCGGTGGGTTCGGGCGCCAATGCGCCAGAAAATTTTGACCGCGATGTCTGCACTTTGCTTAGCGCATTTTACGGGCGTAGGCTGCTACCGCACCCGAACAAGTTTGCCGCGCTTTCAGGGCAAGACGCGTTGCTTGCTGCGGCGCAAGCGCTTGTCCGGCTGGCCTCTGTACTACACAAGATGGCCAACGATATACGCCTACTCGCCAGCGGCCCGAATAGCGGTATTGGCGAGTTGCAGTTGCCGGCCAATGAACCGGGTAGTTCCATTATGCCTGGCAAGGTGAACCCCACCCAGTGCGAGGCGATGGCGATGGTCTGTATGCAGGTCAGCGCCCAGGTCGATGCAATCGAACAGGCCGCCGCTGCAGGCCAGCTTCAACTGAATACCTGCAGGCCAATGATGATTCACAATTTCGGTAGCGCCGTGGGCTTGCTCAGCGATGTACAACACAGTTTTGCTTCGCACTGCCTGGCGGGCATTTCGGTGAACGAAGCGGCCGTGCAATCTCACCTGGACAACAACCTGATGTTGGTCACCTTTGCTGCGCCAGAGCTTGGCTACGACAACGCCAGCAAAATAGCGCGCCATGCGCTGGAGCAGGGCTGCAATATTTATCAAGCCGCCGAAAAGCTCGGTATTATGGATGCCGAGCCGATGCGGGTGCTGGTCGAGCAACGCGTACGCGAATCGCTATTGCAGTCGCAAGGCTAGCCTATACGCGGCGTTCTGCTCAAACGCGCCTGTTTAAAATAAACAGTCATAAATTGGCTGTCGATTTATTAAAAATCGTTATAAAAATAGTGGCTTGATTCAATATCCTGGTCTTGAAGCTCTAGATTTTGCCCTCATTGTTTTAACCGCAAACTGCCAGGGAAGCGCCGCGGCCTGCCTGCGTCGAGACCTGGTAGTTGAATTGATTAGGTTTGCTTGAGGAGGGTAACGTTATGAAATCTATTGACCTGACCCCGCTATATCGCGACAGCGTGGGTTTTGACCATCTCGCATCACTGCTGGATACCGCGCTGCGAAGTGACACGATCGCCCCTGGGTACCCGCCCTACAATATTGAGTTGCTGGACGAAAAAAGTTACGCGATCACTTTGGCACTGGCCGGCTTCGATAAACGTGATTTGTCGATCAGTGTTGAAAACGGCGTACTGACGGTACGCGGTGAAGGCGCCGACGGCGATAGCACCGACAATGATAGCAATAGGGAGTATTTGCACCGCGGCATTGCAACGCGTGCATTTGAACGGCGCTTTAACCTGGCCGACTATGTTGAAGTAACCGATGCGCGTTTTGAAAATGGCTTATTGACCATTGAGCTGGTTAAGGAAATTCCGGAGGCCATGAAGCCAAAAACTATTGCCATTACAGATGGCGATGGCGCGCAACGCAAAGATCGTACCATCGAGCACCAAGCCGATAATACGGGCGATCAGGCTGAGGAGGCTGCGGCCTGAAACCATTGTTGCGTTTAATTCCTACCCCGACTGGCGGTGCAGCGAAAGCTCGCCGCCTTTTTTCTGGCTATCACCATTGTTTTCCGAGAAATATATAGATTCTCCAGCTGCGCTATAATCTGTCGCCAGCAATTTAGAGACGGGAATCGATATGCCGGAAACACGCACACATTACCGCGCCTGCCACCTATGCGAAGCCATTTGCGGGCTTGAAATAAAAACCCGTGGTGAAGAGATTATTTCCATTAAGGGTGACCCCAACGACCCGTTTAGTCGCGGGCATATCTGCCCCAAGGCGGTCGCCATCCAGGATATTCACAATGACCCGGACCGCCTGCGCAAGCCGGTTAAGAAGGTCAATGGACAATGGCAGGAAATTGGCTGGGAGCAGGCACTGGACGAGGTGGCTCGTAAACTGGCCGATATACAATTGGCGCACGGCAATAACGCGGTGGGTATTTTCGCGGGCAACCCGAACGTGCACAACTATGGCAACATTACTCATGCCGCGGTAATTCGTAAAGCCATTGCTACGCAGAATGGTTTTTCTGCTACATCACTCGACCAGCTGCCGCACCATTTCGCGTCTTACCACATGTACGGGCATCAATTTTTGATTCCGGTACCGGATATCGACCATACCGACTATATGCTTATTTTGGGTGGTAATCCGCTGGCTTCGAACGGCAGTATGATGACCGTGCCGGATGTAAAAAAGCGTTTGCAGGCAATTATGCAGCGCGATGGTGAAGTGGTGGTTATCGATCCACGTAGAACGGAAACGGCCGCAATCGCTACAAGGCATCATTTTATTAAGCCCGGTAGCGATGCGTATTTGCTGATGGCCATACTGCATGTGATGTTTTATCGCGGCTGGGTCGACGCCGGGCATCTTGCGACATTGCTGGATGATGTGGATGAAGTGCGTGAACTTGTGCAACAGTTTTCACCCGAGCTTGCAGAAAAACGTACCGGTATCCCGGTTGAAACTATTGTGGAGATGACACAAAGAATGGTCGAGACGCCGCGCGCGGTTTGTTACGGGCGCATGGGTGTGTCGGTGCAGGAACATGGCGCGTTATGCCAGTGGGCGATACAGCTAATTAATCTGTTTGCCGGCAATCTCGATGTTAAAGGGGGCGCGCTAGTGCCCAATAGTGCTGCAGGCTATGTTAAGCCCGGCGAGCGAGGCGCGGGCCATTTCAATCGCTTTCAAAGTCGCGTCAGCGGTTTGCCGGAATTCGGCGGTGAACTGCCCGCCACCGTAATGGCTGAGGAAATGCTAACGCCGGGCGAGGGTCAAATTCGCGCCATGCTGACGCTGGCTGGCAACCCGGTGTTATCGGCGCCCAGCGGGCAGCAGCTGGACGAAGCGTTCGATGGGCTGGAGTTTATGGTGTCGATGGATATTTATATCAACGAAACAACGCGTCACGCCGACTACATATTGCCGCCCACCAGCGCGCTGGAGCACGACCACTACGACTTTGCGTTCCATCGCCTCGCGGTGCGCAATACTGCGCGCTTCAATGAGCCAGTATTCGAACCCGAACCGGGCGCCTTGCACGACTGGGAAATTATTAATCGCCTGTCGCAAAAGCTTGGCGAGTATAAAGGCATTGAAGTAAAAACATTTCCGGCGCCTTCCGTAATCGTCGATCAAAGTTTGCAGTACGGCCCGTATGGAAAATATAGTGAGCAAGGTCAAAGCAATGCTGAAGACAAGCTCGATTTGCTTTTGCTTCGCAATCACCCGCATGGTATTGACCTTGGGCCGCTTAAACCTTCCCTGCCGGAGCGCATATGTACCGCCGATAAAAAAATTCGACTGCTTTGGCCAGAAGTCGTTGCAGAGGTGAAACGATTGGCTAATCGTACTGAAACACTCAAACAGAACGAACTGTTGTTGATTGGTCGCAGGCATGTGCGCAGCAATAATTCCTGGATGCACAATTCACACCGGCTGGTAAAAGGCAAGCCGCGTTGGCGTTGCCTGATGAATACTGAAGATATGCAGGCGCGTAAATTAGTCGACGGCGACCGGATAGTAATTACCTCTCGTGCCGGTGAAGTGCAAACCGAGGTAGAGCAAAGCGATGAAGTAATGCATGGCGTGGTTTGCTTGCCACATGGTTGGGGGCATACCCGCGAAGGCGTGCAGCTTTCCATCGCCAGTAAGCAGCAGGGTGTAAGTATCAATGATCTTACCGATGCAACTGTGTATGACAAATTATCGGGTAACGCTGCGCTGAATGCCGTACCGGTTACTATTCGCGCCGCTAGTTGAGTTGTGCGCGGGTTGCTTCGCCTTTCGTGCCGTTAATTATGTCGCTGGATCCCATGCCGCAGCCAAGTACCGACTGCATGACTTTGTCGGCACTGCACTGCAAAAATTCCAACTGCGATTCGTGCACCTGCAGCACGTAGCCATTGAGCGGGCTGGGGCTGGTGGGCAAAAAAACCGCATAGTGCCCTTCACCGTAGCTGTCAGTTACGAAGCCGTAAACCTGTATAGACTCACTGCCTAAGGTAAGCAACACCGGCCTGCTGAACTCGCGTTTTTCTGCTGGCTGCAATTGCGCAAACAGGTCGCGCAGCATTTCATAGCCGGGTATGCGCGCCAGAAACCAGCGTTCAACCAGGCGTTGCAACCATTGGCCCATTGCTGTTCGCACCAATAGCCCCACTGCGAAGCAGGCGACTAAAATGGCGAATAAGCTCAGCACTTCCGCGGGTAGCCCTATCTGGCCCAGTGTATTGTCGGTAAGCGTTGTTAATGGTTCGAAAGCGCCAAGTAGCCACCGCGTAAGCCAGCGTATGGCCTGGAAGATGACAATTACCGGCAGAATAACGACCAGTCCGCCAATTAAAATTGTGGTGAGAAATTTCCCCGCTTTTTGAAACATCTATCGCTCCCCGTTTTTTGCCAGCGACTATTGCGCTGGACGGCGCGTTAGGCGCATGGTGCTGGCAGTAAGGTAGCCCAGCATAAAAGTTAAAATAAGCAGCACTATGCGGGGTAGTTCAATGGTCCAAACCAGAAAGCTAACAGGCACAATGCTGAGATTTTGCAACAGGAAAACTGCAAACAGAGCCAGGGCGGCGTATACCAGGTATCGGCTAATATGCATGCTTTTGTCTCCGCGAAAAAGGTTGGGCGTTTGGCTGAAGGTGAGCCGCATGCTAACAGGCTTGCAGGCGCTATTGGGCACATGCTTTTGAGCACAAAGTGCGCGCACATCAGCGCTTTTATTGAATTGTCGCTATGTATACAAAAAAAGTCACATTTTGGGCAGCCTGAAACGATACTATAAGCGCACTTTAGTGCCTTGTTATAGCGGGTGTGACTTTTAACGCGCGCGCGCATCTACACTGGCATTCCTGTTAAATTTACCGACTCCCTCAACGGTTGGCTTTAGGCGTTACCCTGCATGAGTAGTTTGGTCATTATTATTGTGCTTCTGGTTCTGAACGGCTTTTTTGTTGCGGCAGAATTTTCCCTGGTTAAAGTGAGAGGCTTTCGGGTAGAGCGGCTGGCCAGTGACGGCAGCGCAAGCGCTCGCTTGACCATGCGCATCCTTGGCAATCTCGAGGCCTATCTCGCCGCCTGCCAACTGGGTATCACCATGGCGTCACTTGGCCTGGGCTGGGTTGGCGAACCAGCGGTGGCGGCATTACTGGAGCCGATGTTTCATTCCATGGGTATGCCTGAAGCCGTTCTGCATACCGTTTCGTTCCTGATTGGCTTCCTGCTATTTTCATCGCTGCACATTGTTGTAGGCGAGCAAGTGCCCAAATCCTACGCGATTCGCCAGGCTGACACCGTCGCGCTCTGGTGCGCTTATCCATTGCACGTTGCTTATCTTGTAGTTTATCCGCTGAACTGGCTGCTCGACCGCGCCTCACGCGGGATTCTTTCGATATTTGGCGTACCTGAGGCAACCCATGCCGATATTTACACCGGTGAGGAATTACAGGAGCTAGTGAGCACTTCCAAGGATCACGGTAGCCTGGAGCACGGCAAGGCTGAAATGCTGGCTAATATTTTCGAGTTCGACCAGCGCTCAGTGGGTCGTGTAATGGTGCCGCGGCACCAGGTCAATGTGCTGGATCTGGCCGCGTCGGTTAAAGACAACCAGCGCACGGTTGCCGAGTCGGGCCACTCGCGCTTTCCATTAGTCGACAGCAGCGAGGACGAAAAAATTCTTGGCGTGGTGCTGGTGAAGTCAATTTATGCTGCGATGTTGGCCAATGGCAATGACGACGCCTGGCAGCAACTTCAATCGCATAAACGCGAACCATTGATCGTGCCGGAGCGACAGAGAATTGCACAGCTGTTCGAGCAGATGCGCACTGACCGCAACCATATTGCGATTGTCGTCGATGAATACGGGAAGTTCACCGGCATTGTCACGCTCGAGGACTTGCTCGAGGAAATCGTAGGCGAAATAGAGGATGAAACGGACAGCGGCGAACTCGGCGAGGCGATAAAATCGCTGGGTGAATCGGAATGGCAAGTCGACGGCTTAGTGTCGCTGGGTGATTTGCAACGCTTAATTGGTTTACAGGTTGAGGCAGAACTTGAGGCCAATACGCTATCGGGGTTGTTGATGGACAGGCTGGAGAGAATGCCGGAAGTTGGTGATACGCTGCAAGAGGGCTTGTTCGAAATCACAGTAGGGTCGATGACCGGTACCCATGTAGGCGCGGTGCGAATTTTCAAGCATGGAAACGAAGCCGACGCCAATAGTGCGGAAGAAGACATCGACCAGCCCGCCGAGCCACGTTAGGCGCTGCGCACACTGCTGGCACTGTGACTTAATTCGAGCCTGGTCGCTCTAATGGTATGCCCGCCTGAGTTGGGCATGTATGAAAAATAGTGGAGATGATGAAATGAATGTAGATGATTTTTCGGCAGACAAATTGTTGGCAAAATTCAAGCAGGAGCGCGATGAGCTCAAGCTTAAGTTGCACCTTGCCAAAGAGGATATTAGCGACGATTGGGAAGCGCTGGAGCAGAAAGTCGACAGGCTGGAAGAAAAACTTGGGCAGCGCTTGAAAGGTGCGAAGTCACAAGCCGCCGAGAGCGCCGAAGATGTAGAAGCTGCTGCCAAACTTCTGGGCGAGGAACTCGGCGATGCTTTCAGCAAGATCAAAAAGCGACTAAAAGGCTAGTTTTTTTATAGCGCGCGTAGCAGCTAGCCAAGTGCCGCGCGCTTGTATTTTCGTTTTATAGCCCATGGAAAAAAAATTCGATTCCTTCGACCTGCAACCGGGCCGGATCATCGCCAAAAAATATGCCATTGTCGAAAAGCTCGGCCAGGGCTGGGAAGGGGAAGTCTATAAAATTCGTGAGCTCAGCAGCGGTATCGAACGCGCAGCAAAACTTTTTTTGCCGCAGCGCAATCCGGGCAATCGATCGGTAAAATTCTATGCGCGCAAGTTGCATCGCTTGCGGCAGTGCTCGATGGTCATTCAATACCACAACGAAGAAATCTTCACTTTTCGTGGCCAGAAAATTACGCTACTTATCTCCGAATTTGTCGACGGAACATTGTTAGGCAATTTTGTAGCCCAGCAGCCGGGCAAGCGTTTGCAACCCTACCAGGCCTTGCATTTGTTGTATGCACTCTCAAAGGGTCTCGAGGAAATCCACCTGCTAGCCGATTACCACGGCGATTTGCATGAAGATAATATTATTGTGGAGCGCGTTGGTGTTGCTTTCGAGTTGCGCCTGCTCGACATGTTTTACTGGGGCTCCCCCAAGCCTGTGAACATGCTCGACGACACGGTCGACTTGGTGCGTATTTTCTACGATGTTCTGGGTGGGCAAAAGCATTACGCCAAACAGCCGCGTTGGGTAAAAGAAATTTGCTGCGGTCTCAAGCGCAGCCTGATTCGCAAGAAATACCGCACCGCTGGCCAATTGCGGGCTTACCTTGAAAACGTGAACCTGGATTTGGACTAATGGACGATGACTTCCCAAACATCCGGTATATCACTGCCAGTGTGGCGCTGCAGGAAAAACACGTTTTTTTAAACGGCCATTGCGTGCTGAGTACACATCGCAGTCCCGACAAGCCTACCGATAATGAAGACGCTTGCCTGTTGCTTCAGTTGAGTGAAAGCAGTGGCGTTATTGCGATTGCCGATGGCGCCGGCGGCCACGCAGCGGGTAGGGATGCATCGCGCATCGCACTTGAACATGTACAACGCGAGTTACTCGCGGCCGATAATGCAACTGATCTGCGCGCCCCCATTCTGAACGCCTTTGAAGCGGCTAACGCGCAGCTGCTTGAAGAGGCGCGCGGTTCGGCCACCACGCTAATGATAGTCGAGTTACAGGGCGACACCCTGCGTCATTATCATGTTGGCGATTCTTCGGCAATGCTAGTGGGGCAACGCGGGGTGTTGCGTTTGCAAACCGTTGCGCAATCGCTGGTGGGCTATGGTATTGAAGCCGGCTTGCTGCACACCGACGCTGCGCTTGACCACGATGAACGTCACGTGGTTTTGAGTCTGGTTGGCACCAGCGACATGCGCGTGGAAATTGGCGCGCCGCTGCCGCTTAAGCGCTTCGATACACTACTATTGTGTAGCGACGGGCTAACCGATAACGTGGGTTTGCTCGATATTGTAGAGCTTTTGCGTAAGGGGCCGATTGATAAGATAATCGTTGCCTTGCAGGAAAAAGCGACGCGGAATATGGCGCTCGGCAACGGTCATCCTGATGACCTGACACTGGCGATTTACCGCCGCTGCAAGTAGTTCTATCGCTCGGCGCTTACGCGGTGCTTGCTTGTAGCGCATTGTGCCGCGTGCCAAATTGATCTATTGCGCGATACAAGCGCATTTTTGCCGCGCTCAGGCTAATGCCCAGCGTGATACTGATATCTTCAAGCGACAGCTCATTAAAAAATCGCAGTTGCAGTACTTCCCGGCTGCGTTTGGATAAACCCGCCATGGTTTGCTGCACGCCAGCCACGATATCACGACTTTGTTCTACATCCGGGCTCGCCGACAGGCACTGCTGTAGATGAATTTCAAGCAGGGACTCAAGATGGCTGGCCATCGTGTGTTGCTGTTGCTTGCGAATTAGCGTGACGCATGCGTTTTGCACGATGCGATACAGCCAGGTGCGCAGGCTCGAGCGCCCCTCGAAGCGGGGTAGCGCCCGGTACATCGCCAGCGCAGCTTCCTGGGCGGCATCCGCAGCATCGGCATCGCTGCGCAGCACACGTTTGCAGTTGCTAAGAATCCAGCCGTAATGTAGCTGTACAAGCTGCGATCTCGCCTGGTCGCCCAGATAACCGCTTAATGTTGAGAGTCGCAGCAGCGTCACTTCCTCGCACCGATTGTGCTTGCCCGGCATCGCACTCATCGAGGCTGGAACCGTTATATCTATCTGATTTTTAACGTTTATTTTTCGTATCTTTGTCATGGAATTGCCCCTGTCAGTATTGCTTTCTCGATCCAGGGAGGAAGATAGGGAATGCTACACAACAAATAAAATGATATTTATTTGTTGAATTGATAAATAATTTTTATCATAAGGTATGGATCTAGAGCTGCTCAGGACCTTTCTTGAGGTCAACCGCCATCGCCATTTTGGCCGCGCGGCCGAAGTGCTGCATGTTACGCAGGCCGCGGTTAGTGCGCGCATTAAACAGCTAGAGGCACAGCTTGGCGCGCAGCTGTTCATCCGCCAGTACCACAACCTGCAACTGACGCCGGAAGGCAATCGCCTGGTGCGGCACGCTGACGCACTGTTAGCCGGCTGGCGTAAGGCCAGGCAAGAAGTGGTGCTGGGCGGCGCCCGGCAGCAATTGACCTTTGGTGGCAGCCTGCGTTTGTGGGATGTGGCTTTGCAAACGTGGTTTCATCGGCTTAGGCACAAACTACCTGCGTTGGCTGTTATTGCAGAAATGCACACGCCCGAATTACTGACGCGGCGTTTGCTGGATGGTCACCTCGACATTGCGTTTATGCTGGAGCCGGCACAAATCGAGACTCTGCAAATCGAAAAAGTCGCGCTGGTTGAATTGCTAATGGTCAGTGCCAGCCCGGGTATGGACGTGAACAGCGCGTTGGAGGGCGATTACCTGATGGTCGATTGGGGCCTGGCGCATGCGCTGGAGCATCGGCGCATGCACCCCGACGCGCCCGAGCCGCGAGTTCGCGTGGCGCAGGCAAAAATGGCGATGGCGCATCTGCTCGAGTTGGGCGGCAGCGCTTATTTACCTGCTCGCATGGTAGCCGCGGAGCTTGAGCGCGCAGCATTATTTTTGGTTGACGGTGCAGAGTCAATTACGCGCTACGCTTACGCGGTTTATCCCTTGCGCAGCGAAAAGCTGGAATTGATTACTACGGTGCTGGATTACTTTGATTTTGAAATCGAGCTGGATAAACAGGCCTTGTTGGAAAGCCAGCAGGATGTTTCAGTTTAGAAAAACCCGGACGCTTAAATCACATGGCTATCGGGGTAATCGCCGCTGGTGAGGCCCTCGATATGCAAATCCTGGAAATTATCGATCGCTTTTTTAACCGTGCGCGAATTTTCGAAACGCGCAATATGAAAAAGCGCGTCGCCTTCATTAACCACCGGTAGATTAGTGCGTCCTATCACAATACCGGTAACCGGCGAGATTACCGGGGTTTCATTTTCACCTACGCTATCGGCAATGCGCCCGATGACTGCATCGGCCTCAACCCTGGCGCCCAAAGGAGCCTCAATGCGAAACAACCCGGCTTGCGGTGCGCGCACCCATTGAGAGCTGCGTGTTTCAATAACTTCGTGTTTCTTCGCAGGTTTTTTGGCTGCTTTCGCGGAGGGTTTTTTCCTTGGCAGCATTTCCAGCTCACGCAGCACGTTAAAAACACCACGAACACCGGCCTTGATGGAAAGGTTGTCGAAGCGCAGGCCTTCACCCGCCTCGTAAAGCAGCATGGAAAGGCCCTTCTCCAATGCGTATTGACGCAATGAGCCATCGCGCAGGTTGGCGCCAATAACCACCGGTGATCCGAAAGCCTTGGCTAATTTTGCACATTCCTCACTGTCGAGATTGGCGCGAATGTGCGGAAGGTTAGCTCGATGGTTGGCACCGGTATGCAGGTCGATACCGTGAGTTGCCTTGTCGACGATTTCTTCGGCGAATATGCGCGCCACCCGTGCCGCTAGTGATCCCGATTTCGAACCTGGAAAAGAGCGGTTCAGGTCGCGGCCGTCGGGCAGGTATCGAGTGTGGTTAAAAAACCCGTACACATTAACAATGGGCACGCAAATGAGCGTACCGCTTAAGCGAGACAGCGACTTGTTTTTGAGGACACGACGAATAATTTCGATGCCATTAATCTCGTCGCCGTGTATGGCCGCCGAAACAAATACAACCGGCCCAGCCTTTTTGCCGTGCACAATGTGCACCGGCATCGATAGCGGCGTGTAGGAGGACTGGCTAGGCAGTGGCAGCGAAAGTGTTGCCCTGGCACCGGGGGCAATTTCTTCCCCGCAAATAGTAAATGAATCGCGTGGCATAAATTAGCCCTTGCCCCTTGTTCGCGTTTTGCTTGGGCCGGCATTGCGCTCGATAAATTCGATAATAAGGCCGGCGACGTTTTTCTGTGTGGCTTCTTCAATCCCGCGTAGACCGGGCGAAGAGTTGACTTCCATTACAAGCGGCCCACGGCTCGATCGTAACAGATCTACCCCGCAAACGTTTAAGCCCATAATTTTCGCAGCATTAACCGCGGTCTTGCGCTCCTCCGGTGTTAGCTTAACCAACGTGGCGCTGCCACCACGGTGGATGTTGGAGCGAAACTCGCCCTCCGGCGCCTGGCGTTGCATAGCGGCGATGACCTTGTCGCCCACCACAAAACAACGTATGTCGGAACCTTTTGCCTCGGCAATAAATTCCTGCACCAGAATGTTTGAGTTGAGACCCATGAAGGCCTGGATGACACTCTCGGCTGCCTTTTTGGTTTCGGCCAGCACCACACCGATGCCCTGCGTGCCCTCAAGCAGTTTAATAACACAGGGTGCCCCGCCAACTTCTCGTATCAGGCCATCAATGTCGTGGGGTGAATGGGCAAAAGCGGTGGCCGGAATGCCAACCTTTTTACGCGATAGTAACTGCAGCGAGCGCAGTTTGTCTCGCGAGCGCGATATGGCGACGGATTCATTAACGCAGTACACGCCCATCATTTCGAATTGCCTGACCACCGCGGTGCCATAAAAGGTCACTGAGGATCCGATACGTGGAATTACCGCGTCGAATTCGGTGGCAGAAAATTCTTCATCCTTGTAATGGATGCTGGGTTTTTCTGCCGTGATATCCATAAAGCAGTACAGGTGGTCAATAACACGAACCTCGTGGCCGCGTTCCTTTGCTGCTTCAACAAGCCGCTTGGTCGAATAAAGAGAACGGCTACGCGACAATATTGCAATATTCATGGCTACTTGCTCCGTTATTTAATTTCCGGGTAAATATTACTTTCATCAATATCGCCTAATGCCCACGATAATGCCGGGTCGACAACAAACTTCTTTGCCAGGGTTTGCCTGCCTACCAGCATTCGAAATCCCATTTCATCTCGATTGCTTAGCGTAATCTCGGTTGTAAAATTATGTTGGCCCATACGTAAGGTGGTTTCGATTACCGGGCGGCGTTCAGCTTGCCCATTGGAGCTGACGACTTTTCGGGTTTCCACAACTCTGGCTTTGCAGCGTACTTCCGGGCGCTTATGACGTTGCACCGGATGCACCATAAACTTTACCCAGCGCTCGTCCTTGCGTTCGTAGTATTCAAGGTCAAAGGCGTGCAGTGAAGATGTCTTGGCGCCGGTATCAATTTTTGCGGCGACTGCCGGCAGGGCCAAATCGTCCATTGCGCACCACTCTCGCCAGCCGATGATGGTTTTCGCCGAGTAAGTTTTTTTCCGCTCTTGCATAAAACTGCCTTTCGCTTCCCCGCTTCGTTACTTCGGCGCAGTCTTTCGCCAGTGCCGACTTGGATCAGGATCAACTCTATAGCGGAATGGCGCGTTCGCATAGCGCTTAATTGGCGACAGTGTATATATTTTTACTCAGGTACCTGTGTAGATGGCTCTGCCTTAAACAAAGTCACAAAGCTGCGATTGGTCTGCAAATAGCGCTACCTGGGAGCGCTGACAACAACTGTGACTTTTATCTGTTCTCTAGGCTCTAAGCGATAAGACTTTAGCATTGTGTTATTGGCTATTAAATGTCCAGCTGGTTCCGGTGCGCCGAATGTAAAGCTTAACGGAATAATCGCTGGCGACTGATCTTAAACAGAGGATAGAACTATGCGTAGAAAAGTTTGTTTGGCCGTAGTGGTGGCTTGCACAGGTGGGCTAATTTCATTGTCCGCGACAGCAGAGTCACCGTGGAAGGTAAAGCCCGCTACAAAGTGGATGGAGTACGACGATAAACGTGGCCTCGAGGAAGAAGAGATTGGCGGTTCGCTCGGTGTCGAGTATCAGTATGGGCGCTGGGGTACGGAGTTACAGCTGGGCGGTAATGACGCTGAAGTGCTTGCAACGGGCGATGACGTCGATGTTACCGTGGCTACGGTTAACCAATATCTCTACTTCAATCACGAGGGGGGTTTTAATCCTTATTTTGTGCTCGGCGCAGGTCATGCCGATTTTGATGGAGTTTCTTACAAGGAAAAGGAAACCCAGGGCAACGCCGGTCTTGGCTTTCAGCACTGGCTTGGCAAAAAAGTGGGTTGGTTTGCCGATGTGCGTGCCGTGCACGGCTTTGATGATTCCGCCACCGACACGGTCGCCACCTTGGGCCTGACCATCCGACTGGCTGACGCTGCGCGCGCCGCACAGACAAAACCGGCACCGGTGGTGCGGGCGATGGCTCCACCCAAGCAGATCGATAGCGATGGGGATGGTGTGCTCGACAGCGCAGATAGATGCCCCGGTACCAAGGCAAGCGTGAAGGTCAATGCGCGCGGCTGTGCCACGGACAGCGATGGCGATGGTGTTGCTGACACTTTTGATAAATGCCCTGGCACCTTGGCGGGCGTGAAAGTTGACAAGCGCGGTTGCAAATTAAAAGTCACACGGGTTGAGGAGCAGCGTCTGGATGTGCAGTTTGCGTCTAATTCCTCGCAACTGCAGGAGGGCTCGCTCGCCGAAATTGGTAAGCTTGCGGCATTCATGCAAAAGCATCGCGACTTGAACGTGATCCTCGAGGGTCATACCGATAGTGCGGGCGACGCCAGCTACAACATGGCACTGTCGCAAAAACGCGCAGAGCGGGTTAAGGCAGCGCTGGTCAACCGCTTTGGCATAGCCCCTGTACGCATTACTGCAAAGGGCTATGGTGAGGAGCGCCCGGTTACCGATAATAAAACCCGTGAAGGTAGGGCAAAAAACCGGCGTGTTATCGCGGCACTGACTAAAACCATAACTGAATAGTGCCGTTATTGTCCCGGGGTGGTTCCTAGGAATCTCCCGGGGCTTTATTTTTATTGCCTCGATTCTACGCTCGCGGATTTGTTACACTGCATGTAATTAACTCTAGCAATTTACTCTTGAGATTAACTCTCGATTTTAACTACAGTGCAACACATCGAATTTCCCGCTGAGCCATTCCAATATTCCGGTTTGCCAATTAATGCTTGAACGAGGCGCGGCATGCAAGAGCAAAACATTAAAGACAATTTTTATATTTTTGGTTATGCGCTCGATGGAAAAGGTGGTGGCCAATCAATTCCCAGTGGTGACCCGGGCGCGCCGGGCGCACAGCATTGGTATCACATCGACTACTCATTCAGCAATGCAGAGCAGTGGCTGCACGATACAGGGCTTGAGAAACGGATCATAGAGGCAATGGTGCGATCCGACACGCGCCCGCGCGCGTTGGTAACCGAGCGCGGTGCGTTGATTATGTTGCGCGGTATCAATCGAAACCCGGGTGCTGAGCCGGACGACATGGTATCGCTGCGCATCTGGATTGAGAAAGACAGGGTCATCACGGTTCGCCAGCGGCGCCTGATGGCCGTGCAGGCGGTTCGCGAGGAATTAGTTTTGGGGGCCGGGCCACACGGTACACAGGAGGTGGTAACCCGTGTGGTTGAATTACTGGCCGACCGGATTGCCGAGTTCGTCGATGAACTGGAGGATCGCGTCGATGAATTCGAAGGCGCGGTGCAGGGCAGCACTAACCTGGAATCACGGGCAGAAGTGTCTGCGTTGAGGCGGCAAGTTGCGTCTGTGCGCCGGTACCTTGCGCCACAGCGTGATGCGCTGGAAGCGCTGTATAGAAATTCTGCGGGTATGCTGGATAGCAGGCATGCATTTGAGATACGCGAAATGTCCGATCGCATTACGCGCTATGTGGAAGACCTGGATCTAGTCAGGGAGCGAATATTGGTAGTGCAGGAAGAAATGAGTAATGCTATTGCACAGCAACAAAACGCACGCACCTATGTACTCTCGTTGGTTGCGGCATTATTTTTACCGATTACCTTTATCACCGGTATATTCGGCATGAATGTCGCGGGGCTACCGGGCACCGAAGAGAGCGTTGCTTTTTGGTGGGTAGCCGGCGTGATGACGATAATTTCGGTGGGTATACTGCTTGCGTTCAGGTTCAAGCGTTGGTTTTAATGTTTCTCGCAGCTTCCTCGCGTGTATCTGAAATTTTCAACACGCCATCAAGATGTACATCGCGCTGTGGGAATGCCACCACAATATTGTTTTCCAGAAACAGCGCCTCTATTCTGAAGCGCAAGTCACTACGCACATCACGCAAGCCGCGGTCTCCATTGGCATACATCCACAGGTAGGCGTCGAAAATCAGCGCGTTGTCGCCGAAGTCTTCAAAAATAACCGCTGGTGCTGGCTCCTCCAACACAGAGCTATGTTCTTCCAGAGCCTGCAGCATCAGTTCTCGCACTTTGATAACCGGCGATCCGTACTCGACCCCAACCCGCACAACAGTGCGCGCCAGCGCGTCGACCAAGGTCCAATTTACCACGGTGTTTTCTAATAAAAAGCTGTTTGGAACCAGCATATGCACACCGTCAACACGCCGAATGCGTGTAGAGCGGGTATTGATGGACTCGACGGTTCCCTTGGCATCGCCCACTTCAAGAAAGTCACCAATCTTTATAGGGCGCTCCCACATCAAAATCCAGCCGCTGATGAAGTTATTGATAATATTCTGCGCGCCAAAACCAACGCCGATGGCGATGGCGCCAGAAACAAAGGCAAATGCAGTGATGGGAATATTAAGGAAGTCGAGTACCGTAAAGAGCGTGAGCGCAAAAATAAGAATCAGGAATATTCGGCGGATCAGGTGAATCGAATCCTGGTTCATGTTTCGTTCTGCTAATTTTTTCGTGAGCACTCTGTTGCCGATTCGATAGACAAAGTAACCCGCCAGTAAAAGCAGTGGCACAATAATCAGCTGGCCGACAGTCAACGACTGGTTGCCGAATTTTATAAGCGTTGTAGAGGCAATTTCCGAAAAATTAAAATCCATTGCAAGTGCTCGTTATTTTTTTCTGCTGGCGGGTTGATGATCGCTTGGCTGCTCTGTATTGGAAGTAGCATTGTCGCCGCTCATCAGCGCGCGTAGTGCAGGCGGCGTAACCAGTGTAGTGAGCACGCTCATCAATACAATGACCACGTATAACGGCTGCTCAATAATGCCCAGGTTCAAGCCCAGCAGCGCGATGACCATGGATACTTCGCCGCGCGGCGCCATGCCGATACCGATGGCCAAGGATTCGCGATTATCGTAACCCAAGAATCGGGCGGGCAGGCCACAGCCGATGATTTTGGATAGCAGTGCAAAGACGGTAATCGCGGCTAGAAAGCCGAGCAGGTGGCGATCCAGCGCCGACACGTCCAGTAACACGCCGAGCGAAACAAAAAAGATCGCCGCAAACAATATGCGCACGAACTCGGCGCCTTCTTTGAAGTCTTTGCTGTACTGCAGCTTGATGCCTTCCAGCGCTACGCCCGCCACGAAGGCACCGATAATGGCAGATAACCCTACCAGTTCGGCGGCAATGGCAAACAGGAAGGCAAGCATCATCGCGGCAATAAATGCCAGCTCGGTGTACTTCCTTCCGAGTTGGCTGTTGTCTATAACAACCAGCAGCCGGCTAATATAGCGTTGCCCAATCCAGGCGCCAACGACGAAGAAAGCGATACCTTTGGCCAGGAAAAACAGGCTGTTGCCTAGCGATACTGTCCCCTCAATATATTGGCTGCCAACCGATAGTGCCAGCAGCGCAAGAATGTCATCGATAATGGCTGCACCGATAATTGCCTTGGCAATATTTGAATTGAGTTGACCGGTTTCGCGAAGCGTATCTGCTGTAATTGCAATGCTTGTTGCTGTAAGACATATACCAAGGAATATTGCCTTGGCCGACTCAAAGCCGAAAGCACGCGCAAGCAAGACGCCGCCAATGAGTGGAAAGAAAACGCCAAATAACCCGATGACCATATAGCGCCACTGCAGTATGTCTTTTAGCCGGAATTCCAGGCCGACCACGAATAGCAGCACGATCGCGCCAATGTGTGCGAGGTTGCTAACCAGTGTGGTATAGGAGACAAGCCCAAGCACTGATGGGCCAATGATAATGCCCAGCAATATTTGGCCAACAACAGCAGGTTGCCTTATGTAAGAGGCGAGCAGGTAGCCCGCCATGGCGCAAAATAAAAGCAGGCTTATTTGCAGTTCTATCGAGTCGGAGGCATGCATAAACTTGCTACTGTTCGGTTGAGAGCTTCAATTTAAATTGAACACTGCTTTTCGGGGCGAGAAATACTTTTACACCGATGTTGTTATTTTCATAGTCCTGCAGGATCTTGGCGTCGCGCGCCATGGGCAGGGGTCGATCTTTCGCATCGACGATATCGACGTTCTGGATTTCGCCCAATTCTTTGGGCACGCTCAGCGTGATGATTTGCACGCCGCTGTCTGGATCTGTTGTAATTTGGTCGACACTGACGCCGAGTTTGTCACCCACAAAGCCCTCGGCTGGTAAAAGCAGCGCGCTTTCCTGTATTAAGGGGCTGGCAGGTTTTGTGGCGGCGCAGCTAAGCAGCAAAATAAGATTAAGAACCAACAGCAATCGTTTTACTATTGACGCACGCCAGGCGGTTAAATTTTCTGCACAGATAGCTGCACGCATTATTTGTTTGAATTGATTAGTCCGCGTGGGAAGCATAGGGAAATACCGGTTTGGCGCATTGGCGGGTTCAGCAAAGCATAAGGTGAAGCTATGGCTTTGCCAAGCGGTGTTTTCGGCAGCGCTGGCGCTGTATCGGCAGTTAAAAGCGTACTAAAACTCGCGCGAGTAGAACAGGTCCAATGAATTGGCCAGCCCGCCGATAAATTCCAGCGAAAGTCGCCTGGCAAAGTCCCAGCGCAGCTTGAAGGTACTACCATCCCCCAGCGCGTTAACGCCGTACTCGAGATACAGCGTGGGATCGAGGTAGCCGGAAACCTGGAAATCCGAGCCGTCACCTGTGCCAATATTGAAATTCTCGATGCCCAGTTTTTCGGCGGTACTGCCTATTGATGCGCCGCCGATTTTGATGCCTTGGGATATCAACGTTTGGGCGATAATTGCATTTTGGCTTGCGCCTGCGCTACCGCCAGGCGCGCGCCCGGTTATGATGCGATAGATTATCTGGTCATCCGGCATACTGGGTTCTGAAAACGGTTCTACGCGCGGGTTTACAGCTGGCCCGGTTACGCGGATACCTGCAATGGCGTCTTCGGCTCGGCGAATAGCTTCAAGGTATATATTGGGTTCGGCCAGCGCGCCGTTAAACAGCAGGCTGCCAGTGCGTACTTCCAATCGTTGGCCGAAGCCGCGATATTTGCCTTCGAGTATTTTTATTTCCCCGCTGCCGGTAGGAGCTTTGCCAGCAGCTTGTTCCAGCTCCAGTTGTCCAGCCAGCGTTGCGCTGGCATCAAAACCATTCAGTAATAATTTTGGCCCCAGCGCCAACGCAACCTTGGCCTCAATGGCGAGCTCGCTAGCTGCAGTTGTTTTTTTGCCGCCGGATGGGTCAACAAAGCTTACGTCCCGACTGAGTTTTTTTGCATCTGCAGGCAAAGTTACAAGTTCAATTTTACCTTCAGGAATGGCAACTTCCCCGCCTATCGTTAGCCGCTGTGCTTGCAGTGTGGCTTTCAGGTCGAGGTCGGCGATTAGGCCTAGCTCCGGTTCCGCGCGTATTCCCAGTTGCTTGCCACTAAGCGTAATCACGCCGGCAACAGGTTTTGAAAAATCAATATTGCCCTTAATTTCGCCGGTACCCTTATCGGCGCGGAAGCTGCCATCCAGCGCGAGCGACGCGTCTGTAAACTGGCCGTGCAATGCAATCTGCTCAAGAGCGAGCGCGTTGTTACTTACTTTAACCTGGCCGTTTAGCAAATCCAGCGTTCCGTCCAGCTGCGGTGCGGCGGTGGTTCCGCCAATGTTGAGCTGCGCGTCGACCTGGCCTTGCAGCGTTTCCAGTGTAGGTGCAAAAGGGGCGAACAAGCCCAGCGGCAATGCGCTGATCGATACTTGCCCGGATAGTGCCTGGAACTGTTTGCCGGAAAGCGTAAGCGCGGATTGCAGTAGTGGCTGCTGTTCGCGCTGCACCAGTACAGAGGCCTGTAATTTTTCCTGGTTGGCGTTTAAAGCCAGGCTTATTGATTCGTAGTCGAGCTCAAGGGGTGTGCGCTTTTGGGCAGACTTGATTGTCCCCGCACTGCCAACCAGGTTTAGCTGCATAGTGGGTGCTTGCTGGGCGGGGTAAGCTACCGTTGCGCTGCCTTCAAGCATGCCCTGCCAAAGCAGGCCGGCAGGCAGCAGCGCACGAAATGCTTCTAAGTCTAACGCTGCCAGACGAAAGACAAGCTCTGGATCACCATTGTTATTTATACTGTCACCATCGCTACACAGCCTGGCCTCATTGATGCTTAAACAAAACGCGCCCACCGATAGCTTCGAGCCATTCAAGGGGATATTCAGTTTAATGGCTTGCTCACTCTGTACATGGATAGCATGGCGCTGGGCTTGTTTTGTGCCTTCCTGCGCTGGCGGGCTGATCGATGCGGTGGGCTGCAGGCTTCCCTGCCACTTCGACTGACTATGGATATAGCGGCCCTGCAATTGCAGGCCAAAATGCTGCTCTTCACCATCTCCGCTGAATACCAGTTGATGGGTGCCCGCGTTGCCACTGGCGAGCAGCGCAACTTCATCGAGTGATACGCCGTTGCCACGCAAGCCATAGCCTTGCAATTTGATTTGGTTTTGGGCATTGCTGTCAGACAGGAAGTCTGTATGTAGCGCTGCATTGAGCTGCATAGTGTCTAGCGCGATTGCGTTGCTAGCAAAATCCTCAGCAGAGGCAACTATTTTTGCAGCTTGGCCGGGCCTGAGCGTAAGGCTTGCGTTAACGGCACCAGTGGCTTCTATGGGCAGCGATTGCAAATCGGGAAAAGCCATACTGGCGTTTAGCGATGCAGCGCCTAGCCAACGCATAGTATTTTCTGGGGTACTAAAGCTTTCTGCATTTATAGGTGCGAGTATGCCATCGGCTTCAACACTGTTTTGCCCGGCGCGAATATTAATTCGGCTAATGCGAATATTTTGCTGCGCGTCGTTTTTTATCGTGCCCGACGCGGTGTAGCGTTCACCATCAATACCGAGCGCTATTTGGTCTAGCCTTGCATCTACTTTTATTGGGCTACCATCATTGCTATAGGCGAGGTTGAGTTCAACATTTCCTTGCATGGTCTCAACCGGGTTGGGAAGTAGCGAAGCGGGCTGGAAGTTGTCGAAACCCAGTTGCAGCTTTGCGAGCAACCCTTCAGAGAGATCAATCTTGCCTTGCGCGCTAAGCTGGTTGCCGCTAGCCCCCAGCTTAAATTGCTCCAGTAGTATTTCGCTGCGGTTCTGCAGCTGGGCCACCGCTATAATTGGAACTGTAACAGTTTTCTTTTTGCTTACTTGCTCACTTACCTTTTTATTTCCTTGCTCCGTTACATGCACACTTGCTTTCGCGCGTGCAGCTCCCATTGGAGCAACGTCGCCTCGTAACTGTAAATCCAGATTATCTAAATCTCCTTGCGCGATAACGGCCAGGTTTTCCACAATAGCGATCTCTACATTTTTCAGCCATTGCGATGCATCCAGCGTTTCTGACTGCAGGTTAATCGTTAACGGTAGCTTGGGCGACAAGGGTGCAACGTTGCCATCAAATGCAAGCCGCTGCGGATTTGTTGTATTTTGCGTGGCCACACTACCCTCGAAACGCAGGTCCTTGAGCGTTTCTTCAAACTTTGCATTTATAGCAATGGGGGCGCGAAGCTCGTCCGATGCAGTCGCTTCGATTTCCAATACATTGTTGAGTTCAATCGGGTAGTTGTCGCTTGTGGTTATGTTGCCAGCCAACTGGTAGCGCCAGTATTGTTGGCTGGCTTGCAGCGAGCCTATCGACAGCTTTTTTCCCCGCCAGCTAAGGTCGTCGCCGTTTATTGCGACGTCTTGCAAATAATGTGTAGCCGGGCTGCCATGGATAGTCAGCGCGCCCACTTTCAAACTAGCTAGCAGAATTCCAAATGGGGCTTCTATATCGGGCAAGGAAATCGTTGTTGCAGGCTCATCTGTTTCGACTTCGTCTTTGCTGTCAGATTGTGGCAGGGATAATTGCAGCGCGTCGATAGAGAGCTTGTTAACACAAAGCCAAATGCCTGCGCGGCATCGAAATGCTAACTGCAGGTTAAAAGCTTGCATGTCGACTAACGGTGTACCGTTAGCTTCGCCGGGAATGTATAGGCGCTGAATGCTCAGCCCCTTGCGCAGCGCCCGCGGCGCGCCTGGCTCAACGCTGGAGCCGGATATTCGGGACGCGAGTTGCTTTTCTACTGCGCCCAACAGCCAGCCCGAGCCGGTTTCGGTGCCGACGATAAAGCCAATGCATAAGCAAACTAAAAGCAGCAACAAAAGGGGCGCCAGTACGAGCCACTTTGCAATAATACGCAGGCTCACAGCTCTGGCCCTACATTCAAGTGCAGGGTTACGCCCTGGTCATCACTGGCGGCAAAGCCAATATCAAAACGCACCGCGCCAATGGGTGATAACCAGTGCACGCCGAAGCCCGGTCCAAGATAGGCCTTGTCACTACTATTGTTAAATGCAGAGCCGCCATCGACAAACAGCGCCGCGCGCCAGTTTTTTGCAAATCGATAGTTATATTCCAGTTTTGCCACCGCGAGGTTCTGGCCGCCAATTAATTCGCCTGCTTGGTCGCGCGGCGCAAGGCTGCGGTAATCGTAGCCGCGAATACTTTGGTCGCCGCCGGCGAAAAATCGCAGGGAGGAGGGTACGTCTTGCAAGTTACTGCTGCCTGGCAGGAAAAGGCTGCCCAACTGCAGGCCGCCCAGTAAGCGGTGCCGGCCAAAACTCTTAATGTAGCGCGCATCTGCGGTAACACGCAGTAGCGTGGCGTCAGAGAAAAAAGCGTCGTGTGCGCCCTCAATGCTGCCCGCTAAGCGAAATCCGCCGCTTGGAACAAGCCCGCCGCGCGAGCGAGTCAGGCTGGCATTCGCGCCGGGCAGCAATAACTCGCTGCGCCCACGCTCACTGCCTTGGGTAAAACGTTCGCGCAAATACTTGGCGTAAAGACTACTGCGCCAGCCGTTGCCCAATGGCGTGACATAGGCCAGGCCAATTTGTTGCTGTGAGCTGCGGGTGTCTTCGATATCTTCCTCAACAAGGTTGAATTCGGTTTGCCAATGCGTGTCTGCGCGCCTTAGTGAAGGGACTTTATATAGCGTTTGTAGGCTCTGGCGAACCGCGGAAGCAGCCAGTTCTGCGCTGCCGCTGTGGCCAGCACGGTTCAGGTAGGGTTTATCCCAGCGCAATTTAGCACGCGGCCCGGTATCGGTGCCGTAGCCAATACCGGTGCGAATTTTGTTCGGCGCATTCATGCCCAGCACCGCATGAATATCCACAATAGGTTTGTCGCTGGATTTTCGCTGCTGCAGCACAACAGAGGCAAAGTAGCCTGTGTCCATCAGTTTTCGTTGCAGCTTGTTTAAAGTACTGGTCGAGAATGCATCGCCTTTCTGCCAGCGCATCAAGCTATGTAGTCGCGCGCTATTTAGCGGAACATCGGAGTAAGTTAGCTTACCGAAGCGGTAGCGCTGGCCTGTGTTAAACGCGAGCTCAACCGAGGCGCTGGCTGCACTTTTGTCTACCACCACGCGGTGTTTGCTATAGGCGGCGTCGAGCAATCCCTGGCGCCGTGCACTGGCCAGCAAAGCGGCCTTGCGTTGTTCGTAAACCGCGCTGGCGAAGCGCTGGCCTTTTAGCGCTTGCAGCGCTTTTACGGGCTCGGCAAGCAATGACTGCGTGATTTCCAGTGGAGCGGCATCGCTCGATGAACGGGCTTGCGCTAGCGGTTGATCGGCTCCGTTTTCCTCGAGTAGAAAATTTAGCGATGTGATTGTGGTTGCGTCGCCAGGCGTAACCGCAATTTGGATGCGTTTATCATCAACACTTACGCTCAATTCGGGCGAAAAGTAGCCCAGCGCTTGCATGGCCTTTAGCGCTTTTTCTTCAAGACTTCGAGAAAGTTGGTAGGTGTTGGCGAGCCGATTTATCGCTACTTCACCAATATGTGCGCGAATGTTATCGCGTTGCTCGCGGGTGGCGCCTTCAATCGCGATAGAGGCGTTGGCGTCGCGCGCAATCGATGGCATTGGCAAGCACAAACAGGCGATAAGCCATGCCAAAAGGACAGACTTCATGAATTTTTCCGCACACTAGTTTTATCAGCGTTGAGCGATACTGGTATCGCCCGGTTGCTATGACACCGGGCGATGAATTGGCGCCGCCGGTGACCGGGCAGCGCGGCTAGCGCAGATTATAGCGAAGATTGACGCCAATGGAGCGGGGTGGGCGGGTGAAGCCAATGAACCCACGGGCGCCCTGCAGGCGGGAGCCAATCGGTGTGTCGTTGGAGTAGGAAACAATTTTTTCGTTGGTTATGTTTTCGCCGGTTACGGCAACGGTCCAGGTGTCTTCAAACGAGGCGAGCTCGAGGCGCCCGTTTAGCTGCAAGAATTTATCCTGCGCCACAAGCGGATCTTGCGAGGTGCTGGTGTGGTAACCGCTGTTGTACAGTAAGTCCAGGGTAGGGCGGAAAACGCCTAAGCCACGGATTTCATTTTCGTAGTTAAACGAAAAGGTGCCCTGCCATTCGGCTACGAACTGGTTGGTTTGGCCCTTGAAATCGCAAAATGCCGGCAAGAGGAGTTTTCCATTGGCGTTCCAGGCGTTGGCACCGAAAGATTCGACATACTGGTCAGAGTAAGGGTTGGCGGCACCAATATTTAACGTGGCAAACTGCTCTGCATTAATGCCCGACTGTACATTGTTAAAAGGTATGGAGGATTCGCTACCGGGCCTGATACGAGCGTAAGCGTTGTAAACAATGGGTAATGGACCGGCAGGTATCGGGCTACCGTCCAGCAAGGTGGAGAACGCGGTTCGTGCCGCGTCTTCGGAAACCTGGTAAAAGTCTGGTCGTCGACCCAAATGGCATGCTCCCAACGGAAAATCTTTGAAAGTGAAATCGATCCAGGCCAGCGAATAGGTCATATTGAATTTATCGGTGAACAAAAGCATCCCTTCCATTTCGATGCCCTTAGTGTTCGCCTTGCCCGCATTATCGACAACGAAGCCGGTTTTGCCATCGAAGCGGCTAACCTGCAGGTCGGTAAAATCGGTATAAAACGCCGTCGCAAACAGCTGTCCCAAGCCGTTGGGCAAATACCAGCGCGCGCCAATCTCAAAAGTTTGCGCAATTTCATCTTCGAACTCGAAGGTGCCAAACGGGATGCCACGTCCCGCGACGACATCCGGTCGCGCCACTGACCGCGCGTCGTAGCCGCCGAGCTTGCCGGCAACCCTGAATGCGCCCATAAGGGTAAGATCTGTGTTGACGTCGTGCTCCAAAGTAAATGAAGGGTAGAGGGCTTCCTCACGTCTTGGCGGGAATTCAGGGTCATGCGGGCCGATACAATCGTCGAACGATGGGAAGCCTGGTGTTACCTCCGGGTAAACGTCGGGCTCGTAGCGGCAGCTGTGCCCCTGAATGCCTAAAAAGTTACTCAGGAATAATATTCCCTGGCGAATCGCGAGATTCTGGTTTGGGTCGACCTCGTTGGTAACATCTTGCCTGGTAAATAATTCGCCAGTATTCCGGAAAACGAATGCCTGGTCTCGCGTAGCGGTTTTCTTTGAATAGGTATAGCGCATGCCCAATGTTGCGCGAGTAAGGTCGGTGAAATTGACCTTGGCCTGTAAGTAACTCGCAAACAAATCACCTTCCTGATCGAACCTGCGAGTAGGGCGGATAGTGCTGGCACCGACTGGCAGGAAACCACCCGCACTGCGATAACCTATGTAGGCGCGAATCGGGTCGGGCTTGGTTCGCGCGGCCTGGTCTTCATAAAATTCAAAGTTAATCGGGTTGAGAGTTTCGTTGATGAACTCTCGCTCGGTAAGTATCAGAAAAATATCATCGCCATAGGTTAGGTCAGTTTGTGCGTACCACATGCCGGCCTGCCACTGAATAAAAGCATCGGCCGGTGATTCATAGGTAATGCTCTGGAAGAACTGGTCGTACTCTTCATATTGCTCGGTTAACAGAAAGGGCACTGGCGTGAAATCGGTATCAATGCTTTCGTCAAATTCGTAAGTAATAAAGGAGGACGTAGATGTAAACTTGTGCTCGCCCGCATAAAAGTTGCTAACTAGCGTGAAATTACTGCTTTTGTTTTCGCTGAATTCGGGCGCATCGGTTGCGCGTTGGTAATCCAGTTCTATATCCTTAAGACCGGCTGGCGTTGGAAACTGGTTGCGGTTGTAAACATGCGCCAGTGCATCAACATAGGTCTTGCCAGCGTAGTAAAAGTCGCGCCGGGTTGGATTGTCGCTGACATTGGATTCTTGATTAACACTAATATCGTAATCGATGAATTGTGGTGCGTAAATCCGGTCAGCTTCTGTCACCCAGGGCTCAGCAGGCTGTTTTGTTCTCGCGTCTCTCGTGACCAGTGGTTCGTTTGGATCAAAGCGCAACCTGCCGGTGACGCCGGGGTTCGGGGTTGGCAGGTCGAGGATGGTCTCGACACTGCGGCCGACGGTATTAAATTCGCCTAATTCAGCTTTTAGCTTGAACGACACGTTTTCTGATGGGCGAAACCCAATGACTAATCTTCCAAGCGTATCGTCTTTTTGCATTTCATCTTGGTTTTTATATACGTTATAAGTGTAGCCGTTGGCTTTTTTACGCTGGAATACCGCATTAGCCGAAAAGTGCTCGGAGATGGGGCCGCCAATTGTTAAGAGTGCTGTGCGATCACCTTGCGAGGGAATATAGTTGATGTCCACACCCGCTTTGAATTCATCAACCGCCAGGTTACTGATCATGTGGACCGAGCCTGCAATCGCGTAATTGCCATCGAGAATGTACTGTGGCCCGCGCTTGACCTGCACACCCGCCAGGTCAAGGAAAGGTGCGCGCGCCATATTCGATCGGGGCAATGGTACGCCATCGGAAAACAATCCCACCGATTGGTCGAAGCCCTGGTTTACACCCGCACCGATGCCGCGAATAAAAATATTGGTGCCGGTTTCGGTTTGAGTCAGTACAAGGTTGGGTACGTACGCTGCTACGTCCTCAACATTTTCGATGCCCGCATCAGCAAGCTTTTCTGCGTCTAATGCTGACACGGAAACCAGATCGTCAAGAATTTGGGTGCCGCTTTGGTCGCCTTCAACGACAACTTCTTCCATGGCATTGTCTTGCGCGTTAGCCCCGGGAGCCACAAGCAGCAAGGCCATGCCAAAATTACGGCCAAAGGCGCCTAAGGCACTTATCAAAGAGTGCAAATTCAGCAAGAAAGTTTTTGGCAAAGCAGTTATTTCGGTTACTTTTTTTCTTATTTCGCTGATCATTCAAGCGCCTAAATTTTTTAAAAACAGAAAGTTAACACAAAGTCGGCCCCAGTAAGCCAGGCCGCCAGGCTTGGTTAAAGGGACTTCGGAACCCCTTAATTAAAGCTATACAGAAACATTAAAATTTGTTTAGATGCGATCCTGACGTCGACATTGACATTTGTCAATGTTTCGGTGTTAGCAATAGTGGTTGAAATATAACCAAGCGCTTGGCGCGGCTTAGATAGTCAACAACAAATAGCCGCGAAAAAAAGCTGTGTAAAAACGCGGCAATTAATAGAACTAATCCAATTACGGAGTCATCCTCATGAACAACCGCATCATCAAAGCAGCGCTTACAGCCGCTGTTGCCTCATCTGCTTTCAATGTTTCTGCTGGAATGCTTTCACATGACTATTACCAATCTCTTGGCGACCAGCAGTTTCATTACGTTATTACTAACGGGTCACTATACGCAGCTCCTGGTGGCAGTAATTCAAGCGAAGTAGTTGAGAACCAGACACTGCGCGTGCACTTTCGCAGCGACACAGAAGGCATGACAAATCGACAGCTAAATTGCACCGAGAATAACGACATCGAAGGTGAACCAGAGTCATGGCGTGCTGAGGAGGTAAACACCTATTTGTCATTGGCTAATGGCCAAACCACAGAAAACTCCGATTTGAATGGTAGATTCTGCGAAATTGATATTGGCCCCCAGGGTGAAGTGCTCGGTGGCTGGGTTCAAAACACCGATGTCGAATTCGAAGGAATTGGCGCGCCTATTCACAGCATTATCGTGATGGACTCGCCGCGTCGAACCTATGCCTGGTTCGGATCCTCCTGTAATACTGATGTGGGCGGCCCGGCGGTGAGCATTACTACCGCCATTGAAACCGAAGCCTGGTACCAGGAAAAGCTTGCGGAAGATGGAGAGGTGACTGTTCAGGAAATGGAAGGTCCGGGTTCCCCCGCCAAGCCCCAAGGCTGTACACTTTTTGGCATAAGCAATGTTGTAATTGGCCAATGCGACCCGCGTGAAGCAGATACGGATGCATGTGTTACCAACCTTGCCAAGTCGGTACCGGTGCCTGCTTTTGCCGCCGCCGTACTGGGCCTTGGCCTGTTGGGTATTACCTATCTAAGCGGTCGCCGCCGACTACAAGCATAACGATAAAGACAAACTGCCTGGTCAAAGGCATCAATACCCGGCACAGTTATGCTGCGCCGGGTATTTTTTTGTTCGAGATATTTTTTCGAGATAACAGGAACCAGCGAGTAAACCTTTAGAAAACTCAGCTTACTTGCAAACGTCGAAAAAGCTGGCCGGAGGCGGAGCCGAATGAGTTGTGAGGGACAAATCAGCGGATGGGAGAGGGTGCTCTGGACGCACGAACCCAAAGGTAAAAATAGGCCAGCGCCGCGAGAATCATAATGCCTGGCAATACCCACTGGCTCATCGTCGGGAAATACAACGGCCAGTAATGATCGATAGCCGCCAGCGCCACAATTCGTAGCAAATTTAAAACTGTCATCAGCGCGATGCCGCATACTGCAAATACCAACTTCTTCGCAATGCTTCCAGGCCAGACCAGCAATACCGATAGCATTAACGCGGTTTCAAGGTAGGCATCACAGCGTTCATTAATCAGCACCAGGCCGCCGTTCACGATGCCGCCGCGCACCTCGGTTCTAATTTCCGCAAAGCCCGCCATGCGGTCGAACGCGACTTTGTGTTCCAGCCCCAAGCCATGCAAAAGCTTGCTGGTGTTCTCAACGATAAACGCCAACAGTTTGTCGTACCAGGCGCTGTCCAGGAACCAGCCATAATAAAAACCCAACAGCGCAGCGAATACGACGATGGCTTTAAGGTAAAAGGCGTACATCGCGCTATTATCACTGGGGATGTTTGATGGGGTATTGTCTTGCATGAAACGCCTGGTGCTGAAAAAGCTAGGATTTAAAAAATTGATCGCAGCTACCTACACGCTTTGACGCGAATAGATCGCCAAATTCACCCTTGGGTGTATGTTCATGATAGACGAGCTTATCTTGTTCAAGCGACTTAATTAAATAGCGAAACGATTCAGTTTTATATTCGGTAGGGGTAAGCGGATTAAAATTTTCATCTAGCGGCACAGGATATAAATTGACTTGCAGTCGGCCGCCTTCGCCGACATACCAAATGCCCTCAGCATGAAAAAATTCTGGGTCGGCCTTTTTTCGAATGATGCTTCGATACATTGCTGCGCCTTCGCCCTTTTCCGAAGTGCCCGGGCCTTGTAGTGTTAGGCACCAGCCGTCGCCATCTTTTTCGCCCTGCCAGCTGCCGGTTAAGGATTGTGCCCATTCCTGCTGGGTAGGGCAGCCGGCAAGCATCAGCACAGTGCTTAGCGTTAAGAGTTTTGAATTTCTTTTCACAGCTTCTCGCTTAATGCAATAACTTGTATTGCTTTTGTTTGTGGCTAGCAAGAATTATAGCAAGGCAAGTTCACTGCTTTTGTATTCGGCCAAATACCAGCGCATAAACGAAGAAAAAAACCAGTAGTATCAGCATGTAGCTTAGGGGTACAACGTAATTCTTAGCCCAGGGAAAATAGGCGGGGTAGAAGTGATCCACATACAGCAGCAAGGCGATTCTTGCGCTATTTAAATAATAAACGCCGACTACCGCGATCACGCCAAAAACTAGCCTAGCCACAAGCGCGGCCGGCCAGAAAAGAATGAGCGGCAAAAGTATTGCTATCTCAATGATGGGCAGTGCATGCCCTGGCAGCGTAATTTTCGCGTATTCCGTGGTCAGGTAGCCGGTTCTGGTTTGCGCGGCATCGTAGGTCGCCTGATTTTCAAGGCCGATGGATGCGGCGATGGACGATGCGTTGGCGATGGTGTTGTATGAAAAAGCGGGAAAGGGGTGCTCGTAAATAATTGCCTGTGCAATAAAGTAGATTATCAGCGCCATTATCGCGACTTTGAGATATATCGCAGCTAGCGTTGTGCCCTTTAAGAAATCTATGATTGATAAATTATTGTTTTCAAGACTCATGGGCGGAATAAATGAAATGTTTTAAGTAGAAATTCAGGCGGACCCGGATGATTGGTGTTTTTCAAAAAAACCATTGCAGGAATCAACTCGACGGCTAATAAATTTGGTGCGATCATTTTCTTGGCTTTCGTAATAGACCATTTTGTCTGCAGAGACCTGCGCCAATAAAAGCGGCATCCTATTCGTTACGCCCATGGCGGTTAGTTCAAGGGTCAAGCGGCCGCCTGGTTCAAGCGTATAAGATCCGTTCGCAACAATATTCATGTATTCGCCCGCTACCGCTACGCCAAATTCATTCACTTTGGGAATTACCGATAAGTAGCGTACAGAGGCATCTTCGGCCAGCTGCATACACCAGCTCGAATCATCAATTTCGCCCACCCAGAAGCCCGCGATGTCTGCGGGCTCTGGTTCTATGTTGGGCATGCAGGCCACCAAGAAGAGCGCGGCGCTGGCGCAAAGAACGCTTGCATTTAGCGGCGAACGCGACGTTGATTTATAACCAACAACTAAAGCTAAAGCGCCCAATACCTTGTTCATTGAAAAAAGTTGTATCTAAAGTTAATGCCTATTGAGCGTGGCGGTCGCGTGAAGCCAATATAGCCGCGCGCACCAATCAAGCCGGTGCCAAATGGGGTCGGCGCTGAGTAGGTAACTATCTTTTCGTTACTCAGGTTTTCACCAGTAAGTGCAAATACCCAAATGTCATCGAATGAGGCAAGCTCAAGCCGGCCATTGAATTGGTAAAATTCTTCCTGGAAAGCCAATGGATCTTGATTGGCCGCGGTATGATAACCACTGTTGTAAAGTACATCAACGGTGGGGCGAAATATTCCAAGACCACTAATTTCGTTTTCGTAGTTAAAGCTTACAGTGCCAGACCAATCGGCTACGAACTGGTTTTTTTGGCCGCGGAAGTTACAGAATGCGGGTAGGCCGCTTTGGTTTAGCCAAAGGTCTGCGCCATCTTTATTAGGGTAGGGGCTGACGCCTCTTTGTTGCGCATCCAGAAAGCGGAATGTGCCCGTGGAGGGTGAGGGCGGCGCCACAGTCACCCCGTTGGGAATTCCTTCGACAAAAGCTTCGTAGACAATCGGTATATGCCCCTTGATCAATTGCTGATAATTACGGCCTAGCCGTCCCCGGAACGAGTTCGGAAAGGATATATTAGGGTCGAGGTAAGCGATGCGCGCACTGGCACTTCGCTCTGCAGTGCGATCAGTAATAAAATAAGTATCAGGCCTACGGCCCAAATGGCAAGCACCGAAATCGAATTCATCGAATTCAAAGTCAATCCATGCCAGCGAATAATTTATGTTGAAGCGCTCAGTGAGTGCGAGTAGGCCTTCAATTTCTATACCAAGGTTATTCGCTGCGCCTGCATTATCGACCGATGAACCAGACTTGCCGTCTGAACGGCTCAATTGCAAATTTTTATAGTCGGTATGGAATAAGGTGCCTGTGACCTGGCCTAGGCCGTCAGGTAAAAACCACGTCGCACCCAACTCATAGACTGTCGCAACTTCATCTTTAAATTCGAAAGTGCCGGGCTGTACGCCAGATGCCGCTATCAAATCCGGACGCGTGTTCGAGCGCGCATCAAAGCCACCCAGTTTGCCGGCAAGCCGCGCTGAGGCACGCAAAGAGAGGTCGGTGCTTACGTCCCACTCTACGCCAATAGAGGGCAAAAAGGTTTCCTCTCGCCTGATACCCTCCAAGCATTCGTCGCCCAGCGTGCCCCATTTCAGCGTGAACGCGTTTAAATCAGCGAGGTTTACGCCCGGATCAGGGTTAAAAAGGCAGGAATGAGTTTGTGCGCCGAGCACCCCAGCACCAAAGCTCAGTGCATTCCCATAAGCAGCATTCTCGGCGTCGTCTGCAGAATTTAGGTCGTGGATGCTGCCATCGTCCTTGCGGAAAACAAGGTCGCGTACAGCATCCTTTTCGGAATAGGTGTAACGTAGCCCAATGATGGTCCGGAAATTATCCAGCCAATTGATCGTGCTTTGCAGGTAAGCTGCATAGAGCTCCTGGTCCTGCTTAAATGTGCGCGCCGGATGCGCAAAATCAAGGCCGAAGTTTGCCGTGGATCCGCCTTGGCGAAATCCGAACAGCGCCCTAATTATATCGGGTCGATTTACGCTTGGGTCGCGCGGGTCAAATAGCTCAGTTACAACATCTTGGTTGGTAAATGGTGAGCTGTTATTGGTAAGAGCCGGATTGAGTATCGCACCGTTCGTTTCGTTACGCTCCGTGTATTGTAGAAATGTTTCATCATTAAACGTCAAATTAGACTGCATGTACCACAGCCCGCCGCGCCATGCGATGAACGCGTCTTCTGCGGAAGTAATTTCAATTTTTTGGAAGTACTGTTCGTATGTTTCTTGCTGCTCCACCTCTATTAAAGGCGCCGCAGTGAAATCGCCATCCAGAACCTCGTCGTAATCATATTCAATGTAAGAAGTAACTGAATTGATTTGCGTGTCGCCCAGCCAAAAATCGCCCATCAAGGTGATGTTTTGGCTATCGTTTTGGCTTGCTTCCGCTGCGTCCGAGGAGCGCTGGAAGTTCAATTCAGTGTCTAGCAAACCATCGGGTACCGGAACCGGGCCATTGCCAAAAGGATCGTTTTCGTTTGCATAAATCCTGGCAAGCACGCTTGTGTAATTGATGTCGTTCGCGGCGAAACGCTCGAACTGGTTCGGTTGTCTAGAGCTTCTAGCATCGGCATAGACTGGAATATCCCACAACAGGCCGCGTGCTTTATATATGAAATCCTCTTCAATTAACCATGGCCCGGGTACTAGTCTGGAGGTTCTGGCGCCGCGGGTGAAAAGTCTGTTTCTGCGCGCATCAAAGCGGGTAACCGATGCATCTGGTGTCTTGTTATCGATTATTATTTCCGCGGCACGCCCCAGTGTTTTAAAATCGCCAATTTCCGCCTTTAGCTTCAGGCTGGCGTTTTCGCTATGCCAGCCCAAAACGATGCGTGCCATCTGGTTGTCGTTCTGCCCCTCATAGCGGTCTTTAAACAGGTTTTCCGTATAACCCTCAGATTTTTTTCGTTGTAGTATCAGGTTGGCCGCCAATGATTCATTTATCGGGCCGCCCACAGTAAGCAGTAACGTGCGATCGTTCTGCGAGGGGGTGTAATTGATATCAATGCCAGCTTTAAACGCATCAAGTGATAGGTTGCTCAGCATATGCACCGAGCCAGCAATGGCGAAGTTGCCGTCCAGGACATATTGCGGGCCGCGTTTAACTTGCAAACTGGCCAAATCCAGAAATGGCGCACGCGCCATATTCGCGCGCGGAAGAGGCACGCCATCGGAAAAAAGGCCCACAGATTGATCAAAGCCCTGGTTCACGCCGCTACCTACGCCACGGATAAAGATATTGGTGCCAGTTTCCGTTTGTGTCAGCGATAGATTGGGCACGTAAGCCGCTGCATCTTCAACGTTTTCGATGCCCGCGTCAGCCAGCTTTTCCGCATCCAGCGCTGTGATCGATGCAAAGTCATCCAGTGCTTCCGCGCCGGTTTGCTCACCTTGTACTACCACTTCTTCGATGTCATCCTGCGCGCGCGCCGTGGAGGCTAGCCCGAAGCCAACGGTAAGCGCTGCGTCGATAGACAGGACAATGGTTAGTGCATGAGCGAAGTTAGTAAGGCGCTTATACAAGAAAATTATACCCGTTGATGGTTCTTGGTTGCGGTTTGCTCAGGCTAGCTGATTTTTTCAATAGTGGCACAAGTGTTCAGGATGCATTCTATGCTTCAGCTGTTTGTCTTGGTGTCGACATAAAAATCATTGTCGTCACAGGACCTTACTGCGAAGGTAGCTTACTCAAATATTGTGTGGGCGCAAGCGGTTTGGCGCGCCTTTAAATAATGCATATCAGTTACGTTGGTCGAACGACCGCGTTCGGATTACCCGCCATGGACTCCATTTGGTTTTTTGATCTTGCATAGCGCGACGATTTGCACTTGCAGGCCGGCGGCAGGAGCGTGCGGATGGTGTGGCGGCAGCTCGCTTACTATATGTGAACTGACAAATGTAAAATCGATATCTGCGATGCGCTGGCCTAGCCTTAGCAAGCAGAAGGCATGTATTGTGCCTTCGCGCAAGTCGTTATTTTATTTACTGTTTTTCTGTCGCGTGCGCTGCGGGCCGTGGGGTATCTGAATGGACTATTGCAGCGCACAGGAATGTGTATACAATGAGTGTCGCTGCAGGTTTTTTAACCAGAGCGCTGGGCCTGAACATATAGTTATCGGTCCGAAATAAAAATAGAGATGATATAGGCACAATCGCGAGTTAATAAAACGTTACCCCGCCCTCGTTTACACTAGGTATCTGACCTGGAGTCTTATTTTTGCGGTCAATGTCCTTGCGTAAAATAATTTCGGTGCAAAAAATGTGACGAATATTGACGAGTGAGCAGCTGTAAACGGTGAAGTCAGAATCTATTAATAATCGCGACAAAAATTTACAATTTTAGGAGATAGAAGTTATGAAAAAGCAATTTACGACTTTGGCCGCTGCGGTCGCTTGTGCGGCGGGCTTTAGTACATCTGTGTCAGCAGGTATATTGAGTGCAAACGTCTGGTCGGTTCTTTACCCCGGCGAAACCATGACGTTAAGCGCCAATGGAGGTGGCCTTTATTTCCAGCAGGCAGGTGCCCTTCCCCCGGGCACATTTCAGGGTGGCGAGACAGTTAACATAACCCAGTGGTGGTCGCCTCTAATTGACGATCAAAACCCGAGTGCTGGCTTCGAGCAGATGAAAAATTATAGTTATACCTGTATTCCTGATGCGTCAGGTAATTTCAATGCTCCGGGTACCGTTAATGCGCTGCGCGCGCTCACCGTGGTCCAGGGCAACCCCCAGCTATTTGTGGGTACGCAGGCATCACCTGCGTGTAATGTGACTTTTGGCGCCACGGGCGAAATAACTAATGGGTATATCCGTCAAGAGCTTTTCGCTACTGGCCCGTCGTCTGAGGGCGGGTTCGGTAACATTTACGGTGCGCAACTTTGGTCGGCTCCACGTAGAACTATTACGTGGAATGGAGATAATTGTGACTCTTCTGGCCTTAGCAACGCGGTTGTAGAACAAGCGGCTCGCGACATTAGTGCTGATTACGATGCGAAAATTGCGGCCGGCACACCTATCGGGCCAGGCGGCCTTATCACCCCAACGGAACTGCAAGCTGTAAATTGTACGACTTTTTCGATAACTCCGTTTAGTCTTGGCTACTGCGATCCTGTATCTACGTTTGGTAATCTTGATGCCTGTAAAGGCGCAGTCGCCAAAGCGGTACCTGTACCTGCTTTCGCAGCTGGCATTCTCGGCCTTGGCCTAATGGGCATCACTTACCTGACTGCGCGTGGTCGCAAAGTTAGCTAAGTTTGGTTCATGCGAAAAACTCTTGTGAGTTCCGAAACGCGATAGCTTGACGGTTCTCCTGGAAATAAAAAAAAGGCCTGGCGTAAATTGCCAGGCCTTTTTTATGCGTTCTTGTTTTTAACAGTTGTTATCGCTAATTTGGCGGAGCCTCTCTATTAACTTTTATATCTACTTTCTATGCGCTTGCTTCAGTAGCGGTAGCTCGCTTAGAGCGCTTTGCATTGGCTTTTTTGCGGCTACCCACCGCTGCAGCGTACATCTCGTCGAAGGCATCTTGCAGGCACTGCTTGTAAACTTCAGGGTCGGGCATCATGTTGCGGTCGGCGAGCACCGTAAGTGTTACCTTGCCGTTGCTGGAGAAAATTGCGTGGAACAGCCCGCAACTCGGGGTTAGCAGGCCCAGGCCATAGTAGCGAACCATTTCGGCGCCGGCGCAGTACAACGGAAAATTAGGCCCGGGCACATTGGTTACAACGGTGCTTACGCCTACCGGAAGAAAGCGGCTGAGTTCGTTGCGTGCCCAGATGCGGGCCAACGGTTTGGTTACCGCAGGCACCATAAAGCCGCTAACGCGCAGCATATTCACCATCGGGTTTTTCAGCGCATCTTCTTTGGCCACTTTGGTGCTGGCCGCAATTGCGGCAATTCTTTCCAGCGGGTCTTCAATATCGCTATGGATACTCGAGAAGGTAGAGCCTACCTGGTTTTTCTCGTCGGTTTCAGCCGTGCGCGTACGCATGTTCAACGGTATGCCGGCCATTAGCGAATCTTCAGGCAGTTCACCTTTCTGCTCCAGGTAGTTTCTTATTCCGCCGCTGACGATAGCCAGGCAAACGTCGTTCACCGTGCTGCCGGTGGCGTTCTTTATTTCCTTGATATGTTTCAATTCCAGCATCAAGGCCTCGGCCACGCGATGCGGGCCAACCTTGCCGTTAAAGCGGGTTTTCGGCGCGTTTATATCCGGCGCTTGAAGCTCTTTCTTACCGATGGCCAGGCCGTATTTGGCCAGGTCCGATACGGTGCTGCCAATGCTGCGCATATTCCTGACCGAGCCGGTAAACAGGTTTAGCGCTGATCGTGCTAGCAGTTCGGCCTGCGAGGGTTGGCGATCGCGAATAATGGTGTTCGACTTATCCAACTGATCGAAGGCCGGGTCGGCTTCAAAGTCGTGCAGCGCCGACATAAACGTAGCACCACCAGCGCCATCGATCAGCGAGTGGTGCATCTTGGTGTATATGGCGAAGGCACCCTCGGGAATCCCTTCAATGTTGTCCAGCCCTTCAATCACGTAGACTTCCCAGAGCGGGCGCTTCATGTCGATCGGGCGCGAGTGCAGGCGCGCCACTTGAATCCACAGCTGGCGCCAGTCGCCGGGCCTGGGCAGCGCGATATGGCGGATATGAAATTCTACGTCGTAGTGTTCGTCCTCTACCCAGTAGGGGCGGTCGAGCCCGCCAGGTACCTCCACCAGCCGGGTGCGAAACAGCGGCAGTTTGGAGAGCCGGTTGTCGAAATTACTTAGCACGTCTTTGAAGCGCACAAAACCACCGGGCGCGCTAGCGGGGTCGTAAATACCCAGGCCGCCAACATGCTGCGGCGTGGCGGCGTTTTCCAGGTTAACGAATGCTGAATCCAGTGTACCCAGTTGTTTCATAGCTTAAACCTTCTTTGCAGTGATGCTGCTTTCAATTCAAAAATTCTGCCGCGTCAAGGTCGACGCAGTGCTGCAAGTGACGCTGGATCATGGCCAGGAACATCGCATCGCTGCGCTCGGCCGGCGCGCTAAAACAGGCGCCCAGGATGGTGATCATCAGCCCATGCATGGCCTGCTCGCGATACAGGTTCCAGCAGTCGCCAGGCGCTATTTTAACCCCGAGGCGCGCCAATTCCTCACAATATTCCTCTACCAAATCGCGCTCCCAGGCGCGCCTGTCGCCCACATCTACGCTGCCGCCCATGAAATAGGCAAAGTCGGTAAGCGGGCTGGACTCGGATACGGTTTGCCAGTCCACCGTGCAGGCTGTGCTGCCATGAAACAGGATATTCTCGCTGCGCAGGTCGCCGTGTACCAGCGTTTTTGGCCCCTTGTAGCGGTTCACGAAGCGAAGGTGTTGCTGCACATACTGCTCGGCAAAAGCCAGGCATTCAGCACTAATTTGCTCGCCAAAACGCTCGCGAAACTTTGGCCACTCCTGGGTGAGCAACTCACCACCAAATGCGCCGCCATCGTCGCGCACCATGGTCATGACATGATCTAGCGCACCAATGCTTTCGTCGCCGTAAAAGGCCGATGCCAGTTTGGCCGCTTGTTGCATAACCAGCCGTGCGTGGGCCAGTGGCTCGCCACGTAATTGGCTACCGGGTTGGGCGGGTGACATATCTTCCATTAACAAAACAAAGTCGCTGCGATTATTGGCAATCTCGCTGGCGTAAATTGTTGGCGTGCGCATAGCAGTTCGTGCAGCGAGATGGCGATAAAACATCACTTCGCTGTAGTAAGCGCCCTGTGCGCCGGCCATCATGCGCGCGGTTTCATCCTGTGCCGGAAACTTGCCAATCAAGGTAGCCGGCGCTTTCCCTTCTTCCGTGTTGTAGCTAATCCTGAACCTTGCATTGTCGCCCATCTTGCCGGTGCCAATTACGTCATATTCAATATCCACCACGTGCCCGTTGCTTAGGTAGCCATTGTCCTGTAATTTTTTTGTTAGCCATTCAGGGCTGACCTGGCCTGGCTGGTTTATCGTTTCTTGCACGGTTTTTCCTTCGATGAATTAAGGCTTTGCAGGCCCGTTTTTTTGCTCATTCTTTCCTGATCCTCAAGACGATGCAAGCGTCAGAAACGCCATACGGTAGCTATTTAGGCGAGGATTTATGCGTCCAAAACGTATATGGACAGAAATTCGACAATTCGGCACAATGGCGCTGCATCGGCAGCGTTCGTCGAGGCTTCATCATGGCAGGCGATACTTATTATGGCGCAATCAAATAAAAACAAAGCCGGTGCGAAGAAAAAGCCTGTAGCCAAGAAAAAGCCTGTAGCGAAAAAAGCCAAGAAAAAGCCGTTAGTGAAGAAAGCCAAGAAAAAGCCCGCCGCCAGGAAAAAGCTTGTCTCCAAAAAAACCGGCACGAAAAAAACAATCGCAAAGCATTCGCTGCCGGATATGCGGGCTGTACCGCGCAACAAGCTGCCTCGCGCACTACTGGGTATTCTTGATGAGCACCGCTATGTGGTGCGCTTGCTAAAAATCTTGGAAGAAGAGGCCGATGCACAGTTGCACGCCAAGCAGCCCGACCTGGAAAGTATTGCCAGTATCATGCATTACATCACCAGCCAGACCGACAACTTCCACCACCCCAAGGAAGACCTGATTTTTGAGCGCATGTCGCACATTGATAGCCGGGTAAAAAACACGGTAGCGGTGCTGGTGGCGCAACATAAAGAGCTGAATTTCTACAGAACAAATATCACCGAGCTACTGCAGCAGTTGGGCGAGAAAGTTACCGTGCGTCGCTTGTCGGATTTGAAGCCAGCGATTTTGCAATATAGCGAGTTGTTACTTGAGCACATGTTACTGGAAGAGCAGGAGATTTTTGCGCTCGCTTACCGTGAGCTCGAAGAAAAGGATTGGCGGGCCATCGATAGAAAAATAGCGCCGGTCAATGATCCCGTTTTTGGCCCGGTTAAGTCTACGCGTTACTGGTCGCTGTTCGAGCGCTATGTAAACCATACGGTGTCGATATCCAAGGGTGTAGTGCCGCTGGGGTTTATTGAATCAGGTGCCAGTCGTGTCGAAAAGTATTTCAGCAAAAGCGTAGACATGGCCAGGCGTTTTATGCCTTTCAAAGCTTGCAGGAAATCAAAAGCCGAACAAGAGGAATTGCATGGCGCCACCGTATCGCTGGATTCAGCGCAAAAGCTGGATACGTTCATGAAAGGAACGCCACATTATAGAAGCGAAGCGCGTATTAGCTGGCAGGCCAGTGCAGCCAATCTTTTTTTTCGCGGCGCGCTAAAGCCATACCTTGGTCGCGTTACGGCAGATGGTGTTGGAAAACTTGTAGTATCGCCGACGGGTGGCTTCGGCGTGCCACTTGGCATCCTTTCAAAACCTGTCCAGTCCGACCAATTCACTGGTAATTGGGTCTACACCAAGAAAAATTCTCGCGTGAAACGTACGCTGTTGTATTTGCCGGGCGGTGGTTTTGTTTTTCCCGCCAGTTCGTTTCACTATAAAACGCTGAAGGCAATGGCGAAGCAACTGGATGCCAGGGGTATGATGGTTAATTATCGCCTTGCCCCAGAGTATCCTTTCCCGGCAGGGTTGGAGGATGCCGTTGCCGCGTACCGGCATTTATTGGAAGTGGAGGGTGTGGCGCCTGAAGAGATAATGATTGCCGGCGACTCGGCCGGCGGTGGCTTATCGCTTTCGCTGTTGTTAAGTATACGAGAACAGGATCTGCCCATGCCGTTATGTGCGTGCCTGTTTTCGCCGTTTACCGATGCCAGCCTGTCTTCGCCTTCACTCAAGTACAACCGCTGGCTAGACCCACTGCTGCCGGCGGGGCGAATGTCATCGATGTCAGTATATTTTGGCGACACGCCTCTTGATCACCCGTTAATTTCGCCGGTTAACGCAAGCTACGAAGATTTCCCGCCCATTCTGGCGCAGGTTTCCAGCACTGAAACGCTGCTCGACGATACATTGCGAACCGCCAGGCGCGCGCGTGAGCAGGATGCAAAGTTTGAGGTGGAAGTTTGGCAAGGTATGCCGCACGTGTTCCAGATTTTTGGTTTTTTGCCCGAGGCAGGCGAGGCGCAAACGCATGCGGTTGAATTTATCCGCAAGCAAATGCCCGCCAAAGGCACCCGGAAAAAGCGCGCAGCCTAAACGCTGCGCGTTAATGAAAGCGGGGCGCTAGTACCCGCAAAGCGTGGCGTAGCGGTCTTCATGGAAGTCGCTGTCGCCTAGTATCTGCATGCAGACCCGCGCGCGTTTTAGAAACAGTCCAACATCCAATTCATCGGTAACACCCATACCGCCGTGCATTTGCACGGCTTCATTACTAATTAATTTGTAGCAGTTGTTGGCCAGTGTTTTGGCCAGGCTAACCTGCTTGGCGGTATCTTCGGCGC
>JABDNS010000097.1 GCA_013043705.1 Pseudomonadales bacterium
AAACTCGACAAGGAAAGCCTGAAGCAATTTCGCGATCGCTTTGCGGTTCCTCTAAACGACGAAGAGCTGGAGCGCGTACCGTATTACAAGCCCTCACCAGACAGCCCTGAAATTCGCTACATGAACGCACGCCGCGAGGCACTTGGTGGCCCGATACCGAAGCGCCGCGCGCAGTTCAATGCGCTTGAAACGCCGTCTATAAAAGCCTTCGACGCGCAATTAAAAGGCTCTGGCAAACGTGAAATTTCAAGCACCATGGCTTTTGTTCGAATTCTGTCGACCATTATTAAAGACAAAGCGATTGGCAGCCGGGTAGTGCCCATCGTGCCCGACGAAGCGCGCACCTTTGGCATGGAGGGTATGTTTCGCCAGCTAGGTATTTATTCTTCGCAGGGGCAACTTTATACGCCACACGATGCCGGCGGCATTATGTATTACAAGGAAGACGAAAAAGGCCAGATACTGCAGGAGGGCATTAACGAGAGCGGCGCTATGTCGGCGTGGATTGCAACAGCTACATCCTACAGTGCGCACAATGCGCCGCTGATTCCTTTTTATATTTTTTATTCAATGTTTGGTTTCCAGCGCGTCGGCGATTTGATTTGGGCGGCGGGCGATAGCCAGGCGCGCGGCTTCCTGATTGGTGCAACCGCCGGCCGCACCACGCTAAATGGTGAGGGCTTGCAGCACCAGGACGGCCACAGCCACTTAATGGCGTCGACCATTCCGAACTGTATTTCCTACGACCCTACTTATGGTTACGAGTTGGCGGTGATTATCCAGGATGGCATGCGGCGCATGTATGAACAGCGTGAAAACTGTTTCTACTACATCACTACCATGAATGAAAATTATGCTCACCCGGAAATGCCCAGCGGCGCGGAAGAGGATATTTTGCGTGGGCTCTACAAGCTGGAATCGAGCAAGAGCAAAGCAAAAAAACGTGTGCAGTTGATGGGCTGTGGCGCCATTCTGAATGAAGTGCGCGCAGCGGCTGCATTGTTGCAAGAGGATTGGGGTGTGGCGGCCGATGTGTGGAGCATTACTTCGGCAAACGAGCTACGCCGCGATGCGTTGTCTTGTGAGCGATGGAATTTATTGCATCCCGATGCAGAGCCACGCGTTCCTTTTATTACCAAAACTTTGCAGCAAAGCCAGGGGCCTTTTATTGCAGCTACCGATTACATGAAGGTCTACGCAGACCAGCTGCGTAATTTTATTCCCGGACACTTTACGGTATTGGGAACCGACGGCTATGGTCGCAGTGATACTCGCGCCAAGCTCAGGCACTTTTTCGAGGTCGATCGCTACTTTGTGGTAGTGGCGGCGTTGAACTCGCTGGTTCAAGAGGGCAGCGTCAAAGTCTCTGTGGTCAACGATGCGCTGAAAAAATACGGTATAGACGCAGACAAGCCCGACCCTGCCACCGTGTAGGGTTTTTGCTCGCAACGCGAAAGAATTGTGATTACGGAGTTTATGGATTAATTATGGCCAAGCAACAACAAACGGTTACTGTTCCGGATTTAGGTGGCGCCACCGACGTTGAAGTTATCGAGTTGTGCGTAACCAATGGCGATACGGTAGACGAAGGGCAATCACTTATCGTCGTCGAAAGTGACAAGGCGTCGATGGAGGTGCCTTCCCCGCTGGCTGGAAAAATTGTTGCCATCGAAGTGTCGGAGGGCAGCAGCGTTTCCGAGGGTGACCCAATACTACAGCTTGAAGTGGCGGCGGACTCTGCAGCGAGCGAAACGACAAGCGACGATGCTGCGCGCGAACAAAATACTGCCGATGCGAAAACCGATCATGCGAGTGGCGCATCGGAGGCTGAAGCTGATACCAGCGACGCTGAAGCGGAGCCTTCCAGCGGCGAGCAATCGAGCCAGGCTGTGGTGGTGCCAGACCTTGGCGGCGCAGACCAGGTAGAGCTGATTGAATTGCTGGTGCAAGCTGGCGACGAAGTTGCCGAAGGCGATGGCCTGTTGGTGATGGAATCCGATAAGGCTTCCATGGAATTGCCCAGCCCTTGTGCCGGTGTTGTGGAGTCACTGTCGGTAGAAATAGGCGCATCGCTAAGCGAGGGCCAGCAGGTTGCAACGATAAAGGTTTCGTCGGGCTCAGCGAAACAGCCTGCAGGGAACAAAGCGCCTACGGCGGATAAAGCGCCTGCGGCGAATAAGGCGCCTGCGGCAAATAAGGCGCCTGCAGCCGAAAAAACAGCTGAAGTAAAACAAGCGCCCGCTGCACAGGCTAGCGCCGAAAACCAAGCGGGTAAAAGCAAGCGCAGTGGCGGGCAAAATGCTGCCAAGTCCGGCCGCGCGGCGAACGCCAAAACTGCCTATGCAGGGCCCGCGGTGCGCAAGCTTGCGCGCGAGCTCGGTGTGGACCTGGCGAAAGTGCAAGGCAGTGGCGCGCGCTCGCGTATTTCCAAACAAGATTTACACGATTTCGTGAAACAGCGCGTACAGGCCAGCGAGTCTGGTGGTGGTGCGCTCCCCGCGATACCCGACGTCGACTTTTCCGAGTTTGGTGAAGTTGAAATTGAAAAGATGTCACGCTTGCACAAGCTCACCGCGGCGAATATGCAACGCAGCTGGCTCAATGTTCCACACGTTACCCAATTTGACGATGCCGACATTAGCGAGCTTGAAAAATTTCGCAAAGGGCTTAAGCCGCAGATGGAAAAACGCGGCGTAAAAATTTCACCGTTGCCTTTTATCGTCAAAGCCGTTGCGGCCGCATTGCGTGACAACCCCGCTTTCAATGTTTCGCTGGGTAACGATGGTGAAACCATCGTGCGAAAAAAATATATTCATATAGGCCTGGCGGTAGATACACCAGCCGGTCTAATGGTGCCGGTTATTCGCAATGCAGATAGCAAAGGCGTGTGGGCGCTTGCCGAGGAAATTGCCGCGCTGGCCGGCAAGGCGCGCGACCGCAAACTGCAGGCCAGCGATATGCAGGGCGGCTGTTTTACCATTTCAAGTCTTGGTGGCATTGGCGGGCAGGGTTTCACGCCAATTATTAATACGCCGGAGGTTGGCATACTCGGCGTTTCAAATGCCTCGGTAAAACCCGTTTTCAATGACGGTACTTTCGAGCCGCGCACCATGTTGCCGTTGTCGTTATCCTACGACCACCGCGCGGTTAACGGCGGCGATGCGGGGCGCTTTCTTACTGCAATCGTGGCCATGCTTGGCGATATGCGCCATATCCTGCTTTAGCTGCAAGCGCCGCTGAAAAAAGGGGTCGGTGACAAATC
>JABDNS010000099.1 GCA_013043705.1 Pseudomonadales bacterium
CATTTATCTCGTATCCCCGCATTTTCAGCTTGAAAACGCGCGACTTTACGGCCACTGGATACGGTACGTGCCAGATCTACCAGGCTTGAACTAACAACTAAAAAGCACCTGTTAAATCAAAATAAAAAAACAAACTTTTTAAATTTTAACATGGTGTGTCAAGCATTTACAGGCGCACAGCAGCTGTTACGGGCGTACCAAGACGCCCGAAGCTTCAGGTCAACGCTGCAGGCGTTACCGTGTGCTCAGTGATTTACCAGTCTTGATTTGTATGTGTTCGATTCGCGCTATCACCTCCCCGGGGTGGTGCCAGCCCACACGGCAGGCGCAATGCCTGCCTGGCCCGGAATCATTTAGCGGTACGGTATTGGCCCGGTGGAACCGGACAAAAGCGCAGGCGCGAGCGGCGCGTAGCTTGACGGGAGATTGAGAAAGCGAGCAGGACACCCATAGCAAACAGTGCTTGCTATGGGTGATAAAAAGAAAAGCCGGCTGACCAGGACAACCTTTCGAAACTGTGCGCCGCGTTAGAAACGGGCGTTGTCGGTGGAATTAATCTGGCATCGTCGTGGTTTTTCCCCTTTTTTAGTAGTTCTTATCGCTCTGGACCCACTCTACGGCGGGTCGTTTCACTCTACTGTTTTTAGCTACAGCTACAGCTTAATAATGCAATATACGAGGAATTGGCGGGCAGATATGGATATGCGGCGGGTACCGCGGGCATGAAGCCGCGATAGCAATTGGAGCCGCAAGGTCTACCAGTTAAACCTCGCTGCCTGTGCAAAACTACTAACAGACATTACCGGCGGGCTTACTGCGCGCCTCCGGCAACACAACGCGTTTCACCCTACCGTACGCCTGTTTTGGGCCAGGCAGGCTGAAACTTCGTTAACGTTTGAACATTTATCGCACAAATAGGAGGCGTATTCAAGGTGGCTTTAACGGGGTTTTACGATTTGCGCGGCGCCCTTTTCGGCTGCATTGCCAGTGAAAAGCGCTGGCAGCAGCCGGAAGCAACTGTTTTTATTTGAATTTTTACAGCAGCCAAGGCCTCAGCTGCGCGGCACTGTGGCCAATGTAAACTTTCAGTTTATTTGCTCAATCGCTAGACAGTAATGACGAACGCCCTTGTCAGGCCCGGGATTTCGCAGCTGATTTGTTACCGGTAGCCAGCACGCGTTGAAAGGGCGGCAGTGCCTTCAGTAATTGCTTGCCGTAATACTTGCGCACGATGCGCGTATCCAGCAACGTAACGCGGCCGGTATCAGACTCCTTACGCAGTAGTCGGCCGCTGGCCTGCATTAAGCGCATCGACACTTCGGGCAAGCTAATGTCTGCAAACGCGTTACCGCCGCGCGATTCCACCCACTCGCCCATGGCCACATCCACCGGGTCGGTGGGCACCGCAAACGGCAACTTGGCAATCACCACCTCACTGCAGTAATCGCCGGGCAAATCCAGCCCTTCGGCAAAACTGGCCAGCCCGAAAATAACGCTGGGCTCGCCGGCATCAATACTTTTTTTATGCCGCTCTACTAATGCCTGGCGCGAACTATGCCCCTGCACCAGTAATTGCTGTGCGAGGAAACCTTGCACGCCCTGCTGCACCGCCTCCATTTGCGCGCGCGAAGAAAACAGTACCAGCGCGCCCTTGGCACCGCCAATAAGCTCAGGCAGCAGCGCTATGATTTCTTCAGTGTGCGCACTGGCGTTACCCGGCTCGCTTTGCATATCGGGCACGTAGAATTGGGCTTCGGCAAAATTCAGCTGGCCGTGAATAACGTGTGCGCTGCTGGCATCGGTGTAGCCAATGCGGCGCATGAAATGCTTGAAGTTGCCCAGCGGTGCCAACGTGGCCGATGTGAGCACCGAGGCAAAACACTGCTTCCAGAGAATGTCGCGCAGGATGCTCGCAGTAGATAGCGGCACGCTGCTCACTAGCACATCCTGTCCATCGCTACGATCTTCCGACTGCAACCAACGCGCCGAGGGTGCACTCTCCTTGCTTTGCTCATCGCCACCCTGTCCATCCTGGTTCATATCGTTGTAATCGGCTTCATCATCCCGCGCGCTGTCGGCGTTGGCGTAACTGCTGCAAACTTCCAGCGCCGCATCGCAATGCTGTTGCAACTGGCCTACTGCCGCAAAGTGTACATCCCAACTGCCGGCTGCGGCATCGTTCGCGGTAGTTGCTTCAGCGTTACCGTTACCACCTTCGCTACCTACGCGTGCGTTGCAGGCGTCGGCCAGCCGATGCAATAAACCTTGCCGGGCGCGATAGCATTGCGCAAGCTCATCGAAGCCCTCTCCTACCGCCGCAGGCACCGCGCCATTGGCAAAACGCAGCCGGTTGTCGTCGTCCAGCGGCGAGGTGTCGGCCAGCTCGCGTAACATGTAACCGGTATTGTCCAGCGCGGCTTTTAAGGCGTTGTCTACCGTTTCAAGATCGCGGTTGATGCTATCGAATTCGTCTTTGCTTTTGCTTTTAACGCCACCGGCGCGGGTGCTAAGAATACGCGCCATGACTTTGCGCGTTTGCAGCAAGTGGCCAGACTCACCCAGCAGCGACATGCGCGAACTGAAATGGTTGCGCGACTTGCCGGGCAAGTGGTGAGCTTCGTCGAATACAAAAATGGTTTGTTCTGGCGGTGGTAAAATGGCGCCGCCACCGGCGGCCAGGTCGGCCAGCACCAGGTCGTGGTTGGCCACCACCACATCGGCGTTGCGCACCGCATCGCGGGCGCGAAACAGCGCACAGTTGCTGTAGTGCACGCACTTTTTGCCGCTGCAACTGGGCCTATCCGCAGCTACCAAGCGCCAGTGCTCGTGGGCAACCGATTCGGGCAGGTTGTCCTGGTCACCATCCCAGCGCGTTTCGTGGTATTGCTGGTCGAGCGATTGCAGCTGGGCGATGTTGTTATCGCTGAGGCTGCTCTCTTCGTCGGGAAACAAGGTCAGTTCGGTTTTATCGCGCGCGGCATCGGCCAGGCGCAGCTTGAGCTTGTTCACACACAAATAGCGCTGCCTGCCCTTGGCCAATGCATAAGTGAAATCGATACCCGCGTTGGCCGCCAGGTCGGGCAGGTCTTTGCTTACCAATTGTTCCTGCAGGTTGATGGTGGCGGTAGAGAGTACCAGCCGCTTGTCGAGTTCGCGCGCCATCAGCAAAGCGGGCAAAGCATAGGCGATGGTTTTGCCGGTGCCGGTGCCGGCTTCAATCAAGGCGAGGTGGGCGTTGTAATTGCTGCGACGGTTGCCTTCGTTGTCCACTTCGATGCCGGCCAGCATGCGCGCAATAATGGCGATCATTTCACGCTGGCTGCGCCGGGCTCGATAGCCGTTACTCGCGAGCCACTGGCTGTAGCTCGACTGGATAAGTTCTTTTTGTGATTCGCTGAGTGTATTCATAGCGTCTGGGTACTCCGTTACCGTGACGTGATGGGCAGGCGCCGCTCAGGTCGCCGCAACCGCGGGAAGCGGATGCGCGCTGGCGTCGATGAAATAGAGTTTGTGCAGAACCGGGTTGGCATACATATGCAGCGCCATGTCGCGATCTTCCTCGGCTATGGCGTTGATCCTTGCGGCGAATTCAGCACGCTGGCCGTGCGCTGCTTCAGGAATCGGGTTGTCGGGCTCGCTGGCGTGCAGCGCCGCCTGTGCTTTATGCCAGGCATCCTCTCCATAGAGGCTGGCATAGGCCAGCGCGTTAGTGGCGTGCAGGCGATAGTTGCGCACAATGCAGGCATCCAGCTCGCGAGCCACCGCATCGGCATCGTTGCTTTGGGTAACCAGCGGTGCGCCGAATACCAAATCGATTTTGCCCTTGAAGCCGGTAATGCCAACGCTAATGCTGTCGAAGTCTTCGTGCTCGTATTTATCGTAGCTGCGGGTTTGGCTTAACAAGCGAATCTCCCTGGCTTTTAGTGCATCGCAAGGGTCATATTCATAAGAGATGCTTACCGGGATAATACCCAGGCAGTTTATATATTCGGCAAAAGGGGTTTCTTTGGGCTTGGCCAACGCCAGCATTTTAATAATGGCCGGCTCGCTGCGATCGAAGCCGTGCTTGGCGCGCCCTTCGCGGTGCGCAATCCAGACGTTCTCGCGATCCACGTGCAACGAGTGCCATATGTAGTTCGACAAGGTTTTCAGCGCCGCCAGCAGTTCGCGCGGCTTGGCAATGCTACGCCGAACCACAAAACTTTTATTCAGTCGCATCAGCGCGGCGGCAAATGGCTTGGTTAGCAAGTTGTCGCCAATGGCGATGCGCAAGGTGTTGCCGCCGTTGTGGTGCAATGCGTAATTGGTCAGCGCCGGGTCCAGCGTGATATCGCGATGGTTGCTCATAAACAGGTGCGGTGCGTTGAGGTCCAGCTTCGACAAGCCGTGTACCGAAAATCCCGCCGTGGTCTGGTCTATCACGCGCGCCAGGTAGGTTTCTGCCACCAGTTGCACGTCGGCAATGGAATCGATTTTTTTGCTGCGCCAATTTAACCAGGCGCGCAATAACGGCCGCGCCAGCAAATGTATTCGCTTGTACAGGCGGGGCGCACGCAGTTCACCCATCAGGTCGATAAATTCGCGATCGGCAACAACGCCGCCAAGCGCAGCAACGGCTTCATCGTCGTGGTAGGGGCGAATGTCGTCAAACTGCGTGGCATCTGCCATAGTGTAGGGAACCGGATGGATGGCCCGGTTGGAGTACCGGGTGCAGCGCCAGGCGCTGGCTTAATTTTATCGAACTTTACCGCCTCGGGCGCGCAGGCTTTTTTAATCACCCCACCTTTGGCAAAATTACCGACCTCAACCAGCCAGGAAAACCATTATGCCCAATTGCCACTGTGGCGCTAACGCCAGTTACGAGCAATGTTGCGAACCGGTAATCAAGGGCTCGCGCAGCGCCAGCACCGCCGAGCAACTGATGCGGGCGCGCTACAGCGCCTACGCGGCCTCGGAGATCGACTTCCTGCACGACTCGCTGCACCCCGACGGCCGCAGTGAGTTTGATTTCGATGCCACGCGCAAGTGGGCCGAGAGCTCAGAATGGCAAAACCTGAAGATTCTGGCATGCAAGGCCGGCGGCGAGAACGACAAGGTGGGAAGCGTTGAGTTCAGCGCGGTTTATGTCGATAGAGAGGGCAAAACCCACAAGCACAATGAGCGCTCGCACTTTAAACGCGTGGACGACGCCTGGTACTTCTGTGATGGCCAACAAATTGCGGTGGACAAGGTTGGCCGCAATGACCCCTGCACCTGCGGCAGCGGTAAAAAGTACAAGAAGTGCTGCGGCGCTTGACGCACCCCTGCACAGCCCCTAGTATGCGCGCCCTCGGGGACAGTTTACTTTTTGCCTGCGGCAAAAAGTAAACTGTCCCCAAAAAATTGATGCGGGGTGGAGCAGTCTGGTAGCTCGTCGGGCTCATAACCCGAAGGTCGTTGGTTCGAATCCAGCCCCCGCTACCAATTGAACAGACGGCTCGAAATTATGATTGTCATTTGCAGTCATGGATTCGAGCCGTTTTTCTATCTTTCCTTTCTCTTTCATAGATTTATCCTCGCTCGCTATTCTCAGGATGCCTGCCAAGTCGCCATAAAGGTCGATTGACAGATCATCTTCAGCATTTTTCGGGCTTAGAACTATCTTCTCGATCAGTCCTCGAACCTGTTCTCTGGCCTCCGCAGCCCCTCCAGTCGTAAGCGCATTTGCCAGTGCGGCAATCTCACCCCTATATCGACGCGACATAGTTGGATGGATCAGTGGACGCGGTTCGTCATTGTTGCTTTGCATCAGGGTTGACAGTTCGTCCTGACGTTTAGCGACACTCTCCAGCTCGTCCTTGACTATAGAGGCCGGAACACCGTCCTTGATGGCCTGTATGATGT
>JABDNS010000103.1 GCA_013043705.1 Pseudomonadales bacterium
GCATATCGCCGATTTCATCGAGAAACAGGGTGCCGCCACTGGCTTGTTCGAAGCGGCCAACCCGTTGCTGCCCTGCGCCGGTAAACGCGCCTTTTTCGTGGCCAAATAGCTCTGACTCAACCAGGTCCCTGGGAATGGCGGCCATGTTAAGCGCAATAAAAGGTTGTTCGCGACGCGGGCTGTGCTTGTGTAGTGCCTTGGCAACTAATTCCTTGCCGGTTCCCGATTCGCCGTTGATTAGAACATTAATATGCGAGTGTGAAAGGCGGCCTATAGCGCGAAACACCTCCTGCATCGCAGGTGCGCGGCCAATCATTTCAGATTGAACCGTGGTGTCAGCGTCGCTGAATCCGGAAAAATTTTCTGTCGCTACAGCCAGCGCGCGGCGCGTCATTGCAATCGCGTCGTCTATATCGAAAGGTTTGGGTAAATATTCGAAGGCGCCGCTCTGGTAAGACGAAACAGCATTGTCCAGGTCGGCATGCGCGGTGGTAATAATGACCGGTAGCTTTGGGTGGCGCACTAGTATTTTTTCTAGCATTTCAAGCCCATCAATACCCGGCATACGAATGTCACTAATAACTACATCCGGCGTGCTGGATTCCAGACGCTGCAATACCGACTCACCGTCCTCGAATACATTGACTTCTATACCCGAACGAGAAAGGGCTTTTTCCAGTACCCAGCGTATCGACTTGTCGTCGTCTACTACCCACACGTTGTTCGCATTTTGCATCTTATCGCCTCCGCGGCGCTTTGCTAGTTTTGTTTGGCGCTTATTGGTAAATAAATTGAAAAGCAGGTTTTGCCTTTCTCGGTTGTACAATTAATTAAGCCGTGATGCTGGTTGATTATGGACTGTGAGATGCCCAGCCCCAGCCCTGAACTTTGTGCGTGGCCGCTGACCATGGGCACAAATATTTTGTCTATCAAGCTATCGGGTATGCCAGGCCCGTTATCGCAAACTTCGACATGACAAACCAGTGGATGGCGTTGTCGGCCAATAGTGAAATGGCGAAGAATCCTCGAACTTATTGAAAGCTGGCGGCCGTCTTTCGCATAGCGCTCGTCGTTGCCTGGCTCGGTAAGTGCCCGTACCGCATTGCGCGCAATATTCAACACCGCTTGTATCAGTTTTTCGTTGTCTGCATATAGTGGTGGAATACTGGGGTCATAATTACGAATAAGTTCTATTTGGCTACCAACTTCCGCACCAATTAACTGCAGCACCCGTTCAAGTACCGAATGGATATTTACCTCGTCAAACTCGATTGGCTCATTCGGTCCCAGCATTCGATCCACCAAATTGCGCAGCCGGTCAGATTCGGCGATGATGATGTCGGTGTACTCAGTAATAGACTTGTCTTTAAATTCGTCAGCCAATAATTGTGCGGCGCCACGCAAACCGCCCAGCGGGTTTTTGATTTCGTGAGCAAGCCCCTTAAGCAGGGCGTTGCTTGATTCCTGCGAAGCAAACAGCGAGGCTTCGCGGTTGATGCGCAGCAGCCGGTCTATTGGCTGAATTTCAAGGATTAGTGCGCTTCCGTGAATGTTGTCGACAGCTGTTGCGGTATAGTCGACCGTGATTTTTACGACATCGCTGCCGTGCAGCATTTGCAGCACGGCCTCGCGTTGGGTATGGGGATGTTTGCTGTCCAGCGTTTCCTGCAGGATTTGCACGGTCTCGTCGGCATCGATCAGTAGCGCCGCGATGGGCTCGCCACGATGCCGGGCGCCGCTTAAGCTAAGCAGGCCCTCGGCGGCGGCGTTGATATGGCTAATATGCAAGCGGCTATCCAACATAAGCACAGCGGTGCTCATGTTCTCCAGAAGCGTGGTATCCAGGTCTTGCAAGTTCATGCACTGTACCTATGCAAAAAGTGTTCTCGCTTTACGCGGGGCATTAAAATAAGCGGTAGAAAAATAGAAAATATGTTAAAAATCAGTATCCTAGACATTTTTTGCGGCCGCGCGGGGCAGGCCAAAAGTGCACCCATTAACGGCATCAGGGCACACTTGCGGTTGAGTATAGCGCCAGATCCACCAATACGCACCATTATGGTGCAATTGCGCTGTCGTATACCTTCCCGGGGTTTGCCCGGATGAAGTTTGCAGTTGCTGCATTGCTAATGTTGCTCGGATTCTCGGTGGCAGTGAATCTGTATTGGTGGCGCAGCGACCGCGAACCGGCAGCGGATTTTGCACATCAACTGCAAGACCGGCAATTCACCACGGGCGAGAAGCGGCAGCTTGGCCAGCGCCAATCCGCGCCCGCGTTGGCGATTAGCGGCGCGGATTTGCAGCTCCTGTTTGATGCGGACGATTTTTCCGATGCGTTGGCTGGCCTGGGCTGGTTGCAGGGCCAGGACCATGAAGCATCCCTGAAATTGAAACAGACGTGGTTGGCGGCCGCGCGTGAATGGATGTTGGCGTCCGCTAGCAATCCACGCCTGTTGAATTTTATCGATGCCGCCATCGATAACGACCCCAATGATTTTGAATTTCGACGTTTGGAGGCGGAACAATTGGCGGCGAGTGGCCGCTTATTGCAGGCGCTCGATCGCTACTATGAACTGTTGAATGAATCGCCGCAGCACTTGCAGGGTATCCTGGCCGCGGATATCCAGCGCTTGGTGAAAGATGAAGTCTTGAGCTTAAGCGAAGCGCAAGCCTGGCCGCCGCTGATTGCACTCGCCGAGCGACTCCTGTGGCATGAGCCGTTACATCCACCATGGGTGTTTATCTACGCCCGCGCGTTGGTTATGGAGCAGCGTTATGCTAGCGCGAGAAGCAGTTTGCAAACCGTACTTTACGACGAGTACTACGGCGCCAAGGCGCGCGCGATGCTGGAGGAAGTGGAGCGCCTGGGTTTGGCGGAAGCCTCGATTCCCTTACAAAAGCGGGGATCACATTTTCTGGTAGACGGGCGTATAAACGGCGACAACAAGTTGACATTGATGATAGATACGGGCGCAACGCTTTCGGTTATCTCGCCCAGCTTATTGCAGGCCGCGAACGTTTCGCCAGCGCCCGTATTTGTGCGTGAGGCAACGATCAACACCGCGGGTGGGAAGGTGCGCGCGCCCATTTTTCGGGTAGAAAGTTTTGCTATTGGAAACTATAGTGTGCCGAATATGCAATTCGTGTTGTTGGAACTTGACGATAAAACGGTGGGGGATGGTTTATTAGGTATGAACTTCCTGCGCAATTTTGCATTTCGCCTCGACCAAAAAAACAGCTTGTTGGTACTTTCATCACCGCAATAACTTGGTGTATCCGGATCTGTAATTTAAAACTACGCGCCTCTTTGCTATTTTTTTTTGCATCGTTAGTGCAGGTCCTGGGTTAGGCTCGCTTGCGTTTGCGGATTAATCTCATCCACGTGAATCGTATAGGCAGGGTGATCGACGCCCGCCGCAACGGGTTCGCCGGCCTTTACAGCCTTAATCATATCGTGGCTAAGTTCAAAGCGCATGAAGTGCACCGCGCTGGTTTTTTCTTCATTTTCACGGGGCATATCTTCGTCGGCAATTGCGTAGACGCGCTCTAAGTCACCTACCTGCATATACGTTTTTCGCTCTATGCCCTTAAGTTCTACGAGTTTCTTCTGCCGTTCGTCCACGTCGGTGAACTCAATCATCATGGTGGCTTTCCAGTTATGTCCATCAGGGATAAGCGGGTTATAGGCCTCTAATTCTTCACGGATGCCCTCTTGCTCAAAGGTCTTTTCAACGCGTAGCATTTCCTGGATTTGATAGCGAATGGTTTCTTCGTCTTCGAACTGCAGCATGACATTTTCGCCAACAAAAATTTTACGAATATTCTTCTTCTCGATGGCCGCCCGCCGCAAATCGGGCCGGCGTTTGGCATACTCTTCAAGGCTTAGCAGGGAGTCGGGTGTAATAGTAGGCATTGTTATACTCCGTAGGCGCGTCGCACCAGGCTTATGGGGTGTGCTCGCTGTTTGTGTGTGCCGTGATATTTTTCTATGCCCTGGGCAATGTGCATGGCGCCTAGCGGGCAATCGCTACTAATGTAATCCGCGTCGGCTTGCTGCATTTTTTTAAACACCGGCTTGCCTATTTTCATGGCTTTTTCATGTAGTCCGCGCCGAACTCCGTAGGTTCCGGCGTGGCCGCTACAACGCTCGGTGGTAGATACCTCACTACCGGGAATCGAACGCAGGAACTCTTCGGTTTTCTTGCCGATGTTTTGCACGCGACCATGACAGGGCGCGTGGTAGGCAACGCTGCCGAGTGGATGCTTGAAATCCTGTTTGAGCAGGCCGTCTTTATTGCGGTTGACGAGGTAATTAAACGGGTCCCAAAATGCGCTGGCAACTTCCTGCAGGTTTTCGTTTTCAGGAAACAGCAGTGGTAACTCCTGTTTGAACATGAGCGTGCAGCTGGGCACCAATGAAGTAATCGCGTAACCCTCGCGAGCCAGTTTGAGTAGAAACGGAATGTTTACGCGCATTAGTGACTCTACACTTTCGAGGTCGCCCTGTTCCAGTTTCGGCATGCCGCAACACGCCTCTTTTTCGGCTACCGTCCAGGCTATGTCGTTGTGCTCAAGCACGGCGATAAAATCGTGCCCGATACCCGGCTCATTGAAGTTGATATAGCATCCTGCAAACAGTGCGACTTTGCCGGGTGTGCGCTGTCCGTCTTGCACTGTTGCGGTGTTATTGCTATCGCCGGCAAGCCCGCTACGAAATTTTTTCTTTGCAAAAGGTGGTAACGCAGCCTCTGCATCGACATCTACAAATTTCTCTATCAGTTTGCGTGCGGGTTGCCAGGTGTTAACCGTATTAATAGTTTCAGTTACCAGCGGTATGCCCGCGAGTTTGCCCATTTTGTCGGTGTCGGTGAGTATGTCACTGCGACGCTTACCTTCGCGGTGCTCGACGGCCTTGGCGCGCAGCATTAAATGCGGGAAGTCTACGTTCCAGTCGTGTGGCGGCACATAGGGGCATTTCGCCATGTAACACATATCACACAGATAGCATTGTTCTACAACCTGCGCATAGTCTTGCTTGGCAACGCCATCAACCTCCATGGTTTCACTTTCATCAACGAGATCGAACAGGGTGGGAAACGCCTCGCAAAGGCTTACACAGCGCCTGCAACCGTGGCAAATATCAAAAACGCGTTCTAATTCCGCATGCAGCGAATCGCGATCGTAAAAGCTGTCTGAGCGCCAATCCACCGGGTGCCGGGTTGGTGCTTCCAGGTTACCTTCGCGTGGTGGCTTCGCAGGCATAATCAGTTTTCCTGTTGATCAAAAAACGCTTTGTGATGTCTGTCGTTAACAGCTGGTATCGTTGTCCGGGCGTTGCGCTCGTCTTTGTGTTAAAAAAAACGCCGGTCGAAGCCGGCGTTTTTTTGGGTAGCTACCCGGCAAAGTTGCTTAAGCATCAGCCTTGTAGGCATCCAGCGTTTTGCTGAACTTGTTGGCGTGGCTACGCTCTGCCTTGGCCAGCGT
>JABDNS010000115.1 GCA_013043705.1 Pseudomonadales bacterium
CTATTATAGTGATCGCTTTTGCTGTAGATGACGTCATTACCCCAGTGTTATAGGTAAACAAAGAAATCAAACGGCCGGATTTATTTTTATCAAAGTAGGGAATGGGCAGCGCGATAATGTTATCGAATAAAAGGCAGCGAATGTCATGTATCGCATTTTCGCTGACTTTGGCCATGTAATAGCTACCGAGGTAGCTGCCGACTCCACGCATCAATGCTATCGCTACGCACGCCAAAGGAATGAAAACCAAGCCCCCGACAAACTCACCCTGTAGCGCTTGTACGAATCGCTCCATAAGCATTGCGAAGCCCGGTTGCGATGCAGCGAACAGCAGGTAACCGGCTACAGCAAAAATAAAATAATGCAGGTATGGGCGAATGTAATGCAGCAGTCGCTTTGTTGTCGCACTAAAATCGACATCCACACTTTGGTGCGCGTCGAGTGCAATGGTATGGCTTTTCAAAATGAGCTTTCCATCAATTCCCGGCAATTGACTCAGGCTAACATCAAGTATGCGAACATTAGTACCAAACTAATCAAAACACCCCAAGCAACCAGTAAGTCCCGTATAAGTCGATTTCGGCCTTGTTTGAATGTTTCATTAGGGCGCTTTATTCTTTTAGGGTTAAGTTCAAATAATTTATTTTTACTTGACCGCTCCAGTAGCGACTCGTACCCCAGCACTGAGTCAGATGAATACTTCTCAGCAATCCAATTAGTTAGGCTTATTAGCTCCTCAGAGACATCATTTAGATGAGTCTTTTCAAAAGCAAGCATCACCGAAAATCTGTTTTCTAACGCTTCATGCCACTTTTTATGCCTGTGAATTCGCGCGAAGCCAAAAACATTATTCGCCAATTTAATTATACGCGCCCAAACGCTTTTTCTCTTGTTAAAGCTACTAATTCCGATTGCGTTGCCTCCATGTAATCGATATCGTTGCAATTTCAAGGGGACGCTGTACAGTGCATTGTGAGAAGCGGAGACATAGGCCAGCCACCAATCGTGCGGCATGACAGAAGGAAACGGCCGGGCTATATCGATAAGCGATCGTTTAAATATTGCAGTACAACCCGTTACGCAACGACCCAGATAAAAAAATCTTTTATCCAGCGCTGTTTCCGTATGTTGATATTTAATGGTATTCCACAAAGTTCCGTCCAATACATTACCCGTGTCGTCAATCAGCAACGCATCGCTGAAAATGCCATCGGCTGATAAGGCTCGCAATTTACTGGCCAGCACCTCTAACTTCGTCGGCTCCCAAATATCATCCTGATCGGCAAGCGCTATGTAGTCACCGTTGCATAAACTACAAGCTTTTTCAAAATTTTTGATATAACCCAGATTAACATCGTTCTCGTAAACCCGTACGATTTTTGACTCTATAGAGCTTATAACTTTTACAGTCTGGTCAGATGAACTGTCATCGCAAATTACCACCTCCAAGGGCTGTAGAGTCTGGTTTAATATTGAATCTAACTGCTCGGCTACGAATCTCTGCCCGTTATAGGTGGCCATCGCTACCGAAATTTTTGGGGTAGAAACTGACCCTTGCGGCTCATCATGTGCAGCAAATGCCATCATAGTGCAGTCCTTGATTTAGCCAAATCGTCTGGTTAGGTAATATAATTCCAATATCGACAATTTAAAGCGTATTTTTCTATGCAAGATTTTTTTGAGTGGTACCAGAAAAATTATAACGGTTTGCCCTGGCTGATGGTTGGCAAGGGTCCTACATTCAGCAAAATTCGCTCAATCGACCTGCAAAAGTACAGCACTATTGCTTTAAATCATGTGATAGAAGACGTAAAAAGCGATGTCAGCCATGTAATTGACTTTGATGTGCTCACGCAATCTGGCAAGAGTATATTAAAGAACGCTCGCTTTCTGCTCATGCCTTTCTACCCACATTTCGAAAATAAACCAGGCGATCGGCCACTTACCGAATTGCTGAAAGAGAATGAAATATTGAAGCAGCTTGAGAAAGAAGAAAGGCTGCTTTGGTACAATGCATCTACCGCCAGTACACCTGCTAGTGGCTCACCAATAGTACCAGTCAAATATTTTAGTGCTGATGCAGTTGCATCGATTCTTGGCATGGCCGGTGCAAAGAAAATATGGACAGCCGGCGTAGATGGTGGCAGCGCTTACAATAGCAATTTTTCGCATTTGAACGATAAAACGCTTCTGGCTAATGGTAGAAAATCTTTCAATGTCCAGTTTTTAGCAATAGCCGAAACGCTAAACAAATACGAGGCCGAACTAATTCCACTTGGCGAATCGACAATTCATATTTTTGTAGGAACTGAAAAAGACCAGCTTCTTGCCACGCGCGTGCTTGAATATTCTATTCGCATGCGTACTAGTGCCAGCGTGCGTGTTACGCCATTGTATGAATCAAACATTGACATACCTGTCCCCAAGCACGAAAAAAACAGACCCCGCACACCCTTTTCGTTTCAGCGTTTTATAATCCCGCAGCTACGTAAATACCAGGGCCGCGCTATCTATGTGGATTCTGATATGCAGGTTTTTACAGACATCAGAGACCTTGCATTTCGAGATATGAAGGGACAGCAGATTGTCAATGCGCTAGGCCCCGAATCAGGGGGACGGAAACCACAGTTCAGCGTAATGTTGATGGACTGCCAGGCCCTGAAGCACTGGGATATTAACAGCATCGTTTCGATGCTTGACCGCCACGAATTGAGCTATGAACAACTGATGTACGAAATGAAGCTCGCTACGCATGATGCAATAAACCTTGAAAGTGAATGGAATTCCCTTGAAGAATTTTTGCCCGGAAAGACTAAGCTGCTCCATTACACAGATATGAAATTCCAACCTTGGCTCAGCAGGAAGAATCCGCGAGCACCAGTATGGATTGCAGAGCTATTTCAGGCCATCGAACATGGCTTTATCAGTAGAAAGTTTTTACGGGCTGAAACGCTTGCCGGCAATATTCGGCCTACGCTTTATGCTCAGGCCATTAACCGGATAAGCGATCCCCGCAGACTTACTTTTGTAGAAATTCTGCCAGACTCGATTTTTACTCCCCCTCATCGGCAAAAGCGCTGGCATCAAAAAAATACCAGCTGCAAGTGGTTAAAGGGCGCATTTGCTCTGGTGCTGGTACACACATTCTCACTTTTCCGGCGCCTCATATCAAAATTCCGAGGTAATTAAATGAAATTCGTTCGCAAAATAAAGGAAGCTGCTGGCTTTGCGAATAAACCAGTAAGTGCTGATCTATACGCGGCAGCGGGCGAAGAGCGCCTGTCGATTCCACTTATAGAATCACTCCCTGACGAGGAACTATCGCGCCTGAACGAGTTGCTACCTTGGGCTTCTTTTGTGCTCGATTCCGGCGGTAGGATGTTCGGCGCGCCTTATTCAAGGAGCAAACGCAGCTCAGCGCAGCCAATGCCCGATTACCGGGCGGGTATACTCGACAGCGAATTTGGCTTGAAAGGGCGCGCCGTGCTTGAAGCGGGATGTTTCGAGGGCAACCATACGGTTGGGCTTGCCCAATCCGGTGCACTTGTTACCGCTTTTGACGGACGAGTCGAGAATGTCGTCAAGACGCAGGTGCGCTGCTCGTTTTTTGCAATCAAAGCGAATATAGTCTACTGGAACGCAGAAACGCAAAAACCCGGCTATATAGCTGATCGTTTTGATTTACTGCACCATGTCGGTGTTTTGTACCACTTATCCAAACCGATCGCCCACCTCGCAAGTCTTCTCCCATTAATAGAAACAGGCGTACTGCTAGACACCCATGTCGCGGATGACATGGAAACGCAGGTGGATACTTTTCAGGGGCTTGAATATCGTTACGCGAACTTCAGGGAAGCCGGTAGAGAACCGCCATTCGCGGGCCTGACGCCAAGCGCGCAATGGATTCACTCAGAAGACCTGTTATCAACTATTCGTTACTTCGGATTCAAGAATGCACGCATTATTGAAGATCGCTCGGAACCTAATGGCAAAAGAGTTTGCATCATTGCTAGTCGAAACTAATTTCTTATCCCGTTTCTAAACGCCAAGCCTATATATTATTGCTGGACAGCACTAATTATGCCAGACACCGCATTTGATTGAAGAATCTGTGCCCTGTGAGATAACAAAACGAAATGTTTGCCAATTTAAGCTCCCGCTGGTCGATGTCCTGTCCAAACATTCATGAGAGAAGCAGAAATTAAGGCTCAGCCCATGACCTTCCTCCCTCAGACAAGGCCTCATATTGCCTGGTGGCCGCATACTACAGATAAAAGAGTGGCTAGCTACCGATTACGCTGCCTACAAGTCATGAATGGCCTTCAAGAACGCGGATACAAGACTAGTTTGTGGAACCCTGACCGTGAGCTACCTGACGTATTGGTGCTTTCAAAAAGATTTGATTCGAAATCAATTAGAACCGTTGTTGAAATTGCAGATGAAAATAATTTACCTTGGGTTTTGGACTTTTGTGACAATTATTTCGATGTTGACATTAACGATACGTTTTGGCGAGATAGAAAGCGCTCGTTGGTGAATGCAGCTGAGAATGCAACATCGGTAGTCAATTCATCTCGCGCTTTGAGTGAAGTAACGCATCGCAATTGTTCTTTAAAGAGCTCAATAAACGTTATAGCGGATGCCGTTGAGCCGATGGTACCAATGGGTCTACGATCTATGTTTTCATCGCCCGCATTAATATTGCAAGCCAGACTCTACGCAGCCAGGATGAAATCATCTTTTCCTGATAGACGGCGAAGACTAGTATGGTTCGGAAATGCCGCCAGCCCACATGCGAGCGGCGGTATGAGCGATATCACTGCTCTCAAATCCACATTAGAGAAAGTTCATCAAAAAAAGCCAATTCAATTGACCATAATTAGCAATGACTTACCACTATTTAAAAAACTGTTCAGCGGCTGGCATGTGCCGGTAAGCTACCTTCCTTGGTCTATACACACATTTTCTTGGTTACTGCGCCAACACGGCACTTGCTTGATCCCTGCGAATTTAAATGAGTTCACGCTCTGCAAAACAAACAATCGATTGCTGACTGCAATAGAGCATGATGTTTTGCCAGTTTACGATCCGATTCCAAGTTATTTAGAATTCGAATCTTTTATGCCTGCTGGCGTCAATATGCGAAACATTAACAAAGCCATTACATGCGATAAACCAGACGATTTGATTTCGCAAGCGAAGGAATTTGCAAAGCGGAAGTACGGCCTGCAGTCAATCCTGAACCAGTGGGAATCTTTGTTTAACGGAATATTCTCATGAGCAACTTACTTAAGAATAAATCAACATGGCTACAATCAGAAATTGAAACGCCGTTGGCCTGCTCAGCTTGTGGAAAAACTGAACTCCTTCCAAAATACACAGGTGTGGAAGACTGGACCTTTGGCAATACCGCCGGATCTTGGTCATATAAAATTTGCTCAAATTGTGCAAGCCTCAATTTGGCTCCGAGGCCGAAAGAGGAATTCATCGGCCGTGCCTACACAAGCTATTACACGCATGGCGCATCAGATCAAAATGATTCAGTGGCAACTAAAACTTTAAAACGCAACAAACCCAGAAAAAAACTACGTGACTATTTCAAGAAAATTTACGTGCGAAATAGATATTTATTGGGCAAAGAAACTCCAATGTTGACGAAGATTTACTTTTCGTGGAAGCCAAATAAACAGCTGGAAATAGACCAACTTTATAGACATGTGCCTGCATTACAGCATTATGTTAACCAAGGTGTTTCGCCCCGCTTGCTAGATGTGGGCTGCGGTGATGGTATTTTTCTTGAAAGAATGGCCGAGCTTGGCTGGAATGTACTGGGTTGTGATTTTGACGTGAAAGCCGTTCGTGGCTGCAAGCAGAAAGGTCTAGTGGTTGAGCTCGGTGGACTGGAAAAATTCGATGGCGAACAAGAACTGTTCGAAGTCATCACAATGAGCCACGTGATTGAGCATGTATATCAACCACTTAAAATGATGCAAAAAGCAATGCGCCTTCTCAAGCCAGGCGGCATTTTATGGTGCGAAACGCCTAATGCTAACAGCGCCATTCACCAAAGATACGGCTCATACTGGCGCGGACTAGAAGCCCCCCGACATGTTATTATTTTTACAACGGAGAGCTTGAAAACATTAGTAAAAAACGCGGGATTTGAAGAGGTTCATCCGCTGCAACGATTGAACCCCACCGAAAAAATACTTGCCGCGAGCGAAGAAATGGCAAACGGCCGACTGCCTGGAAAAATTTATCGCGTCAGATCGCGCGCGCTTAAAAAAATCGCCAAGCAAATTGATCGAACAGCTTTTAGATGCCCCGAAGCGAAAGAATTTATTACGCTTTGTGCAATAAAAGCGTAGTAATCAGAGCTTTGCTTGAGAGCAAAGTTCGGTTGGAAGACGGCAAATAAATTGACGACTCCTTAGTAATGCAATAGCATCTGGAAATCCGCTAGATTGATTTATCTAGCGCAACTTCTGATTCCGATGCAACGATCACAGCAGCAAGGAAGCACTTTAACGTCGGCGCTACTGGTACGAAGTTAGCAAATGTGGCCATAGTGAGTACGACAAAAAATTTTCTTATCTTACCGGCATCTTTACGAAAATTCTCGTAGCGAGTCATTCGAAGCTGCTAGCTGTTTTTTTCAGACTAGAGTGTTTATGCCTACTAAGCTAATGTCGGCCGATTATGGAAGTTAAAAACACCATTGTAATAATTACTCACAACAGTGGTCATATAATTCGAGGAGCACTGTCGGCCCTAAAACAGAGCCAGGTTCTGGTGTTCGATAATGCGAGCAAAGATGATACGCGATTGATTTGTAAGAATGAGCTTAGCAACGTGCAGCTAATCGAGAGCCCAACCAACCTCGGATATGGGCGCGCTGCGAATAAAGCTTTTAATAAAGTCGGCTCGAAGTACGCGCTTCTTCTCAATCCCGACGTAGAAATCGATCATGATGCGCTACGTGCGCTAGTAGCGCGTGCTGATAAACTGCAATCAAACTGGCTTTATATAGCCCCGAATACCGGGCATACTGTGACAGAAATAGATGTAGAAAAGCAGGAGCCTGGCTTAAAACGAATAACTGATGCGACAGGCTGCGCGCTGCTTATTAATCTCGAGAATTTCCGCAAGTTAGGCGGCTTCGATCACAATATTTTTCTTTACTACGAAGAAATGGATTTGTCTGAAAGGGCGCGCAATGCCGGCCTGGAAATGTTCTATGCAGAAGACATTTGTTTCCCGCACAACTCGAGGCAATCTGTGGCTGCAAGCAAAAATCTGGACGTGATGCGGAACTGGCATTTCCAATGGTCATCTCTGTACTACAAAAAAAAGCATCGCTTATGGGCTCGTTTAATTGAAAGCATTATTGTTAATTTGTTTGTATCGCCTATTAAGCAGCTCACGGCCAGCCCTGAACGCGCTGCTCGCTACAGCGTAAAACGCCGCGCGACTATCGACTTTATATTTGGCCGACAGGCGTTCGACAGTAACAACCAACCGCATATCCCACAATGATCGTTACCGGGCCCAAATACTGCAGTATTTTGCTTTAACCTGACGGAGGATCTCGGGCTAATGCATTCTAAAAAGCATTCGATACTCAAACGCTGGCACAGCCTTACTGCACGCCCTCAAAAATTGCAGCAAAAATGGCAGGGGAAATTTTGGCAAGCACAAAGCAAAGGTGTTGTGAACGTCGAATGCCGCAACTGCCGGAGCTTTGATGCGAATCACAAGCAATGCTCAATAGGATTCGGAACACCGTTGCGCAAATGCGTTGTCTCCAGTATCGAAGCGCATTTTAACGACTGCAAAAATAGGGAAGTGCTTGAAATCGGCTTCGGTCGTTTCATGTTGGCGCGCAACCTCATTCGTAAGAGTGGCGGGCGCTGGACCGGTATTGAGCCGCAAGTTAACCCAAACAATATACCCGTGCTGGGGAAAGGCGGGCACGGTGATGCGGCAAACATCCCCTTCCCCGACCAAACCTTTGATATGGCTTTCGGCATCCAATCGATCGAGCACTGGGCGCAAAAAGTCGGCGGTAGAACACCTTCGGCCTACAAAACTTGTTTCGCCGAGATATCCCGCGTCTTAAAACCTGGCGGGACCATATACTTCGACGCACCTATTTACTTTCATGGCCACGCAATGTTTGTGGCCGGGAAGCTACAGGATATACGCAAATGTTTTGACGATTCGATATGGCAAGACGTGCGCATCGAAAAATGGCGCGAAAACTTTGCCCCGCTTGAACAATACCCGCCGTCAGATACTGTGGTGAACGGGGACTGGCCCATCGAATTGGACGACAACGAGCTTCAAGAACTTCTCGAAAAAAGGGAAGATCTCAGTGTTTATATGATCGCCATTACCGCAACCAAGCGTTAAATGGCCGAGCGGGATTGTTTTTCGGCCCGCGTAAGCGTCCACAAGCCCGCATATTTATTAAAGTTATTTTGCGCATAGGCCATCGCCATCAGGAACCCCACCGGGCCATCCAAAATACCCAACCTTAATATATAAACCTGGAAAAAAGTCCACCAGGATTTCAACAACGCCACCACAAGGCTATTGCAGCGCCTGCCCTTGCGAAAATATTTTTGCGCACCGAGCCATGCATAATCGGTATTTTTTTGTAGTGCATGGCCATAATCGCGATGTGAGTAATGCAGCAGCCTGCCTGGCGATGTAATCGTTTCGCCAGCAGGCGGAACCAACTCTTCATGCACCTCGGCGTCGGTAAAGCGCGCACCCTCGCGCCAAACCATACGCAGTGGCGCACGGGCACTTCTGCCATGATTGAGCAGCTTCCCGTAAGCCACTACCCCCCATGGCATTTTAACCGCGCTAACGCCGCCGCGATCTTTGCCAAGAAATCCCTTCAACCACTGCTGCAGTTTTGCATCAAGCGCCTCGTCCGCATCGATAGCAAGCACCCAGTCGCAACCTGCTTTTTCGAGTGCGCGCTGCTTTTGTACGCCAAAGCCAGGCCAGTCTGTACTGAAAACCTGGTCTGTAAACTCTCGTGCAATGTCTAACGTGGCGTCTTTGCTGCCGCTATCCAAAATAATAATTTCATCGGCAAGATCTCTTACTGAATCCAGACACCGTCGCAATCTGTCCGCTTCGTTAAGCGTAATAATTGTTACCGACAAAGTTTTCATTTTTTACATGCGCCGCCTTTTGTAGGTTTGCCAAGTATATTTACTTAATAAAACGCTTGATTCTAAGCCGTCTTAGTTGCCAATCAAATCCTTGTAGTAAGCTAACTGCCTGCGCATCTTCAGGTTACGCCAAATATTTTTTGGCTTTTTATCTTGCCAGCCTGAAGCAAGCAATTCTTGCGCGGCCGCATAAACGCGCGCTGAAGATTTTCCATCCAGGAATGGCGTGATAGAAGCGCCATAGTGCTCGATTGCTGAGCGCATCTCCGGGCCCGGCGCTAGCGCTTTTTCTATTGCCGCTTCAAGCTGGTGCGCGTCGCTAATATTAACCATACAGGGTTGTGGGTCGCGATTTCGATAGGTAACTACCGGCTTATTGAGCAATAGAAATTCCTGCAATATTGATGAATTATCACAAACCATGATATCTGCATCGCACATAGCATTCAGTACGCCCGCCGAATCAATATAGCGCGCGCCAAAGTGCTCAAGCTGACGATATTTTTCAATAGTCTTTGGGCTCATCTTCGGGTGCAGCGTTATCATCCAGCGCCAGCTTTTTTCTTTTACCAGCCTGCCGATCTCTTCATACAATGCATCTGCGCTTGAAAGTCGCGGCGTAAACGTTGACGCATAAAGTATCTGTGGCTCCGAAAGATTGCGGCTATCCCGGCTGGACGCAGATTGAAGTAATGCATCCAGTTTAATCCAGCCGGTTTCTTCTACTTTGAAATAACCTTTTTGCGCAGCCAGTGGTGCCAGCATTGCCGTGCGGCCGGGCCCCTCTGTGCAGTACAAGTCGAAAAGCCCACGCTCCGGGTACGCGCCGCCACGCTTGTCCTCATTGATGCCGTGGAAAACCTGCACTTTTAGGCCTGGAAAAAATCCAGGCACGCGGTCTCCCGGCACAAACACCGCCTCCGGTGCATAGCTAATTACTTGATCTACGCTCGCAAGCTGGCGCTCATCCTGCGCGATTAAGCTCGGGGAAATTTCGTCTCCAGCACAAAACCAGGCCACTTTCCCACCGCGCGCGCGTATCTCCTGCTGCAGGGGCCGCAAGATCGAAAAAGCGTAATTGTGCTCAACGTAAAAAAGCGCGCGCATCGCTATTTGCCATTCCCAGGCGCAGTTCGCCAAAATTCACACAACGTGGTACCCGCGAGGCCCACGCATAAAGTCGTACAAATTAAGCCATATCTGCCGCTAAAATGCTGCGTGACAAAATGCGACACTATGCTTTTTGCCACAAGCAAGTCATGCTATCAGACCACTATAGTCATTTATCAGACATCGTCATCGCCCCCGAAAATGAAAATTCTCGTCTACAGTGACTACCAAAAACTCAACCACAGCGTCCGGCCGGAACTGGAGATATTCCTGCGCTTGGCCAAGCGGGGGCATCAGCTCACGGTATGTTCACCTGCTTTTGACGATCGCGACATTTTTCAGCAGGCGGGCATCGAAACGGTTGCGACCGGCCAGAAAAAAAAGATTAGCCCGCATGCCATACGCGTTCTGCGACAACAATTAAAAGCGCATCATCATGAAATTGTGTACGCAACCAGCTCCAGAACCATCCCGACCGCTGTATTCGCCTGTATTGGCCAACCGGCCAAGCTGGTTTGCTACCGCGGCACAACGCGAGGCCTGAAGCGCCGCGATCCCACATCATTCCTGACTGTTTTGCATCCAAGAGTTGATGCCGTGGTCTGCGTATCCGGCTCGGTGGAACAGGCGGTGCAAAAAAAACTGCTCAACAAGCGCTGCCAAACAACAACTATATTTAAAGGCCACGACCTAAGCTGGTACACACAAACGCCCGCGGACCTTAGTGAATTTGGAATAACGGGCGACGCCTTCGTAGCTATTGCTGCGGCGCGCTTCCGGCCAAGCAAAGGACTGGATGTGCTGCTGGAAGCAACGCAAAAACTTGCAGACCTGGATAAGCTGCACCTGCTAGTGGTTGGCAGTGGCGCCGATGAGCCGCGCTACAGTCAATTGTGTGCCAGCAGTCCAATGCAGCAACGCATTCATTGCACCGGCTATCGACCCGATGCGCCGAGCCTTATCGCCGCCAGCGACATACTTGTGCAAGCCTCGGTAGATGGTGAAGGATTACCCCGCTCTATTCTGGAGGGGCTAGCGTACGGCGTGCCTGCCATTTCAACCACCGCCGGCGGCGCCCGTGAAATTTTGCAGGAAGGTCGCACTGGCTTCATTGTCCCAATAAGGAACCCACAGGCGATTGCGGATAAATTGAGAGCGGTGTACCAGCAACGCGAACAATTGGCCGCCATGTCCAACTACTGCAAGCAGGCAATCGAGGGACCATTGTCCTGCGACGCAAGTGTGCTGGCTTACGAGAAATTCTTCGAGCAACTAGCTGCACAATAGACCAAGAAATCACAGCATTTTTCGGCTTCGCGATACCTGCAAACGATAGAATAGCGAGGCATTAAGCCCAAATTGCGCGGCCAGGCAGATGATTATCCAAAGCCAAGAACAAATACATTGCCTACTACAATCAGCATAGCGCCAGCCTACTCAAGGCTGGAGAATGACATCGTCAACATCGACGCGGCGTTCGCGGCTGGCGAAAATATTCTTTACGACGTGCGCAATACAATCAAGAAGATTGAATTGGGTGGGCATCTTTTAGCAGTAAAGTCTTTTCGCCCGCCAAAATGGCCACAATCTGTAATTTACGGCCGCTGGCGTACTTCCAAAGCCGAGCGCTCATTCAAAAATGCACAGGCTTTAATTGCGTCGGGCATCCCGACGCCGCAACCCGTTGCTTTTACGCAAACTATACACAATGGACGGCTTACGCGAAGTTATTATATTTGCGAGTATTTTGAGCACGATTGTTCTATGGCGCCGGTATTGGAAAAAGCAGCGGCATTAGAGCCTCGCGAAGATGTGCTTGCTGCTACAGAAATCCTCATGCGTTTTGTAGACTTTAGCTACCGCATGCACGAATCCGGCATCCTGCACCGCGATCACAATACCGGCAATACTCTACTTCGCTCCGTTAACAATGAAGTACTATTTTCGATTATTGACATTAATCGAATGAAGTTTGGCAAGTTATCGTTGCGAGCCCGGCTGAATAATTTTGTAAGGCTTACCGACAATACAGATTTGCTGAAAAAAATGGCGCAACGCTACGCCCACGTTGCGGACGTGGACCCGTTAACATGTGTACGAATTTTATTGTCGAAAAAACAAAGTCATTTGCGAAAGCTGGCACTCAAGCGCCGCCTCAAAAAATTTATACGAGGCAACCGATAACGCCATGCACGAAGATCCACGCTTTGCCTGGGACGCACACTCCGACCAACCGCATGTCATTCGCGATCGCGACTTCAAGCGCTCGCTTTACCGGAGGGGACTTTACAGCTCGCTTCGAACGCTGGCACACGCACTAGCACTGCCCTCGCGCATCAACGATTTCTCTGGCACTCCCAGAACGCAAACCGGCCACAAGGCTGCAGCCATTGGTTTGTGCGTAAACCCCTGTAACGACTTGCCAGAAACAACGCCGCTTGGAAACCAGGCGCTGGCGGACATGGTTGCCGAACTGGGCGTGCGTGACATACTGCTGCGCATCCCGCTAGCCGACATCGAAAATTTGCAGCGCTACCTTGCTCTTGCAAAAGTGCTGGCAAGCCGCCGGCTGGTATTCAACGTATTACAGGACCGTCGTCATATAGAAGACGCCGACTTACTCAAACAAAGCCTGCAGCGGATATTTACCAAGTTCAGCAATTTTGGCCAGGACTTTGTTATTGGCAACGCAATAAACCGTCGCAAGTGGGCCTTTGTTGCGCTTGAAGAATACTTTGACTTTTTTGCAATAGCACAAAGGCTCCGGGACGCGCAGTTTCCTGGTTTGCGATTGGCGGGTGGCGCCATAATCGATTTCGAACTACCTAATTTTTCACGCGCTATATCACCCAATCGCGCGATTAAATATGATGCTTGTGCCGCGCTGCTCTATGTCGACCGACGTGGTGCGCCCGAAAACAAACAACTTGGCTGCGACTTGCTATCCAAGTTGCGGTGGTTCGCGGCGCTTGCGAAACACAGCGAAAGAACGGAAAACAAACTTTGGCTTACCGAAGTGAATTGGCCTTTAAAAGACACCGAGCCATTTGCGCCCGCAACCGGCGACTGCATGGTTACAGAGGATGAGCAAGCAAACTACCTGGTTCGCTATTTCTTACTTGTAATGGCCAGCGGCCATGCAGAAAAATGTTTTTGGCATCAGCTAGTTGCGCCTGGATACGGGCTGGTAGACAACCGCGGCAGCGAGATTAGAAAGCGCAAAGCCTGGCATGCTCTCAAAACATTGCACGCGCTTTTTAGCGATAGCAAGATAGAATCGTTCGAAGAGCTGGAAAATTCTACCTTTAAGCTTACAGCGCGAAGCACACACGGGCTAGTACAAGCATTATGGGCGAATGGTCGGGAAAACCCACAGAGTATTGACGAAAATTTTTCCCACCGGCTAAACCAGCAAGGCAACTTGTGCGAAGAAATTACTGGCGGCAGCCTGGTTGTTAGCGATGAGGTTATTTACTTGTTGCAGCAATCCTCCACTTTTAATGAAGAACGCGAGCAAGAGCCAAATAATGCGCCAACTCATGAATGACGCAGAAGTTAAGCTGATATTGGGTAACTCGAACAAGCGATTTTCCGGCGTTACTTCAACCATGTTGCAGGTACTGCCGGTGCAAAGCAAACTTACCGGCACTGCCGTGCTCGGCTCGCATCATTTACCGGAAAATTTTCGAACCCTGAGCTTTGTCGAGCTCACTCGCCTTTGCAGAAAACCGCTGCCCGATGGCAGTTATCGCGTGTTTCACGCCCGGCGCAATGATGAAATGATACAGGCGCTTATCGCGAAAATGCTGTTTGGCGCAAAAATAAAAATAGCTTTCACCTCTACCGCACAGCGTGAGCACAGCGGTTTCAGTCGCTGGTTAATGCAAAAAATGGATGCGGTGATTACAACCAGCAATGCGGCGGCGGCCTACCTTCATCATCGGCCACCAGATATTATTGTGCCGCACGGCATCGATGCCTCACGCTTTCAGCCTACCAGCTCGCGCGATGCACTGTGGCAAAAAACCGGCTTTCCCGGAGAATTTGGCGTTGGTATTTTTGGCCGCGTTCGCTACAGCAAGGGCATCGATATATTTGTCGATGCCGCCCTGCCTTTGTTAAATAAATACCCAGGTGCCACATTGGTAATTTCTGGTCACTGCATGCCAAAAGATCGGAATTATCTTGACAAGATCAACCAAAAAATCAACGCTGCCGGACACTCGCAACGCGTTGTATTTACAGGCGAGCAGCCCTTCGATGCCCTGCCGCCATTGTTTGCTGCAATGAGTATCGTTGCTGCGCTAAGCCGCGAAGAGGGCTTCGGACTAACACCGCTGGAAGCGATGGCATCGGCAACCGCAGTACTCACCAGCGAAGCGGGTGCCTGGCCCGATGTTGTACGCGATGGTATTGATGGCTTCCGCGTTCCGATTGGCGATGTAGCCGCAACACGGCAAAAGCTCGACAGCATGCTCAGTAACCCGGAAGCCACCGAAGCGATGGGTATTGCAGGGCGCGAACGGGTACTTGAACACTACACCGTTGAGCGCGAAGCGCGCCGTTTAACCGATTTTTTATTGTCGCTCGCTAACCCCAATGGGCGGCCTAATCAAAAATGAACCGATCCGCTGAAAAAACAGCTATCGAGAAAACGCCGTCTGCGCTCTATCACCCCAGGCACTGGCCTAGCTGGTTAGCGATTGGGGTTCTGCGGCTTATCTCAGCCCTGCCATTTCGCGCCAAACTCGCGGCAGGAAAATACGCCGGTTTAATGGGGCTAAAACTGGCAAGGCGTCGTCGGCATATTACTGAAACCAATATACGGTTGTGCTTCCCGGAGCTGGATGCAGAGGCGCAAGCCAAGCTGGTGCGCGATATTTTTATCCAGAACGGCATCGGCTTTTTTGAAATCGCGTGGGCCTGGTGGGCCAAGCCGGAAGATTTGGCAGGCCGCTATTCAGTAGAGGGTCTTGAGCATATCGAGAATGCGCGCAAGGATGGCAGTGGCATCCTGTTGGTCGGCGCGCATTTTGTGCACCTCGACATCATCGGCCTGGTGCTCAAGCACGTCACCCAAATCGACGTCATTTATCGAAAGAACAACGACCCTGTTTTTGAGCATGTCATTACCCGTGGACGAAAGCGTCTGTTCGAAAACGTGTTGGAACGATCGGATATGCGAAAAATTGTGCGGGTGTTGCGCAGCGGCAGCATGGTCTGGTATTCACCAGACCAGGATTTCGGTGGGCGCCAATCCGTGTTCGCACCGTTTTTTGGCGTACCAGCCTCCACGCTGGTTACGACCGCGCAGCTAGCAAGAATGGGCCGCGCCAAAGTTTGCTGCATGTTCCACTATCGGGACCCCGAAACGCATCAATACCGCGTGGTGTTTAAGCCGGTGGATGACGACTTCCCCAGCGGTGACGATGTGGCGGACGCTACCTACATCAACAGCCTGATCGAAGCGGGTATCCGCGAGGAACCTGCGCAGTACATGTGGGTGCACCGGCGTTTTAAAACACGCCCGCCTGGCGAGCCCTCGCTTTATTGATTAGCTTAATAGGAAAGCTGTTAACAGGTATTGTAATCGGAGTGTGCAACCGGAAGCCTGGTTAATGACACGCTGTAAATACATCCGTGTACGCTCGCCGGCGGCGTCCATGCCGCCGGACGGTCATGAGCCAGGCTCCCGCTCCCACACTCCTGCCGCCGAACAAGATTTTCGCCTCAAAAGTCCCAGAGGATAACCAGACAAAACTGCGCGCTGGTAACTCAGCACAATCACATGATATTGTTT
>JABDNS010000119.1 GCA_013043705.1 Pseudomonadales bacterium
CCACAACAATATTCGGCAAGGTATCAAGATGCGGTGCCACCTGGTCTTCAACGTCGACCAAGGACAACGGATCGGGCTGCCAAATGGGGTCATCCAGCGGCTCGTCTTTGTCGCGCGCCTGTGAAACCTTACGGTTGAAGCCACTCAGGTTACGCACACCCAGCGCTGCCATCAGCCTGTAGCGCCGCTCCATCTCACCAACACACCAGCGCAGGCCATTGGCAGCGTCTTTCATATCGGTGATTACTGGCGCCAGCAAGTGCGGGATGCCTTCGTAAACATTCAGCTCGAGCATTTTAGGGTCGATCAATACCAGCCGAACCTCGGCTGGCGTGGCCTTGTACAGCAAACTCAGCAGCATGGCGTTAACACCCACCGACTTACCCGAGCCTGTAGTACCGGCTACCAGCAAGTGCGGCATTTTCGCCAGGTCTGCCACCACCGGTTCGCCAGCGATGTCGTGGCCAAGTGCCAGCGTCAACGGCGACTCCGCCGATTGGTAGGTGTCGGATAACAAAACGTCGGACAGGTAAACCATCGCGCGATCGGCATTTGGAATTTCAATGCCCACATAAGATTTACCGGGAATCACTTCCACCACCCGCACGCTAATCACCGCGAGCGAGCGCGCCAGGTCTTTCACCAGGTTACTAATCTTGCTAACTTTCACGCCAGCTGCGGGCTGGATTTCAAAGCGCGTTATCACCGGGCCCGGCAGAATACTTTTAACTTCAGCGCTTATCCCGAAATCTGCGAGCTTGTCTTCGAGCAAGCGCGAGAAGCTATGCAGCTCTTGTTCGCTGTAGCCAGTTTTTCTATCCAGCGCCGGTGTATCGAGCAACTCAAACTCGGGAATCCGCACATCCCCAAGCGCGGCCGATGATCGTTTGCGCGGTGCAGGCGGTGATTGTTTTGCAACTGCTTCGCCGCGCTGTACCAGCGCACTGGTGCCTTGTACCACTTTGTCAATAACTTTACGTGCTGCGCTGCCCTGCTCTTGCAATTCCTGCGCATCGCCCACCGGGGCTTGCACTTCCATTTTTGGAATATCACCCTCGCGCAACATCCTGCCGGCGTTAAACAGCTTGGCATGTTCGGCCGCCTCGCGCTTTTCCTCGACCAATGCGCGGCTGGCCTGCCGCACTTTCCAGCGGTGCCTGGCGATCTCCCTGCCACGCTCCCACCAATCGGCCAACGCCTCGCGAGCTATACCGAATAAATGCAGCGTCCAACCGCCAAGTTTATCCATGAGCGATAACCAGGACACTTCGGCAAACAAGGTAAGGCCAAACAGGGTGAGTGCCAGCATCAGCAAAACAGTGCCAGAGGGATTAAGCAAACTATCCAGCCCGTTGCTCAATGAAAGGCCAATGTACCCACCACCACCGAACGGCAATGCGCTGTGGTCGGGCAAACTGGAGAGGGAAAACAGGCAAGTTAGCCCCAGCATTAACAATAGTGCGCCGGCAAATTTCAGCCCGAGGGTTATCGCATCCAGCTGTAACGGGGTATAGCGGTCGCGGAAAATTAACCAGCTGCGATACAGCAGCATGCCGGGGATAATGTAGGCCGAAAAACCAAACAGCGAGAACAGCAAGTCGGCCACCCAGGCACCGGTTGAGCCCATGGCATTAGCGACGCGGCCATGGTCACCCATTGCCGACCAACCCGGGTCCTGCGCATCGTAGCTGCCAAGCGACAGCAGGCAAAAAACAGCCACCACCAGCACGCCAATTAGGGTGCCTTCTTTTACGATCAGCAAGGTAGTGCTGGCAGTATCGGCCAGCGATTGTTTGGGCAGTGTTTTGCGTGCAGTTGCCATAAGAATAATCTGGTTATGAGGCTTTATAGCCCAGTGCCGCTGTGTTGATTAAAGTCAGCATTGGCAGACTGTGTAGCACACCGCATTTAGGACACCGGAACAAGACGAAAATGCACGTGAAATTACGCGCTTTGCCGGCGCTCGCTTGCTTGCAATTGCTCGAAAACAGACTACGCAAGCGCTTAACCTGAACCCACGCTTCCATTATCATGTAGCAGACCGCGGCAGCCCAGCACCGCACCATGCCACCAATCTACGGACACCCCAGCATGCCAGATATCCAGCACCACCGCCTGATCATCCTCGGCTCAGGCCCGGCCGGCTATAGCGCCGCCATCTATGCGGCGCGCGCTAACCTGTCACCGGTGGTCATCACGGGCATGGAGCAAGGCGGCCAGCTCACCACCACCACCGACGTAGACAACTGGCCCGGCGATGACGCCGGCGTACAGGGCCCTGAGCTTATGCAGCGCATGCTGCGCCACGCTGAACGCTTTGATACGCAAGTTGTGTTCGATCATATCGAACGCGTCGAACTGGGCCAGCGCCCGTTTATCCTGCACGGCAACAGCGGCGTTTACAGCTGTGATGGCCTGATCATCGCCACCGGCGCGTCGGCACAGTATCTTGGCCTTGAATCGGAGCAGGCTTACATGGGGCGCGGGGTCAGCGCTTGCGCCACCTGCGACGGTTTTTTCTACCGCGACCAAAAAGTTGCTGTTATCGGTGGCGGCAACACGGCTGTGGAAGAAGCTTTGTATCTTTCCAACATTGCATCCGAAGTGGTACTGGTGCATCGGCGCGACAACTTGCGCGCAGAAAAAATTCTGCAGCAAAAGCTTTTTGATCGCGAAGCCAATGGCAATGTCAGCATCGCCTGGAACCATACTTTACAAGAGGTACTTGGCGATGAAAGTGGCGTTACTGGCATTCGCATCGAGTCGACCGAGGATAACGCCGAAAAAGATATCGATCTGTCTGGCGTATTTATCGCCATAGGGCACAAACCCAATACCGATATATTTGCTGGCCAACTGGAAATGGAAGGTGGCTACTTACAGATTCAGAGTGGCCTGGAAGGCAACGCCACCCAAACCTCTATACCCGGTATATTTGCCGCCGGCGATGTAGCCGACCATGTTTATCGCCAGGCCGTTACCTCGGCAGGCTTTGGCTGTATGGCAGCGCTGGATGCCGAAAAATATCTCGACGATCTTGCGAAGTAGTCGCGCGCAAGTATTTGGGTAACCCAGCGCCTCGTCAAGCATAAACAGAGCCAGTATCAATGCGCCCAACCAGCCGCACCTTCCCACCCATCGAGCAGGCATTGCGCGAGCCTAACGGCCTGCTGGCAGTGGGCGGAGAGCTTTCGGCAGAACGGCTTGTCTGTGCCTACCGGGCTGGGATTTTTCCGTGGTATGAAGCCGGGCAGCCAGTGCTTTGGTGGTCACCCGACCCACGAGCGGTCATAAAGCCAGAGGCGGTGCATATTGCCAGGAGCCTGCGCAAATCAATGCGGAAAATGCGCTATGCGCTTAGTATGAACAGGGCCTTTGCCGAAGTAATGGATGCTTGCGCTGAACCCAGGCAAGACGATGCCGGCACCTGGATTACACCTGAGATGCGCGCGGCTTATCTAGAGCTGCACCAGCGCGGCGCGGCGCATTCTATTGAAGTATGGCAGGAGCAGGAATTGGTAGGAGGGCTCTACGGGGTAGCCGTGGATAAACTTTTTTGCGGCGAATCGATGTTCTCACGCAAGCCCGATACATCGAAGATTGCATTTGTCGCGCTTTGCCGATTGCTGCAATTGCGCAACTGGCCTCTGCTCGACTGCCAACTACCGAACCCGCACCTGCAAAGCCTTGGCGTTACAGAAATTAGCCGGGATGAGTTTAAAACGTACCTGCCGGCAAGCGGCCACACAGGTTTTGCATGCGCTGCGCTATCACCCCTGCCCTGGCACGACGCCGGCGCGCTAGAGGAGAGCCTGCATTGAGCGTAATAAAAAACCTGAAAGTATTCATGACGCCGCCGCACGCTTGCAGCTACCTGGAAGATCGAGAAGCGACCACACTGTTTATCGATCCACAAGCGCGCATCGATGCCAACACATACGCTGAACTCAACGAAATCGGTTTCAGGCGCTCAGGCGAACACTTCTACACACCGCACTGCAAAAGTTGCCGCGACTGCATTGCCACGCGGGTACCGGTAAAACACTTTGAGCTTTCGCGAAAACACCGCAGATTATTAAATCGCAACAGCGACCTGCAAGTGATGCAAGTAAGCAGCATCGACACCGACGAACACTACGCGTTGTATGAGAAGTATATTGAACACCGCCACGACGAAGGCGATATGTACCCGCCCTGCCGCGAGCAGTATCGCGGCTTTATTTGCAAGGGCGGCGAGTTTGGCATCTTCACCGAGTTCAGGCTTGGTACAGAATTACTGGCGGTAAGCATTGCCGATCAGGTGCGCGGCGGGCGTTCGGCGATTTATACTTTTTTCGACCCGGAGCCGGGGCGACGCAGCCTGGGCAGTTACGCCATTCTTGCGGCGATACAAGCGATCCGTGAAAGCGGTGGCGAATATCTTTACCTGGGCTATTGGATCCGCTCCTGCCGCAAAATGTCTTACAAAATAGATTACCGGCCAATAGAGCTCTACATCGAAGGCCGCTGGCAACTATTGCGCTAATTTTACCTCTGAACTGAAAAACTGCGCAAAATCACCTGTTTAACTCGCGCTTAAGCCAACTTGTTGCTTTGCTAACCAGTGTCAATTCGTGCAGAATGCGCCGCAGATGGGGCTGTCACCCGGCTTTGGCGCTAATCAATAGTGCTTAGAGTAAACGCAGCAGCCTCTGCAGATACACCAATGAGTTAGATTATTTATGGCAAAAGAAGAAAACATTGAATTTGAAGGCGAGGTTATTGATACCTTGCCCAACACCACTTTTCGGGTCAAGCTCGAAAATGGCCACGTTATCACTGCGCATATCTCCGGAAAGATGCGCAAGAACTACATCAAAATCCTTACCGGTGACAAGGTAAAGGTGGAGATGACTCCTTACGATTTAAGCAAGGGTCGCATCACATTCCGCGAGCGATAGACTACGCTCGGGCTCTTGTGTAACGCAAACGATAAAGCCTTCGTTTGTACAGACATAAAGCCAACGCCCCATTTAGCCCAAGCTACAAATTCTCAATCCAATAACTCCAGGTAGTGCAGCGCAACACGTCCAAATTGCTATTTTAGTAGCGCTAAGCATACTCACCATCCGGGATACTTCAGCCAACCCTTTAGCTAAAGCAGCGCAAGCGCTGCCTATGTCAATGCCAGCAGAATGTTGGCCGTTGGCTTCTGCCTTGCTTGCAATGCGCGTTTCTGGAAAACTACAGCCTCTTAGTGGAAAAGTGGATTGGGAGATATTAAGAATGCTCAAACACAAAGGTGGGTGCCACTGCGGGGCAATTCGCTACGAAGCTGAAGGTGAATCCATCACGCACGCCTTGTGCCACTGTGTCGACTGTAGACGCCAGTCCGGCGCTCCAATGGTGGGATGGACCATGTACCCCGAAAGTGCTGTAAAGATTACCAAGGGGTCGCCGAATGAATACAAGTCCTCAGAGCATGGCCGGCGGCAGTTCTGCTCAAACTGCGGAACTGGCCTCTTCTACTCCAATGCCAAAACGTTGCCAGGAATTATTGATATCCAGAGTGCAACCTACGACGATCCAGACGCGATTCCTGCACGCATACATATCCAGGTCGCAGATCGAATTAGCTGGATGGAGCGCGCGCACGAATTGCCGGCATTCGACCGATTTCCTCCACCCGGGTAACCCGGTTGTTGCCGAAAATAATTTCGCAAAGGTAAGCTTAAGCACCGGCTAGTTGCGGCATTAACCCCCCGTCTTTCTTTTCGGAGCAAACTATGAAAGGCCAAGCAGTTGTCGTTGGCGTCGGCGAGTCTAGTTACTATAAACGCGGCGATTCTCCGGATTCTGAATTCAAGTTGTGTATAACAGCCATTCGTAATGCCGCCGCCGATGCAGGCCTGGAACTCGCCGACATCGACGGCTTTGTCTCTTACATGGATACACGCAACGACCCCCTGCGACTAGCGCATTCGCTAGGCTGTCGCGAGCTACGTTGGGCTGGCTCTACCTGGGCAGGCGGCGGCAACAACGCAGCCGGCGCAGTGCAACTAGCCGATGCTGCGGTAAGCGCCGGTTATGCAAAAAACGTGGTCGTATTTCGCGCATTGGCACAGGGCCAGTTTGGTCGATTCGGCCAGAGCTACGCTGGCGAAACTGGCGCTATGTCGGGCGATATGGCCTGGAAGGCACCGTATGGTTTGCTATCACCCGCGCAGGAATGCGCCTTACATACTGCACGGTTTATGAAAGACCATGGCATTACCCAAGAGGCACTGTGTGATATATCCATGGCCTGCTTTGCCAACGCACAACGCAATCCACGAGCGGTGCGTTACGGGCAGCCGCTAACACGAGAGAAATATCACAATTCACGCTATATAGCAGAGCCCTTTCATTTATACGATTGCTGCCCCGAGAATGACGGTGCTGCAGCTATTGTCGTTACCAGCAAAGAACGGGGTGAAGACTTACACGGGCAATCTGTACCCATTCTCGCTGCGGCGCAAGGCGTAGGGCCTAAATTTGGTTTCTCTGCGTTCCAGCCCGGGAATCTGGGCACGATGTTTTATCGCAATGTTGGCGAAGCCCTATGGCAACGAGCCGGCGTGCGCCCTACCGACATGGACGTGATTCAAATGTATGAAAACTTTACCGGACCCGTATTAATTGCGCTGTGCGAAATGGGATTTTGCGAACCGGATGAGGTAGAAGCATTTGTTGCTAACGATGCACTAGTGGGGCCCGATGCTCGCACACCGTTCAACACCGCTGGTGGCAATATTGGCGAAGCGTACATCCACGGCTTTGAACTAATTGTTGAGGCGGTGCGGCAGGTACGCGGCGATTCTACCTGCCAGGTAAAGGATGTTAATTATTCGCTGGCGGTTGCCGGGCCCGGTTATGCACCGGGTAGCGCAGTGCTTTTCAGCGCCCATTGAAGAAAGAAAATATTGAAAACCGTATGTTGGACCAAACCTATGAAACGAATACTTGGAGAGAACGCTCCGTTACCGCAGCTAGACCCGCTTAATTATGACTACTTTACCCACGGTGCGGTGATGATCCAGCGCTGTAAAGACTGCCTAACATTTCAACACCCTCCCGAGGAGGTGTGTAACCAGTGCCAAAGCTTTAACCTTGAAGCGCATGAATGCGCAGGCACCGGCCGCATTGAAAGTAAAACAACTGTCCACAAATCAGTACATCCAGGCTTAATGAATGCAATACCTTATGCGGTAGCGGTAATTTCCCTGGACGATGCAAAAAATGTAAATGTTATTGGGAACATTAGGGATTGCGCGCCTGCGGATGTCGAAATTGGCCAGCGCGTAAAAGCGGTCTTTGAAGAAGTACCCGCTGGCAAGAACAATGAAGCAATGCTAATACCGCAATGGAGCTTGGTATAAAAAGATTGGCTTAGGGTTGCTTTCGCCACATCTCAGACCTTCCGATGCTTTGTGATAGATCAGAAAACGCCTCGACTATTCGGGCTGGGCGTGAAATCCAGCTTGACGAAGTCGGCATCGCTCCTCAACATAGTCCCGAAAAGCGGGGTCTCGTTTTTGGGAAGTTAAAAAATAGACAAAGTAGGATAATGCGTTGATATTAAATGGAGGTTCATGAAATTCAAATTCCAACTAAAAACGACTATGAGGACCGATCGGGTCTGTATAGTCGGCTGTTAACTTTAGAGGAATCGTTAGATGATGGAGAAGATTGTCACGGGTTTGTTGGTGCTGGTAGGTATCATTCATCTATTGCCCGTTTCAGGAGTTCTAGGCGCCGAACGGCTATTGACCCTATACGGTGTATCACTAAATGATACAAATCTTTTGATTCTCATGCGTCATCGCGCTGTGTTATTCGGGCTGCTAGGACTATTTATGGTGTGTGCCGCATTCAAACCTTCACTCCAGCCATTAGCATTTTTGGCTGGTTTTCTGAGTGTGGAGTCCTTCATGGTCTTAGCCTGGTCCGTTGGTGGTTACAATGAAGCTATCCGCAAGGTCGTGATTGCAGATGTTGTGGCGGTAATTGCACTTGGCATCGCAGGCGTACTCTATGTTCTCAGCCAGAACCAAAGTTAACAAGGCCAAGAACGGGAACAGCTTTTCCGTTGCGGCTTCGCCTCCACTTCAAAGCTGCCCGCGTTGGCAGCGTTATACGCCATCAAATTGAAAGAAATGGGCGCTGATTTCACAAAGCTCAAAAGGAAGCGTCACCCCATGCCAGGTTTTGTAAAGCAGGCACTGGAGAAAGGTGACTTAATGAAGCTATACAAAGAGCGGCCAGCATATCAACAGAATGATTATATTGGCTGGATCAGTCAGGCAAAGATGGAATCTACTAAACAAAACAGATTGGATCAAATGCTCTCGGAACTTCGGCGTGGAGGCGTGTACATGAAAATGGTTCATCCGGCGTCTGCAAATAGCAAATCAAATGATTAGAAAAATTTAGGCGTATAACAAGCGGCCGCACCGGCGCGGCCTTCGGCGCTGGACAGTCTTTGCGTGCCTCGCTTGCGTCTGGCTGCTTTGTGGCGTTAGCAGCCTTCCAGAATCAGTAACACTCCGCCGCTTTAATGACTACTGGCAGTTCACTGAGGCACTGCCGGCGGTATTACGTTACGATACAAGGCCAAGGTTTTTACTCCGACCCCAATCTCGGACCGCAATATCGCAATCGCGCGAAATTCACAGTGAAAAGTATTCGGTGATTCCGGCCAGCACGTTAGCGGTTGCAACAGACGCGAGTATCAATCCCATTATCCGGCTGACGATACTGGCCCCGCTGCTACCTATTAGTCGATTGATCCAGCTGGCAGCAAGTAAAAGTACAAGAACGACTACTAATACAAGAAGCATCATGCCAGCCGTTTGAGCCTGCTCAATTAAGCTGTAACGCGCATTCTCTGTCATCAGTACGGCGGCTAGCATCGCGCCTGGACCCGCAATAGACGGCACTGCAAGCGGAAAGATAGCCGTTTCATTGCCGCTTTCTGCCAATTTAACTTCTTGTTCTGGCTTACTCTCGCCGAAAATCATCGAGAGCGCGAATAGAAATAATACGATACCCCCGGCGATCTGGAATGCAGACAGCGGAATCGCCATCGAAGTAAGGATAACCTCGCCTGCAACTACGAAGAACAAAAGAATTAACGCAGCGACAAGTGTCGCCTTTACAGCAATAATTCTTTTGGCCTTATCGTCATATTGACTAGTAACGGCAATAAATACCGGAACAGAGCCAATAGGGTCGATTACGGCAAAGAAAAAAATAAATGTCGCAACAAAATCGATCATAGCGCGCCTATATCTGCCAGTGGACTTCTAAACGAAAATTCCGCCGCAAGCTCCAGTTAGTCAATGATTATACTAAGCCTTGGCAAGTGATATAGATTGCTCGCAAAATTTCGCGCATTCCACTATTCAGATCGATCAAAAAAGCCGAGATAAAAAAAGCCGCTACCCATTCGGGCAGCGGCTTGATGTTTACTAAAGCGCTAAATATTCTTTAATAACGACGCTAGGCCTTACTTGTGCTCACCGCCTTTTGTGCAGGTTTACTGGTTGGCTTTGTCTTAAGTGTCAAGCCATCTTTCCCTGCAGATACTTTAACCGTGCCCCCACCCTCGGAGAGTTCGCCAAACAACAGCAACTCGGCCAATGGTTTTTTCAGGTGCTCTTGCACCACCCGGGCCAGTGGCCTTGCACCCATCAACGGGTCGTAGCCTTTTTCCAGCAGCCAACGACGCGCCTTGCTATCTACTTCCAGCAATACACGCTTTTCGTCCAGCTGCGCTTGCAATTGCACCAGGAACTTGTCGACCACGGTAAGCACAACCTCTTCAGGCAGCGGCGCAAACTGGATGATGGCATCCAGGCGATTACGAAATTCAGGTGTAAACATTTTGTTTACTGCTTCTATGCCGTCGGTGCTGTGATCTTGTGTAGTGAAGCCAATACTGCGGCGGCTAATATTCTCAGCGCCCGCATTGGATGTCATCACCAAAACGATGTTACGGAAATCTGCTTTGCGGCCATTGTTGTCGGTAAGTGTACCGTGGTCCATCACCTGCAGCAGCAAGTTAAAAACTTCGGGGTGGGCTTTTTCTATTTCATCGAGTAACACAACACAGTGCGGGTTTTTGGTAACCGCATCGGTGAGTAATCCACCCTGGTCGTACCCAACATAACCTGGAGGCGCACCAATCAACCGCGAAACGGTGTGTCGCTCCATGTACTCCGACATGTCAAAGCGAACCAGCTCCATACCCATTACATCGGCCAGCTGCTTACACACTTCTGTTTTACCTACACCGGTGGGGCCCGCAAACAGGAAGGAGCCAATCGGTTTTTCGGGCGCTGTCAGGCCGGCACGTGAGAGCTTGATGGCAGCCGACAGTGCTTCAATTGCCGTATCCTGCCCAAACACCACGCGCTTGAGGTTGGTATCAAGATCGGCCAGCGTGGTTTTATCCGAGCTGCTAACGTGCTTGGGCGGAATGTGCGCAATCTTGGACACCACTGTTTCTATATCGGTAACACCAATTTTCTTTTTGCGCTTCGACGCAGGTAATAGTCGCTGGTAGGCGCCGGCTTCATCGATTACATCAATGGCCTTGTCGGGCATAAAGCGATCGTTGATATATCGCTTGGATAACTCCGATGCAGCGCGCAGCGCTTTGTCGGTGTACTGGATATCGTGGTGCTCTTCAAAGCGAGACTTCAAGCCCTTCAATATTTTGTAGGTTTCATCAACACTGGGCTCGCTGACATCAATCTTCTGGAAGCGGCGCGATAGTGCCCGGTCCTTGTCGAAAATTGTGCGGTATTCCTGGAACGTGGTGGAACCAAAGCAACGTAGCTGGCCTGAACTAAGCAGCGGCTTGAGTAAGTTTGATGCATCCATAACGCCGCCAGATGCAGCGCCGGCACCAATAATGGTGTGAATTTCATCGATAAATAAAATGCTGTCGGGATTTTTCTTCAATTCCCCAAGCAATGCTTTAAAGCGCTTCTCGAAGTCGCCGCGATACTTGGTGCCCGCTAACAACGCGCCTAAATCCAGCGAATATACCGTGCTATCAGAAAGAATTTCCGGCACATCGTCAATAACGATGCGATGCGCCAGGCCTTCAGCGATAGCGGTTTTACCAACACCGGCCTCACCAACCAGCAATGGATTATTTTTGCGACGGCGAGAGAGCACTTGCACCACGCGCTCAACCTCAAGCTCGCGGCCCACTAATGGGTCAATACGACCTGCGCCTGCTTCAGCATTCAAGTTCAGCGCGTAATTTTCAAGCGGGCTTTTGCTGGTGCCTTCACCGCCAAGCTCTTCTTCGGCCTGGTTTTCAGCGGGTTGCTCATTGTTGGACTCGGAACCCGAGACCTTGGATATACCGTGGCTTATGTAATTAACAATATCAATGCGCTGCACATTGTGCTGCTTCAAAAAGTAAACCGCCTGGCTCTCCTGTTCGCTGAAAATTGCGACCAGTACATTGGCACCGCTTACTTCTTTTTTGCCCGAAGACTGCACGTGAAAAACGGCGCGCTGTAATACTCGCTGGAAGCCCAGCGTGGGCTGCGTATCACGATCTTCCTCGCTGGCACCAAGCAATGGCGTGGTCGATTCAATAAATTCAGCCAGCGATTTGTTTAGCCGCTCCACTTCAACGCCACAAGCCACCAGCACTTCGGTAGCCTCGTCGTTTTCAAGCATGGCGAGCAATAAATGCTCCACCGTCATGAATTCGTGATGCTTGCTCCTGGCCAGTTTAAATGCGCCATTGAGTGTGTTTTCGAGCTCTTTGTTGAGCATATTGCTTACAGCCTCATTCTAAAAAAAATCTCATCCCCATGATCTAATCGGATAGTGCTTCAACTTCGCAGAGCAGCGGGTGCTGGTTTTCCTGCGAATACTGATTGACCTGTGCGGCCTTGGTTTCAGCAATATCCCGAGTAAATACACCACATACGGCTTTCCCCGACGTATGGACTGTCAGCATGATCCGGGTTGAGGCCTCCCTGTCGAAACCGAAGAACGTCTCAAGCACTTCAACGACGAACTCCATGGGGGTGTAATCGTCATTTAGCATGACCACCTGGTACATGGATGGCGTTTTGAGCTTGGGTTCTGCAGGTTTCTCGACAACCAGGTCCTCAAGACCGGGGTCTGCTGCATCATCACTCATAAATAATGGTAGTAGAAGATTTTTCGCGAACGGCTTATTCATAGGTATTTAGCGCGATTTTCGAGGTTCCGCACATATCATACAGGGTTGTATGCCCAGGCTGTACAGATGTGCTACTTGACTAATGGCCACTGGCACGATAAAAATAGGGTCAGCCGCCTAATTATGCCGCTAAGATACTGAATTTTATACAAATAGGCTATCGAAAAGGCATTTGGCAGGCGAAATTGGTAAAAACTCATTCGCGCAGACCACGGAAAGTTAACGGTACGTGGTTCGCATTAGCGCCATTTGAGGTATGTAGCGCTTTGCGGAATATGTAGCCACTCGGCCATGAATAGGCCCGGCAAAAAACTTCTCACCCACAGGATTATAAAAATGAAGACAGGTGTAGTGAAGTGGTTTAACAACGCGAAAGGATATGGATTTATCCTTAGCGATGACGAAAATAAAGACGTGTTTGCGCATTATTCCTCGATAGAGATGGACGGTTATCGCACGTTGCGGGCTGGTCAATGTGTGGCCTTTGAAGCTATTGACGGGCCTAAAGGCCTGCATGCCATGAGTATTAAGGTTCTCGAGGAAGTTACCCTCACCGGCGTACCCGCCGAGGAGCAGGACGTATCGGCAGAACAACTGGGCACACCCGAACCAGAGGCTGCCAGCAACCAGATGCAAGCGCCGCAAGGTTCATCGACGGAAGACTCCGAATCCCCAGCCTAAGCAAGCAAACGCTTAACTTGATGTATTGAGTTGTTGCATGCCAGCCAGCAGCTGCTGCACGCTGGAATGCGCTGAAAATGCCGCCGCTCGCCCTTTTGCCCTAAAAGCCACGCAGGCGCGCTCGCGTGCTCGCAGCCTAGTCCAAACGATTAATTGTTGTGCCCCAGTTACTGCTCTTCAATAAGCCTTACCTCGTGCTTAGCCAGTTTACTGAGCCAACCGGCCCTGCGGGGAAAACAGCTAAGCAAACGCTTGCCGGGTTTATTGATGCACCGGGTTTTTATGCCGCCGGGCGCCTGGATTACCACTCCGAAGGACTGCTGCTGCTCACCAATAATGGCAAATTACAGGCGCGAATCGCATCGCCCGAAAATAAAGTTTGGAAACACTACTGGGCGCAGGTTGAGGGCGACGCGACCGAAACCGCCCTGCAGCCACTGCGCGATGGAATCGAGCTCAAGGATGGCCCAACCAAGCCCGCCCGCGTCAGCCGGCTAGCGCATTCGCCTGCACCGTGGCCGAGGACACCCGCCGTAAGCCCCAGCCGTGCAGCGCGTTCAAGCTGGCTGGACATCGCGATTTATGAAGGACGCAACCGCCAGGTGCGACGCATGTGCGCCGCCATCGGGCTGCCGGTGCTTAGACTTGTACGCTATCGTATTGGTGACTGGCAAATAGGCGAGCTGCAGCCAGGCCAGCAACGCCGCATCAATATTCCTATGCCCGATTCAGTTAAAACCCCAAATATTGCCGCCGGCAAATCGCGGGGCCCAAGCAAAACATCGCGGAGGCATTAACGGTGGCTAGCGCAGATCGCGACTTCTTTCCCCACGTTACCGTCGCAACCGTGATCGAGCAGGATGGTCGCCTGCTGTTTGTAGAGGAAATGAGCCAGGGCGAACGAGTGATAAACCAGCCTGCCGGGCACCTGGAGCCCAACGAGAGCCTGGTTGAGGCAGCCGTTCGCGAAACGCTGGAGGAAACCGGCTGGCACGTTGCCATCACCGGCTTGCTGGGCGTTGCCCTCTACCGTTCCGAACAAAGCGGGGAAACCTACCACCGAACCACCTTTGTAGGTAAAACCCTGCAGCAGCATAGCAATGCAACGCTGGATCCGGCCATTCTGGCGACTCATTGGCTAACCCTCGACGAAGCCAGGGCACACGCGGCCAGGCCACGCAGCCCACTGGTACTTCATTTCGTCGAGCAGTATCTGCAGGGCCAGATATACCCTGCCAACATAGTAATTTAACAACAGGCGTCATTTGTTACAGCGCGTTAGCGCCCGCAATTGATAAACTTCGATTTTGCCTGTCCGGCCTGGTCTCGCTACCTACTTCCCTGCCCCGCTTCACAATGAATACAACGCCTGATACATCGCAGCCCGCAGAATCCGGCGTCTCACGCACCGTAATGATTGGCCTTTCCGGTGGCGTCGATTCAGCCGTGGCGGCTTTGCGCTTAAAGCAACAGGGTTACCGTGTAGAAGCAATGTTCATGAAAAACTGGGAAGACGATGATGGTAGCGAATACTGCACTGCCAGGCAGGATTTTGAAGACGCGATGCGGGTGGCAGATTTACTCCAGGTTGAACTGCACCCGGTCAATTTCGCGCGCGAGTATTGGGACAACGTATTCAGCTTTTTTCTACAGGAATATAAGCGCGGGCGTACCCCGAATCCCGATGTAATGTGCAACCGGGAAATCAAATTCAAAGTGTTTCGCGATCATGCGCTCGAGTTGGGCGCGCAATGGATTGCCACGGGGCACTATGCGCGCACCGGCGAACTTGATGATGGCGGCACCGCCCTGCTAAAGGCGGCCGACGAGAACAAGGATCAAACCTATTTTTTGCACTCGGTGGCCGGCGAAGAGTTTGCGCGCACTTTATTTCCGCTGGGCGAGCTGCAAAAACCGGCGGTGCGAAAAATCGCCGAGCAAGCCGGGCTGCATAATTTTTCAAAAAAAGACAGTACCGGCATTTGTTTTATTGGTGAGCGACGCTTCAGCGACTTTTTACAAACTTACCTGCCGGCAAACCCTGGCCCGATAAACGATCTTAACGGCCGCTACCTGGGCGACCACAAGGGCTTGATGTATCACACGATCGGCCAGCGACAGGGGCTTGGCATTGGCGGTTTGCGAGAAGCCAGTGACGCGCCCTGGTATGTAGCTGGCAAGGATTTACCCAACAACACGCTCATCGTTGTACAGGGCAACGATCACCCCGCCCTGTTCAAGCGCAGCATAAGCACAGAAATACCGCACTGGATTAACCGCGCGCCAGCATTGCCCTTACAATGTGCGGCGAAAATTCGTTATCGACAGCTAGACCAGCAATGCAGCGTAAGTGAGTTGCCCGATGGCGGCTTGCGAGTAGAATTCGACCAGCCCCAGCGCGCGGTAACGCCCGGCCAGTACGCAGTGTTCTACGATCGTGATCGCTGTCTTGGTGGTGCTGTTATTAAGGATTAGAAAATGGTAAGCATTAAACAGGTAGTGTTCATTAGACGAAGCGCCGAGCAACAAAAAACTTTATTTAAGCAGGCTTAAAAATATTATGTCGAACGATCAATTACTCAACTTGTCACCGCTGGATGGACGCTACGCGGAAAAAGCCGACCCGCTACGAGAAATATTCGGAGAGTACGGGCTTATTGCGGCACGCGTGCTGGTTGAAGTACGCTGGTTTGAAGCGCTGGCCGACAACGAAAAAATTGTAGAACTGCCTGCACTCAACGACGATAGCCGCGCCAAACTCGACGCTATTTTGAACGATTTTTCTGTGGCTGATGCGCACGCCATCAAGTTGATTGAGCGCACCACCAACCACGATGTAAAAGCCGTGGAATATTTTCTAAAGAGACGGTTTGACGAGATACCACAGCTGGCCAAACACAAAGAGTTCATCCATTTTGGCTGCACCTCGGAAGATATTAACAACCTCTCTCACGCAGTTATGTTGCAGGCTGGCCGCGAGGCGCTATCGCAAAGCATGCGCAAGCTCATCGAACAACTACAGGGCTTTGCAAGCCAGTGGGCCAGCCAACCCATGCTTTCACGCACGCACGGACAGTCGGCGAGCCCGACTACCGTAGGCAAGGAGTTGGCCAACGTGGTTGCACGCCTGAACCGACAGTACAGCCAATTTTCGAATGTGGAACTACTGGGTAAAATCAATGGAGCGGTGGGTAACTACAATGCACATATTGCCGCCTACCCTGAAGTCGATTGGGAGCAGCACTGCCAGCGCTTCGTAGAATCGCTGGGTATTGCATGGAATAAATATACAACGCAGATAGAACCGCACGACTATAT
>JABDNS010000121.1 GCA_013043705.1 Pseudomonadales bacterium
GCGTAGAAGTATCCGAACTGTTGGAGCATTTTCAATGGCTAAGCGAGGCGCAATCCCGCGAGCTTGACGCTGAACAACTGCAGGCGGTTGCTGATGAAATTGTCGATGTGCAGCTTTACCTGGTGCGCCTGGCCGATGAGCTGGGTGTAGATATCCTTCAGGCAGTTGCACGCAAAGTTGTGCTTAACGAAGCCAAGTATCCGGCCGAGCAAGTACGTGGCAGTGCAAAAAAATATGATCGCTATAAGTCATGAAAACTGAAATGAGGTGCCGGAACCTGGCGGTTAGATAACGATGCCTGATTATATAGCTGCCATTATGTGCATGGTTGTGTTGTTGCTGGCTGCGTACGCAGCCCGGCTGCTTTTCCTGTTGGCAAATCAAAAAAAACGGCAGCGCGAAGCCCTTGCTGTAGTCGATAGCGTTGGAGAGACAGCACCCGCTAGCTCGCATAAGCTTGGTAGCCGGGAAAGCATCCAGGTAATCGCCAGATGCCTGCTACAAAAACAGGTGTCTTCAACGGAGGCAGCTATTCGAATTACCGCGCTAGCGCAGGGTTTGCCCGAGGTAGAGCAGCGCACCAGCAGCTACGCGGCTTTCGCAGACCTGGCCAATGCTACGGCGCATATCCCGATGCTTGATGAATGGAAAGCACTTGATAAAAGTAAAAAGAATTCTTTTGATCTTGAAAGAGCGGATATTGAAAAAGCACACGATACAAGGGTTATGGAAGCGGCGAAAGCACTGGTTACCTTGCAGTAACATAAATTGCATCACTTCGCTTTTTGCACGCGCATTCGATAAAGAGAAAATGGGTTCCAGTTTATGACCGACACCGTCAAGCAGCCGGCAGCGCTTCAAGGGCAGCAGTCGCTGGGTTTAATTTACGCCAGGTCCCGCAATCACTGTATTGGAGTAGCCGGGCGGATACCGTGGCATTTACCTGCAGATTTTGCGCATTTTAAGCAAACGACCATTGGCAAGCCGATCATTATGGGGCGAAGAACCTACGAAGATCATCAGTCAGCACTACCTGGTCGGTTGAATATTGTCGTTACCGGGCAACGCGATTACCAGGCTGCCCACGGTATCGTATTGGCTCATTCCCTGGACGAGGCCTTGACGCTTGGCTGGCAACAAAGCGCATCGGTATTTGTTATTGGTGGCGTGCAATTTTTTGTTGCGGCGATGCCGATCGCGGATGTGGTTTACGAAACTGTTGTGGATATAGATATTGACCCTGATAACAAGCTGGACGAAAAGGATAAAGCCATTTTGCCGGCATTTGATTTTTCAAACTGGCAGAGCACCTTAATGCACGAGCACCAGGTCGATGAACGGCACGCGCACAGCTTTAGTGTTTATCGGCGAGAAAGGCCGGCGAACAATTAAATGCATGGCTTTAACGCGGGCAATAAAACTTGCAAAAAAAGGCGCCACTTGGCACCTTTTCAGGAATCGTGCAAAAAATTAGTTAATGGTCGGAGTGAGAGGATTTGAACCTCCGACCCCTGCCTCCCGAAGACAGTGCTCTACCAAGCTGAGCTACACTCCGCCAAAATTACTAGCGTTAAATTTTAGCGGCAGTGCAGTGGGCGATCAAGAACAAACCCGGGCTTTGTATCTCAATCGAGCGAGCCGGGCCTTGCATTGGAAAATCAATGCTGTACTTAATACTACAGGTGATAGAAAACGCCGAAGTAAGCGCCATCTATCGTCAGGTCGACCTCGATATCATCGATGTCGTCCAGGTCCAGGTCCATGCGTCGAAAGCCCAGCTCAACGCCAGCGCCCAGCTTGTGTTCATATTGCACCGCTGCCTCAAAATCAACAAACATGTTGTCGCCGTCGCCCAGTGCGTTGGCCGCTAGCGAGGCTGACAGGCCTGAGAGGGGTAGGTCGAAGCGGGCTTTGCCGTAGAGTAACGGTACTGGCGAATCGAAATCTTCACGTGCGGAATCTGTTGAACTTTTAATGCTAACAAAGCCGTCGAAAAACCTCACCGTTAGGCCAATATCTAGCGATACCCAGTTGTCTAGCACTTGAAAATACATTGTAAGATCGTCGTGGCTGAGATCTGCCTCGGTGGTAACTGTGTCGGAGGCGTTAAACGTTTGGTCGCCGTACTCGAACTGGCGAGAGATTGTATTGGTTTCCTCAATCTCGAGTTTCGTTCGCTGTAGTTTTACGTTGGGCAGGAATGGGATGGGGTGCTCAAGGGCAACGTAAATCATGTTGCCGTCGTCATCTTTTAATCCCAGGTCATTGTTAAAGTCGATTTCTTCACCCTGCGAACCGCCGGTGTCCAGATCGCGAATAAACCCATCATAATTTTGATTCCATTGACTCGCGCCTGCGAACACACCGAGTATGCGATCGGCAAAGACGGCGTGGCTGAAAGTTGCGCTGAGTACAGTGGCGGCGAGTGTTGTGGACAGTGTCTTGAATACGGGCTTCATGGTGGGCAATCCTCTGGTTGCAGGCATAAGACAAAGCCTAGCAAAGCGAGCTACGTCTGCCCTTGCACAGCGCCCTGTCGCCAGCGAATGTTGAAAATTACGCCTTTATATTGTGAGCTGTACAGCAAATAACCGGAAGGCCATGGGGAGTTTTTTGATGCTGGCTTAGTTCGCGGCCGCTAGCGCATGCCCTGCAGGCGCAGCTGCTCGAAGGCTAGCAGGCGGGTTTGTGGCAGTCCTCTGGTGAAACAGACCAGCGAGGCGATTTTACGCATATCCATCTGCCGGCCTTGCGGGGCATTGCGCACCGCCTCAAGGTTAATCAGCAGCGTTTGCCGGCCGGGTTTTAGCGTAAACCCCCGGGTGTAGCGGTCATGATGTTCGTAGTTATTCTCGTGTGCCCTATAGTGGATCCGGCAAGCTAAAGCCAAAGCTGTAGATGCACGGTTATCCAGTTCGATTGCCAGCTCGCGGTAGGCAGACCAATCCCTGGCCAGGTATAGCCAGTCAATATTAGCCAATTGGCCTGCGCTGAAATAAACCAGCAAACTGCCAGGCTCCCACGCAGTTTTCGAGTTGCCACTGTGCCTGCCCATCTCTATTTTTGATTCGTAGTCGGCAAGAATCGGAAATTGCTGCATAGTGCGATGTTCGTCCAGCAATGCCTTCCAGAGCGGCAATAATGTCACCAGTGAAGCGAGCACTAATGCGATAAAGATAAAGTGAATTTGGCGGTTAGATACAAACAATATGTTGCCAGGGCGTATCCTTTTCGCGAACGCAGCGTACAAAGTGCAGCCCAGCAGCGCGCCGATAAGGTCGAGTAGACAATCCAGCACAGAGGGCTGCCTGCCAACAAAGCCCTGTAAAAATTCGGTGAGCAAGCCCGCTGCAGTGGCCAGTAGCGCTGTACCCGCCAACAAGCGGAAAAATTTGATCGGCCCAAAGCCAAGCACAGCGGTGTTGCAAGCGCTAATTGCTAGCGCAGCAAACAAAAGCAGGTGGCCGCTATTTCGAGCTTGCTGCTCGCTGCGCTCGCTCAGCCCTTCAGCGTGGCTGCCAAGCAGTAGATAAAGCGCTAACGCAGACAGTGAAACAAATAACAGCAGCGATAAAAAAAATGGCAAACCGCGCGACGTCCGACGGGCCGGGTCGAGCGGTTTATTCATAGGTGTTTCGCTTGTTCCGGCGGCGCAGAGAGATCGCTTTAGTCGACAATGCGAACGGCTAGGACATCGCAGCTGGCACCATGCAATATGGCAGTTGCGGTAGAGCCTAGTAAAAGTTGTAGTCCATGCTTGCCATGGCTGCCGATTACCACTAAATCACAGTCGCGCTCCTTGGCAAAGGTGTGCACACCGCTGGATGCCTTGCCAACGTTTACGTGGCAGTTTGAATCAGGAATCCCATATTTTTTCGCCGCGTCATGAAGTTCCTGCCTGGCAAATTCGATTGACTTTTCCTGTAGGTCGATGGACAAGCCACCCATATAGTTTTCGGGATAGTAAATGGGTTCGACCATGTGCAGTAGGCGCAATGAGGCGGCATCACCAGCCAGCCTTGCCGCTCGTGCAATAATATCATTGTTGTCCTCGCAGACATCCAGTGCAACGAGTACCTTTTTATATTCCGACATAATTTAATACTCCGGTGTAGGTGGTCTTGTAACCTGCAGCAACACAGGCTTTATTGGATTGCTATTCTGTCAAATTACTACGAATAAGGGCCGCTCGCAAATCGTGCAAGCTAGCTTCCTGCCAGCTGGCACCGGCTTTGTGTTTTGGCCTGTGCTTATGCATAAGGTACTATGTTGCGTCCCGCTCCTGCCCGCAGCTCCGCCAGCCGGCTACCTGTTTCATCACGATTGAATCAATATGCCATTGACCGTTTTTGCCACACTGGAACAATTTGCCAAAGCCGGGCGCCTCGCGCTGCAAAACATTTGTATGGGCTTTGCGCTTGCATGCCTGGTGCTTACTTTCCCCGGCAAAGCAATGGCTGCGACTATTGCGCAGTCCCTGTTCGAAAAACTGCAGCAGCAGGTCTTCCAGGTACGCGTTATCGACCTGGGATCAGGTGATCGATACAGTCTTGGCTCGGGTTTCCAGATCAGCGAAGACGGGCTGCTTGCGACCAACTACCACGTTATATCCGCATACGTTATGGAGCCGGACAAGTACAGCCTGGAAATTCTTGACGCCAGCGGTGCCAAGCAGCAAGTGGCATTGCATGCCATCGATGTTATTCACGACCTGGCGATTCTCAAGGCGGCCGGGCTTGGCAATGCTTACCTTCAACTTGCGCATTCAATAGCTGGTAAGGGAAGTAAAATTTACTCGCTTGGCAACCCGCTCGATTTGGGCATGACAATTATTGAGGGTAACTATAACGGTTTGGTAAAGCGTTCCAGGTACCAAAAAATACTTTTTTCAGGCTCGCTGAATTCCGGCATGAGTGGTGGCCCGGCTGTTTCGGAAAGCGGCGAAGTGGTAGGCGTGAACGTTTCCAAAGGCGGCGAGCAAATAAGTTTTTTGGTGCCGGTAGTTCATTTGCGCGCGCTGCTTGGCAAAGCATCGCCCGATACCGTTGCGCGCGACTTTCAAGCGCAAGTCAGGCAAGATTTGCTCGCCGACCAGCAGGCATTCACCAAAACCTTGCTGGCTAAACCGTTTGAACAGAAAAATCTTGGCGAGCTGGTAATCCCGGTTAATTTACACCAGGCGCTTCGCTGCTGGGGGCACAGTGACGGCAAGCAAGAAGACAAGTACGATGCTGTACATCAGCACTGTCGCTCCGACGACAACATATTTATAGCGAGCGACCTTATTGTGGGTAGCTTCCAGTACGATGCCGAGTGGGTAAGCACTGATAGCCTGAACCCGGTGCAATTCTACAAATTTCTGCAGTCGCGATATACGCCGGGCACGTTAAATGGCTCGCAACTGGAAAAGCACGTAACCGAATATCAATGCCATACAGATTTTATCGAACTTAAGGGCGCAACATGGAAAGCAACCAGTTGCTACCGTGCCTATAAAAAGTTTGCCGGCCTGCTGGATGCATTGTTACTCATGGCACTGGTTGAAAATGACGGCAAGGCGGCCGTCATCAAAGTTGCGGCCAGCGGTTTTTCCAAATCCAGCAGCCAGGCAATCTTCGCATCGCTTATGGAGAGCCTTGATTGGAAACCCTAGTTATTTGCATGGGCGAACGTCGTGCAGGCGTTGCCGAAATTGTTCGTGGTCGCGATGAACCAATTACATTCGGCCGCGCGCTCAGCAATGATGTTGTGCTTAACGATCCTTACGTTGGTCCCAGCCATCTCCGGTTTTTCAAGCGTGAGGGCGACTGGTATGCGCAGGTACTGGATGAGGTAAACCCTTTGCTGGTTAATGATGAGCCCGTAACCAGCAACGCGGTGCGCCTGGCGCCAGGAGACCGTTTGAGTATCGGGCGCACCCATCTCGAGGTTTACGATGAGGGTCACGAGGTGCAGCCGGCACGCAAATTGTTGCTGTCAAGCTGGCTTTACCGCAGTCGCACGGCTTTGGCGCTGGCGCTGCTGGCAACCGTGGCGGTTGCCGGGTTGGATGCGCTGCTTGAATACTACGAATATGCACAAGGCTTGAAGTGGGAGACCTTGTTGACCACCGCGCTGTCTACCGCGGCGCTAATTATGGTTTGGGCGGCGATTTGGGCGCTGGTTGGCCGGCTGACCCGGCACCAGGCGCACTACAGTATCCAGTTGCTGGTTACCGCTTTAATTAGCGGTTTAATCTCGATTGCGATTCCGCTGCCTTCCTATATCGACTATTGGTTGTCGAATCACCAGGCCGCGCAAATAGCCGGATTCCTGTTGGCTGCACTGCTGCTGGCGCTGCTACTGCGCTGGAACCTCTACTATGCCACGCACCCGCATAAGCCATGGCTGCAGGCAGTTTGCATGGCCACAGTTTGCGTGGGGGCCTATTTCGGCGTTTCGAAATTACAGCAACCCGAGTATGATCCTAGCCCCCGCTATTCTGCCAGCCTGAAGCCACCGTTTGCGCTGTGGCAAGACGGCGTGTTGCCCGATGATTTTCTGGCGCGTGGCAACGAGCTCGCAAAGCAGGTTGAAGCTGAAGCTGCCAGGGCCGAAGCAGTTGCAGTTTCCAGGCTAACTGCCACCAGCGCAGAGAAGGTTCTGCCCCAGCAAAATTCGCATTAATCCTAACTAATCCTCAGTAACAGGTTCTAGTATGTTGTACGAAAAAAGAGGACTGCAATACCCATTCGGGCTGGAATGGTCGCCGCCCGAGGCTGTGCCGCACGAAGTGTCCGATGGTGTTTTCTGGTTGCGCATGCCGCTTCCTTTTCAGCTCGATCATATCAATTTGTGGTTGCTGCGAGATGGCGAGCACTGGGTTATCGTTGATACCGGGCTTTACGGCGATGCCTGCGAGCAAGCCTGGGAGCAGGTGTTTAGTTCCTTGATGCGCCCCGAACAGGTGAGCCGCATCCTGGTAACGCACCACCACCCCGACCATATGGGGCTGGCAAGCTGGCTGCAGGAAAAATGTGCCTGCCAGGTACATATCAGCCGGCCCGAATTCGATTTTTATTATCATTTGCGCACGCGCGATTTGGACGCTTATGCAGTGCGCGCCGGGCAGTCAATGCGAGAAGCTGGTGTCGACGAAAAAACCAGCCTCGGTTATATCAGGGCTTTTGGTAAGGTGAATAAGGCTAAAACTTTGAGTGCGGACGACTGCGAGTTTCTTGGCGACGGCGCTGAGCTGGAAATAGGCGGTCGGCACTGGCGCGCTGTTAGCGGTAGCGGCCATTCTCCATACCACCTTTGTTGGTATTGTGAGGAGTTAAAGTTATTCATTGGTGGTGACCAGGCGCTGCCGCGGATTAGTTCGAACGTTAGTGTTTTTGTCGACAGCCCCGATAGCAATCCACTCAAGTCCTGGTTGGCGTCTTGCGAAAAGTTGCAGCGTGAAATTGCGCCCGATACGCTGGTTTTGCCCGCGCACCAAGAGCCTTTTGTGGGTATTGGCACGCGAATGCAGCATTTGATAGACGGGCATGCCAAACAGCTGGACGGTTTACGCAAGAGTTTGCAAGAACCGAAAACGGCCTTGCAAGCTTGTGACAAAATGTTCCGGGTTAAACTGGACGACGTTGACCGCCTTCTGGCAATGGGAGAAACCCAGTCGCATATCAACTACCTGCAAGCGCTTGGTGAAGTAAAAGACACCCTGGGCGAAGATGGTATGCGCCGTTACAAGCTTGTTACTGTGTAATCCATCTTTTTCTTCTACAGCGTATAATTTGCTGTCTTAGCAGCATCTGCTCAATCGTACACGCTAGAACTATTTCATCTGGAAACTTCATGGATCCACTTCTCGATTTCGGCGCTAAATCCGCCATCATTACCGGTGCTGGTAGCGGTTTTGGCGCGGCACTTGCCCTTGAGTTAGCCAAACGCGGTGCATCGCTGGTGCTGGCCGATATTAATGCCGAAGGTTTACAAGTAACTGAGGCCGAAGCAAAAGCGGCCGGTGCAAAAGTTATCTGCGAAGTAGGCAATGTAGCGGATGAGGCGCATGCAAAATTGTTGGTAGAGCGAGCGCAGCAAGTATTCGGCGGTATTGATATTGCGGTTAACAATGCGGGGATCGCCCCTGCACCTGCGGCAATCGACCAGCTAGATGCCGAGGTATTGGACAAGCAGCTCGATGTAAACGTGAAAGGCGTGGCCTACGGGCTTAAATACCAACTGCCTGCCATGGCCGCCAAACAGGGCGGCGCGGTGCTGAATGTTAGCTCGATGGCGGGGCTTGGCGGTGCGCCGCTGGTAGCCAGTTATGCCGCCGCCAAACATGCGGTGATTGGCCTGACCAAAACGGCGGCGTTTGAATATGCCAGGCAGGGCGTGCGGGTTAATGCAATCTGCCCTTTCTTTACCCAAACGCCAATGGTGATGGACTCCGAGTTCAGTACTGGCAGTGTGGAAGAACTCGACAAGATGCTCGGCCGCAGCAGCCCGATGAAGCGGATTGCAGAGCGCGACGAAATTGTTTGCGTAATGCTGATGATGCTCTCGCCTAAAAATACCTATATGAACGGCGTTGCGATTCCTGTTGATGGCGGCATGTCAGCGCTGTAAGCGTATTAAGTGATGAAGTTGGTGTAGGCGCTGTTGCAAGCTGCATTGTTAGCGCAGCAGCGAGCGGAATACCTGGAGATAGAAAATGGGTGATGTACGTGAATTCGACGTTGTTATCTGGGGCGCCAGTGGCTTTACTGGCCGCCTGGTTGCTGAATACTATTTGGCGCAATATGGCGCCAGCGGCGAGCTGCGCTGGGCGATGGCCGGGCGCAACGAAGCCAAGTTAAAAGCAGTGCAGAAAGAAATTGGCGCAGAAGGCGTGCCGCTGATTTTGGCCGATAGCCACGATCGCGCGTCGCTGGATGCAATGGTGGCCAGAACGCGCACCATTCTTACCACAGTTGGCCCCTACGCTCAGTACGGTGATGAACTGCTTGCTGCCTGTGTAGCTGGCCGCGCACATTATTGCGATTTGTCGGGCGAGCCAAACTGGATGCGCCGCACCATCGACCAGCACCATGAAGCTGCGCGCGATAACGGCGTGTGCATCGTGCATTGTTGCGGCTTTGATTCCATCCCGTCGGATATGGGCGTTTATTATTTACAGCAACAAGCCAAGGCGAAAAAGGGCGAATTTTGCAAACACATCAAGTACCGGCTCATCGGTATGAGTGGCGGGTTTAGTGGTGGCACCCTGGCCAGTTTGGACGGCACCATGGCCGAGGCCAAAGCCGACCCGGATGTTCGCCGCATGTTATTGCACCCCTACGGCCTGAACCCGCGCGATGCGATGGACGGCCCGGATGGTCGCGACCAGCAAAGTGTTGTTTACGATGAAGACGCGGGTCAGTGGACTTCGCCATTTATCATGGCACTAATCAACACTCGCGTGGTGCGCCGTAGTAATGCACTAGCGGATTTTGCCTACGGCAAAGATTTTCGTTACGACGAATCGGTGCTCACCGGTGATGGCATAGCGGGTAGGGCCAAAGGTATGGCTGCCGCGCTGTCGGTTGGCGTTTTAATGCTTGATCCAAAAAAATCGTTGCTTCGTCGCACGATCGATAAATTTCTTCCCGACCCAGGCGAGGGGCCGTCTCGCGAAAAGCGCGAAGCCGGTTTTTTTGCCATACGCTTGATTGGCCTGTTCGCCGATGGCACAAAAATGGAGGCCAAGGTTAAGGGCGATCGCGACCCTGGCTACGGCTCTACCAGTAAAATGTTGGGCGAGAGCGCGGTTTGCCTGGCGCTGGATGGTGACAAGTTGCCAGGGCCTTGTGGGGTGTTAACGCCGTCAACCGCTATGGGCGAGGCCTTGCTTGAGCGCCTGCAACAAAATGCCGGCTTGCGTTTCGAGCTTGGCTAAATAGCGTCACCTGTTATTTTTGATGGTTCACATCGGCTGCTAGCAGCTGTCTGCGAGTAAGTAATTCATGAATGTAAAGCGCTGGACGCTAACGATTTTTGCCTGTGCGCTAATTGTTGCGCTGCTGGGCGGCTACAAATATTTGCAGATTCGCAAAGCGATTACATTCGCAGAATCTTTTCCCGAAACATCGGTTGCGGTCGAGAGTGTGGTGGCCGCTTATAGCGATGTGCAGGGATACATCGAAACGACTGGTGAAATAGTTGCGCCGCAGCTGCTGGAATTGCGCAATGAGGTAGCTGGTCGAATTGAGACGGTTAACTTTGTTTCTGGCCAGCGCGTAGAAAAAGGCGCGAATTTGCTACAGCTCGATGTTGCAGAGGAGCGGGCCAGGTTGCAGGCTGCCAAGGCGCGTGCCGAACTCGCGCGTATCGAACTGAAACGCGCAGAAAAACTGCGCATACAACGTTCAATAAGTGAAGAAGCTGTAGACACCGCGCGATCGCAATATGCGGTTGCCAAGGCAGATATAGCTGCCCTGAACGCTCAGATTCGCAAAAAAACGCTGCGCGCACCCTTTGATGCTATGGCGGGTATTCATTCACTTGAGCCAGGACAGATACTGCAAGCCAACACACTTATAAGTAACCTGGTCGGGCTGCAGGATTATCTGTGGGTCGATTTTTATCTACCATTTGAGCGCAACGAGGTTACTGTAGGCGATAGGTTGCAGCTTGGTTTGCGCGGCCAGCCGGAAGTACATATTGACGGTGAAGTTATCGCCAGCGAATCTGTTATTAGCGCAGCGTCGCGCAGTATTCGGTTGCGCGGAAAAATTCCTGATCACCAAGCGCTAAAGCACAACGCTTCGGTTGATATTAAATTGCCAGCGCGCAAGCTGCGGGCTGTGCGCTTGCCGGCCAACGCGGTGCGGCGCGATACTGTTGGTGAATTCGTTTATGTATTGCTAAGTGATAGCGAAGGCGCGCTGCGCGCCTATCGTCGGCCGGTGCAGCTTGCGGGCGTAGAGTCTGGCGTTGCAATGATCAAGTCAGGTGTTGATCCCGGTGATCGCGTCGCAACAATAGGCGCGTTTAAATTGCGGGAGAACATGTTGGTTAAACCACACCTGGCCGATAATCCGGCCGAATCGCACGATTCCGGGGCTTCAACCCAGCGAGTGCAGCCATGACCAAGGCTTATGGCAGCCCCACCGTGTTGGACGTGTTCGTCACACGTCCGGTTTTGGCGCTGGTGCTTTCGTTTGTTTTATTGCTGGTTGGGATTCGCGCGTCGATGGAATTGCCGGTTTTGCAATATCCTAAAATGGAAAGCTCCGCTCTAAAAATTTCTACTGCCTACGTAGGCGCCTCGGCGGAAACCGTGCAGGGTTTTATCACCGATCCGATTGAGCGGGTTGCTAGTACAGTACCTGGCGTCGACTATGTCGATTCAATAACAACGCCAGGTTTTAGCACCGTAACTTTGTGGCTTAACCTCAACCAGCCCTCTACGCCTGCGCTAACCGAGTTGTCGTCGCGTATTGATCAAATCCGTTTTGAGTTGCCGCAGGGTGCGGAAGACCCTGTAATTTCTATTGAGCGGGCAGACAAACCGCAGGCCATTTTCTATCTCAAAGCGGTATCCAATTCGCTAACCCGGCCGCAAATTACCGATTACCTAACGCGTTACGTAACGCCGGTGCTGTCGGGCATCGAGGGCGTGCAGAGTATCCAACTGGGTGCAGGCCGCAACCCGGCCATGCGCATTTGGCTTGATCCGTCTAAATTGGCTGCTTACAACCTGTCGGCGCTGGATATCAATCGGGCACTGGAAGCTAACAATGTGATTTCGCGCGTGGGCTCCAGCGAAAACAGTGAACAGCGCATAAATCTGTTGACCGATGCAACATTACAAACCGTTGCAGGATTCGAGCGGCTGGTTGTGCGGGAGGTTGATGGCACTCTGGTGCGCCTTGGCGATGTTGCAAGAATTGAATTGGGTGAGGATGAAGGTGAGTGGAACGCACGCTACAGCCAGGAAGATGCGGTTTTTCTTGCGGTTTGGCCGGTACCCGGCGCCAACGAAATCGCCATCGGTGATGATCTGTATGTGCGCCTGGCCCGACTTTCCGAGAATATGCCGGACGGGCTGGAGGTTGGTATAGCCTACGACGCCACCATGTACATGCGCGATGCTATTCGCGAAATTTTTATCACGCTGTTTGAAACGGTCGCGCTGGTTGGCTTGGTGGTGTTGGCGCTAATGGGTTCGGTGCGAACCGCATTGGTTCCTCTGGTGGCCATTCCCATTTCGCTGCTGGGCGCCACAGCAGTTATGGCGATGATGGGTTTTTCGCTTAACTTGCTCACCATTTTGGCGATAGTGTTGTCGGTGGGGCTGGTGGTCGACGACGCGATTGTAGTGGTGGAAAACGTATCGCGCTACATGCGACAGGGCATGTCGCGAACGCAGGCGGCGCTGGCAAGTTCGCGGCAGTTAATGCGCCCGATTATTGGCATGACCATCACGCTTGCTGCAGTATATGCACCGATTGGGTTTTTATCCGGTTTAACCGGTGTGCTATTCAAAGAGTTCGCTTTTACCTTGGCGGTCGCGGTACTGATTTCCGGCCTGGTTGCACTAACGCTATCGCCGGTAATGAGCGCTTGGGTTAGCCCCGAGGGAGGCAAGGAAAACCGGGCCACGCGCTGGGTAAACGAAAAATTCGATGCCCTGCAGTTGGCCTACGGGAAATTGCTAGAGCATATCTTTGCGTGGCGCAACCAGGTGCTGTTTGCTGCTCTATTCTTATCTTTTCTAATTGTGCCCTTTTATCTTTTTTCCATGCAAGAGCTGGCACCACTGGAAGACCAAAATGGTATGGCGCTGGTGTTTGAGTCACCCTCCGAATCCTCTATTGAATATACCGGCGAGCACATGCATCGCGCCATCGATTCGCTGTTGCAGATTCCCGGCCTGAAAGGTATTTGGCAAGTGATTACGCCCAGTGGTGGCTTTGGCGGCGTGTCACTGGTTCCCTACGACGATCGCGAGCAATCGGTGCATGAAATTACACCGTTGGTGCACCGCTTAAGCGCCGGGGTAACCGGCTTGCGCGTGCTACCGATCCCTTCGGCACCGCTGCCAACAGCAGGCCGATTCCAGGTTGAGATGGTCGTGTTATCGTCTGATAAGCACGCCGATATGGAGGCTTACGCGCAGGAAATACTTAGCAAAGTGCGCCAGAGCGGACGTTTCTTTTTTGTCGAAACCGACTTGCAGATCGACCTGGTGCAGGCGAAGTTTATCCTGGATCGCGACCGAATCGCTGATTTGGGAATGGATGTTGCACAGCTTAGTAATCAACTAGGCACATTGTTGTCGGGCAACTACGTGAATCGTTTTGATTTAAATGGCAAGGCTTATCGAGTAATTCCGATGATTGAAGGCGAAGCGCGGCGAACGCCCGAAGCTTTGATGCAATTACAAATTCGCACACCGGGGGGTGCATTGGTTCCGATATCGAGTATTGCCAGCCTGGAAAAAACTACAGTGCCTCGATCACTGGGCAAATTCCAGCAAAAAAATGCACTGCGCATCTACGGCGGCCTGGTGCCCGGCACAAGCAAAGCCCAAGGTTTGTCGATTGTTGAACAAGCAGCTGCAGAGGTATTGCCCGCCGGCTATGCAATAGACTACGCGGGAGAGTCGCGGCAGTTACGCAACGAAGGCAATACCCTCGTGGGTGTGCTGGGTATTGCGCTGGTATTTGTTTATTTCGTACTTGCCGTGCAGTTCAACAGTTTTCGCGATCCATTGGTGGTGCTGCTGGGTTCAGTGCCGCTGGCATTGATGGGCGGCATGCTGTTTGCCTTTCTTGGTGCAACTACGATTAATATTTATTCGCAGGTCGGGTTTATAACGCTGGTTGGCTTGATTGCAAAAAACGCAATTCTTATCGTTGAGTTTGCTAACCATTTACAGGTTGAAGGAAAAAATAAACTAGCGGCAATAAAGGGTGCAGCAGAGACGCGTCTGCGACCGGTGCTAATGACCACCGCCGCTACGGCGTTGGGACATTTCCCGCTGGTGCTGGTAGAGGGCGCTGGTGCCGAGGCGCGCAACAGCATCGGCATCGTGCTGGTCGCCGGTATGGTGCTGGGTACGGTTTTTACCCTATTTGTGTTGCCCTGCGTTTACCTGTTAATCGCAAGAACCCACCAGCGCGATGAAACCGACGAGTACGACAGTGCGGCGGAACAGGAGTCGTCGATTAGCTACGCGAGCTAATGATTAATTTTCCGCTTTGCGTGCAATGCGTTCGGCGCGAATAATCTTATCGGCGATGGCCGTGATATCGCTGGCCTGTTGCGCGGTGTCGTTCATTACCAAGTAGCGGCCGTTGACCATAAGGGTCGGTGTGCTGCTGGCGCCTGAATCTTTCATTAGTGCTTGTGCGCGGTCGACTTTGCGTTGGATTTCTTTGTCTTCGAGTGCGGTCTCAAAGGTAGTGCCATCAACACCATGCTCGGCCAGAAGCGCAGCTAGCTCTCTTTGCTGGGTACCGATGTCTCGCAATTTTCGAATCTCAATAATTTTCTTGAATAGTGCAGCGTGTAGCGGCGCACGCTTCTCGCGTGGCAAGCTTTCTACCAAATAGAAGACTTTGGCGTGCAATACCATCGGGCTGGCCCAAATGGCGGGAACTTGTTCAACCGTTACACCGCCGAGCAAGGATTTTGTCCAATCGTGCAGCGCGGGCTCGAAGGCTTCGCAATGTGGGCAGCCGTACCAAAAGAATTCGTGCACGATAAACTTGTTGTGTGCATCAAGTACCGGTTTTTCAATAACTTTATAGTGCCGGCCTTCTACCAGCCCTACTTGCTGTAATGCCGCGGCTAGAGCCGAGGACTGTGACGATTGCGATGAGTCGCCACTCTCCCCGGAACAGCCCAACGTCTGCCCCAGGCTGAACAGGGCGAGTATGAAAAACCAAACGCGTGCCTGCAACGAGCTTTGCTTGCCGCGCGTAACTTTTGTTCGAAGGCTTGGGTTGCTTAGTTTGCTTGGCTTACTTTGCATTAAGTTTATTCCCCCTGGGTTGTGGCAGTATCAAAAATCAGGCTTTGCTTACGCGACCGTTGGCTACCGCAGCTGCCAGCCATTTTTTCTGTCGCCTGATTACTTCAAACATCGCTTTAAGCGGAGAAAAAGCAGCATCACTTTTACCGGTTTCTCCCCAGCGGTAAAGTTGGACATAGTACCAGCTTTGCACGGCAAGACCCTCAACGCTGCGCAGCGTAGCGTTGCGCCTAAGCACACCAAGCCAGGCGGGAATGGCGCTTAAGGTTTGCTCGAGTCGCGGTAGCACAGTCTCTCCAGACAGCAATCGAGCGGGGCCATCCGGCAATAAGCACAGCGGCCTACCCAGCCCAATAAGGTCGGCGGCGCCGGCTTGCAAGGCCTGCTGCATGGCATCGCGACTGCGAAACCCGCCGGTGACCATTAGCGGCATTTGCAGTTGGTCGCGCATTGCTTTGGCGAAGTCTACAAAGTAGGCCTCGCGTGCGCGCGTTGACGCGGCAACTGCGCGTTGCGGCTCAACTTCTTCGATGCCTTCGCTGCCCATCAGTTTGGGTTGCTCGTAGGTGCCGCCCGATACTTCCAACAAGTCCACACTGGCATCCTGTAGCCAGCTGGCAACTTGCAGGCTCTCATCGAAATTAAAGCCACCACGTTGAAAATCCGCGCTGTTAAGTTTCACCGATACAGGAAACTGCGGGCCAACGGCGCCGCGCACCGCAGCGACAATTTCCAATAGAAAGCGGGCGCGATTTTCTAGCGAGCCGCCGTATTGGTCGTTGCGCAGGTTCGTCCTGGGGCTTAAAAACTGCGAAACGAGATAACCATGCGCGGCGTGAATTTGTACGCCGGTAAAGCCCGCTTGCTGCACCGCTAGCGCGGCAGTGGCGAAACGTTGCACCAGGTCTTCGATTTCTTGCAGTGTAAGCGGGACAGGTTCGCCAAACATTCCACCGGCAATACCCACGCGCACCGCTGAGGGCGCTTTCGGATGCGGGTTCACATTCTTCATAGTTTGCCGACCGGCGTGACTGAGCTGCGCCCAGAGCTGCGTATTGTTCTGCGTGCCCGCTTGCGCCATGCTGGCCAGGCCGTTTTGCAAGGCATCGCTGGGCACGCTATCGATAATAACGTTGCCGGGGCGTTCGAGGTGGTTGGCATCCACCTGGAAGTTACCGCTAAGCAACAAACACGCACCGCCATTGGCCCATTTAGCGTATAGCCTATCGAGGTGCTCGCCGGGTACGCCCTGGTGATCGGCCATGCCCTCGGTCATGGCAGCTTTGGCCAAGCGGTTTTTTAGCGTAACACCGCAAGGCAGCGTTAGCGGTGTACCAATATCTGGTGTTTCAATATCTGGTGTATCAATATCGATTGTCATAAGACTAGCGGTAGTCCTGGCACTGCTGGCATTATTTCGCGTTTAGCTTAGAGGCTTGTATAGGTATTGCTACTGGGAATAAAGAGGCCAGGATCGATAAAGCTCATCCAACGCTTCGTAGCGTTGACGATTAAGGCCGCGGTCCGAGTAGCCTGCGCGACTGGCGGATCGAAAGTGCACCAGTGATTGTGTGGTATCGATATAAAATTCTACGTCATCGTTGTATTTCATTAACGGCGTAGTAAACACAGCGTAAATGTAACGCGGTTGGTCCACCATAATTGTGGCGCCAGCATAATTTTCAATGGCTGCAAAAATAGCAGCGCGAGTATCCTCAAGACTGTTTTTCATTGGCAGGGGATCTACCCGCTTGTCTTCGTCCGTGCTTTGGCTGGAGACATCATTGGGCTTATCGCCGGTGGGTTTGAGTTTCCCATCTACCACACCCAACGCCGGGGCCTGGCTGTTTTGCCAATAGATGAATGCAAACGCAGCGGCGAGCACCAGAGGTAGGGCCAGCAAGAATTTTTTCATTTATTTTCCCATGGGTTGTTTACCGGTTAGCGATGACGCAGCATTCTATGCGCTTGCCGGATGTAATGCAGCACGGCGCTGGCAATATTTGCGCGATGCTGCAAATGTTGTTATTTTTGAAATATGAGTGAGCCTGCCCCCCTGCCAACTGCCTGCGAGGCTGCCTTGTCTGCAGCGCTGCGCCCGGCACTATTCAAAGCTTTGTGCGATCCGGTGCGGGTTTCAATCGTGGCCCGCTTGGCTACGCGGCAGGATCCGGTGGCGGTTAGCGACCTGGTGGCCTGTTGCGGCATAGACTTCTCGGGTGTTTCCAGGCACCTGAAATTATTGCGCCAGGCGGGTGTGGTCTCGGCTACCAGGGAGGGTCGTTCGGTGCGCTACAGTTTGAACAGCGACGCGCTGTGCCAGGTTTTGCGGGCTTCGGCCGATGCGTTGGAGCAGTGCAGCGAGCAGGCAGGTTAGTGCTCTGGGCCTGCGCTAGAGCAATGCTGGTTTTCTATAGGATGTGGCGTGAGTGGAATTATTATATGCATATATGCGCAAATATACATATAATTAATAACAGCAGTTAATTTATGCCAACGTCAGCGGAGTAGCCAAAGCCATGCGCAGAATCCATATTCACGTCAATACTAGCGAAGCCGACTTTGCGGCTTCGAGAGATTATTATTCGGGCCTGTTTGGACAGCCGCCTGGCAAGCTGCGAGATGGCTATGCGAAGTGGATGCTGGAGCAGCCGAGGGTCAATTTTGTGCTGGAAATCAGTGATCTAGCGCCTGGCCAGCCGGGCATTCACCACCTTGGGATACAAGTCGACAGCGATCAGGAGCTGGCGGATCTGGGCGCCGCGGCTAAGGCTACCGGGGCGCCGATGCTGGAGGTGGGGGAAACCACCTGTTGCTTCTCCCGATCGCAAAAGAACTGGGTGCAAGATCCATCCGGCGTGCGCTGGGAGCTGTTTCGCAGCATCGCTGACGCCGAAGATTATGGCGAGAAAACCCCGGCGGAGCAGGCCAACTACACTTAAGCGGTAAGCGGCGTTTGTTGTTACGTGGCCTTGTATCGGGCGATTCGCGGCGCCAATGTGGTAAATTCGTAGGTGCATCTTTGCGGCGAGGTGGCTGGTTGCTTGTGTGGTTGTGTAAAGCCTCGCCGTTTTCATCACTCACACAGGATGTGCTCGCCCCTGCCAATATCAGTTTTATGATCATTCGGCAGTGCGTAAGTATTGCCCGGGCATTTATTTGGCAGAGACATGAAAGCAGCATTTTACCGCACACAAATCGAAGCGCTGATCGAGCAGGTTAAGCAAAACAATTGCGTGGGCTCGAAGCAGAACTTTACGATTCCCGTGCAGCACCACATTGATCCTGAGCGGCTGGCCGCCGAAAAAAAAGTTTTCGCGCGTACGCCGTTGATGATTGCGCACAGTAGTGAGTTGTCCAAGCCTGGGGACTACCTTGTGCGGGAGATAGACGGTCGATCCTGGTTGCTGGTTCGCGGCGAGGATGGGCGTGCCAGGGCCTTTTTAAATTATTGTCAACATCGCGGCACCTTGCTGCTCGATAGCGAATCGGGAAATTGCGGCAAGAAAATCTCCTGCCCCTATCACGCATGGACCTATAGCACCGCGGGCGATCTCAAAGCGATTCCGCATCGCGAATTGTTTCCCGACGTGGAGTTAGACAACAAGGCGCTCAAGCAGGGCGGCCTGCAGGAAGCCTATGGATTTTTGTGGCTTAGCCAGTTGCCTTCCGCACAGTTACCGATTGAAAAATTCATGGGTGGCCTGCATGAAGAAATGCAGGCCATGCAGCTGCAGAATTACAGCGTGTTTTTCAATAAAACTCGCACGCTAAACGCCAACTGGAAGTTGCCGCTGTACGCGTTTCTTGAGCCTTACCATATTGGTGTATTGCACAAAAACTCTATCGCGGATTTCTTTATCAAAAATATTGCTAGCAGCGAACGCTTTGGGCCGCATATTCGCTCCTACGTACCGCGCAAAAATGTGTTGGAACTGGAATCGCTGGATTGGGAGAAGGCCAAACTGAGCGAGTTCGTAACCCCAACCAACCTGGTATTTCCCAACGTCTGTATGATCTCGCATCCCACCAGTATCAGTGTTATCGCCATGTTCCCGGGTGATTCGCCCGATACTTGTAGCTGGCAGCATTGGCTGTTGGTGCCTGAAATGCCCGGCAATGAAAAACAAAGGCAGCACTATGAAAAGTCGGTGGCCTTGCTGGATGGCATAACTTATATGAAAGAAGACTTTTGGGTTTCTGAACAAATACAAAAGGGTTTGAATGCCGGTGCGCTGGATGAGCTTACCTTGGGCATCAATGAATTTATGATACAGGCTTATTGCGAAAACCTTGATAATGCGCTGGATTCGCTGGGCGCGCAGGTGCATTAATGAATAATAAACTACTCGCCATGCAACAGTTGTTGCGCGTGGTTTGCGTGCTTGCACTGATGCTGCCTGCCTCAGTGGCCTTGGCATCAACTATCCTGCAGTTGGATGTAGACGCATTGCTGGAACAGGCTGAACTGGTTTTTGAAGGCGAAGTAATTGAGAGCAGTGCCTTTGAAAAAGACGCCAACGGCGCGGTGCACACGCGTGTAGTTTTCCGGATCGATGAAATTATCGCCGGCGCTCATAGCGGTTCAAAATTGACGCTGGAGTTTGCCGGTGGGCAGGTTCACGGCAAAGGCATGCGTGTTTCCGGCTCGATACTGCCCGCACAGGGTGAGCGAGGCATTTACTTTGTTGAGAGTATTTCCAGGGGCCTGGTTAATCCGTTACTGGGTTGGTCGCAGGGGCATTTCACGTTAACGCGCGACTCTGCCGGTAAAGAGCGCGTACTAACCAACAGGTCCAGGCCGGTTAAGGGCATTGCGCTAACTCCGCAGGCTCGTGACCTGCGCGCCCCGTTTAGCAATGGTGTCGCGCGTGGGGTGCGCACTGGAAGCGCGGGTGAAGCAGCGGCAGCCGGGATGCAGAGCGCTGAGTTCAAGCGCCAACTTCGCGAGCGCCTGCGCGAAAAAGCTGCGCAGCGCAACGTGCGCAACCCACACTAAAACGAATAAAAAAACCGGGCAAGTTTTTGCATGGCATATTGTAATTTGAATGAATATAAGCGGCTTGGCAGCGCGCTACGCGGCGGTGCTGTTGCATTTGCATATGTGCTTGTATTTTTTCTTTGCCTTGCATCGAAGCAAGCCCTGGCTTACGTGCTTGGCGACCAGTATTGGCAGGCCGGAGAGGCAACCGTAGTCGTCGATTTCGCTACTACCAACCCGGCCAGCAACCCGCCGAACACGGTCAGTGGCGGGCCAGGCGTTACTGATTTCACCAATGCCTATATTGCCGCGATGAATTTGTGGACCAACAACTCCGCATTCCGCTACAACGTGCAAACCAGCGGCGCTGTTTCCAGCCCCTGTGATGTAAGTGACAGCGGTGCTGTGTTCGGGCTGGCACCCTGCTCCGGATCGTTCAGCGGCAATACGCTGGCGGTGCAAACCACTTACTTTAACCAGCTAGACCATATCCAGCACACGATTACGGTATTCAATAACAACCAGCAGTGGGACATATATAGCGGCAATTGGACAGGCATTGCGGAATTCCAACGTGTTGCGGCGCATGAATTGGGCCACGGGCTTGGTCTGGACCACGCGTCCTCATCAGCCGCACTGATGTATGCGTTCGCCGGCAATCCTGAGATCCCGCAGGCTGATGACCTGGCTGGTGCTGCGGCGCGCTATGACATAGATGGCGATGGTGCCGGCCAGGCTTTCGATAACTGCCCTGAAGTTGCCAACCCCGACCAGCAAGACACCGACAGCGACCAGATTGGCGATGCCTGTGACCCGGATATCGATGGCGATGGCGTGGGCAATGACGTGGGCATCGATGCTAACTGGTCGCTGGATGCTTTATCGAATGGTTATTCGATTTTTAATACGCCGAATAGCGAGTATATGTCGCAAACATTCCCGGTTATGGCGGATGGGGATATCAAGCAGCTGTCGCTACCCATTCATTGCGAAAGCGGCGACCTCGTTTTGCAAATACGTACGCTCAGCGGCAACGGAAAGCCTGGCAATACAATACTTGCCTCTACCATTATCCCCTCGGGGAGTGGCTTGCCTACGTCACCGTCGGGTGTGCGTGAATTTGCATTCACATCGCCACCTGCGGTAACCGAGGGCAGCAATCTCGCGATTGTTGCGGTGGCCAGTTCTAAATGCGGATGGACCTTATCTGCAAATGATGGCGGCTACGACGATGGTGCTGGCTGGATTTCCAGCAACGGCAACTTTTGGTCCGGCATTTCCGACCGCCCTTTTGGGGTCTTGATCGAACACGCATCGCTAGACAATTGTCCCTACGTTGCAAATCCCTCGCAGCAAGACAGCGATGGCAACGGCGTAGGCGATGCTTGTGAAGTTGCCGACCAGGACGACGATGGGATTGTCGATGCTTCCGACAATTGCCCGGCGCTGGCCAATCCGCTGCAGGAAGACTTCGAGGGCGATGGCATGGGTGATGTCTGTGACAGCGACGATGACAACGATACGCTCAGCGACGCCGACGAAATCAATCTATACGGCACCGACCCGTTCAATGTGGATACAGATGGCGATGGTTACGACGACGCTTTTGAAGTTCAAATAGGCAGTGACCCGACCAACCCCGACTTTGAAGTTATTGCATTGCCTTGGCCGATGCTGTTAGGTAGCTTAGCATTGCTGTTGGGTATTGGTGCGCGAGGTTTTGGTGTTCGGGCGCGCAGCAAAAAAACATCGGCTTGAATCCAGCAGCACCTGAATTGGAAAGTACATTTGAGGCTCGATAGTGATGAAAACCATTCGAACGCCCGACCAATGCTTCAGCAATCTACCCGGCTATGATTTTTCGCCGCATTATTGCGATGTCGACATCGGCATTAAGATTGAAAATAGCCATGGCGGAAACTTGCGCGTGCATTACCTGGACGAAGGGCCCCGCGATGGAGAGCCGGTGCTATTGATGCACGGCGAACCTTCGTGGTGTTACCTCTACCGGAAAATGATTCCACTGCTGGCGGATGCCGGTTATCGCGCAATTGCGGTTGACCTGGTTGGTTTCGGTCGCTCGGACAAGCCTGTAGAGAGAAGTGACTACAGCTATGCGCGGCATGTTGCGTGGATGCAAAACTGGTTGGAGCAAATGCAATTGCGCCAGGTCACATTAGTTTGCCAGGACTGGGGCGGGCTGATTGGCCTCAGGTTAGTTGCCGCAAACCCGGATATTTTTGCACGCGTGGTGGCGGCCAATACTATGCTGCCCACCGGCGATCACGATCCCGGTGACGCATTCAAACAATGGCGAGCGTATTCACAAACCACCGAACACTTCGATTGCGGCGCAATTGTTTCACGCTCGGTAACTTGCAAAATGAGCCAGGCAGAGATTGATGCCTACAATGCGCCATTCCCCGACGACAGCTACAAAGCCGGCGCAAGGCAATTTCCTATGCTGGTGCCGGCAAGCGCTGCAGACCCGGAGCGCGACGCCAACTTGGCTGCATGGGAAGTTTTGCGCCAATGGCAGAAGCCTTTTTTTACCGCTTTCAGCGATTCTGACCCGGTAACCGGCGGCGGAGAAAAAGTGTTTCAAAAACTCGTGCCGGGCTGTAAGGGCCAGGCGCATGTTACGGTAAAAAACGGCGGTCATTTTTTGCAGGAAGACCAGGGCGAGGCGCTGGCGAAAGCCGCGATAGATTTTATGCGCGCCAATCCGTTTTAACAAAAATTTTTCGGGGTGTAGTTTCAGCAGCTTGTTGCCAGCAAATACCCTGCTAGTGGAAGGAAACTATGAGCTTTTACGAAGAGCGAATTTTACCGCATGTAATTAATTTTGCCTGCGGCATGAAACCGATTGGCCAGCAGCGCGAAAAAGTTGTGCCGCATGCGCGCGGTCGCGTACTTGAAATAGGCATGGGCTCGGGCCTTAATTTGCCCTACTACAACCGAGACCAGGTTGAGTTCGTTTGGGGCTTGGAGCCCTCGCAAGGTATGCGCCGTCGCGCGCAAAAAAACATCGCCACCAGTAATATGGATGTGCGCTGGCTCGATTTACCCAGCGAAACTATTCCGCTGGATGACAATGAAGCCGATACCATTGTGCTTACCTATACTTTGTGCACGATTCCGGATTGGCTTACCGCGCTAGGTGAAATGCGCCGCGTGCTTAAGCCTGGCGGCGCAATGTATTTTAGTGAACACGGCCTGGCACCTGAACCATCGGTTCAGCGTTGGCAAAAACGGCTCGCACCCGCGTGGAGAAAAATTGGTGGCGGCTGTAATCCCGATCGGAATATTCCGCTGTTGCTAGAGCAGGGTGGATTCAAACTACCCTCGCTGGAGCAGTCTTATATTCCCGGCCCGAAATTTGCGTCTTATCATTATTGGGGCAAAGCGAAGGCCGGCTGATCGGCTGCTTTGTTGCTATTTTGTGTCGCCTGAATTTTCTTCCGGTGGCACATAACCCTCGGCTTGCTCAAAAGCTTCGCCCGACAAGAATTTTTCCATCTCGCCCTGCAAAAATTGACGTGCTTCGGCATCGCGCATATTCAAGTGCTTTTCATTGATTAGCATGGTTTGATGCTTCTGCCACTCCTGCCAGGCCTTTAACGAAACATTATCGAAAATGTCTTCACCCCTGGGTCCGGGAAATGGTACTTTTGGCAGCCCCTCGAGTTCGGCCTGGTATTTCCGGCAAAATACGATGCGCGTCATGTGCCTACCTCTTGATCGTCTGCGTTACTGCTGTGCCTCGCATTGCTAACCTGCGCAAGTAATTTGCTAATCGGTGCGGGCAGGCCAATGTCTGGCGGGTTATCAATATCGTACCAGAGCGTTTGCGTCGTTTCGCGACTGCCTTGCAATGCGGCGCATTTTGCGGCCATATCGCGATGTTCGTTCAGCACGCAATGCACTGGTGTAATATCCAAATGAAAGTGGGTAAAGGTGTGCCTGAGCGTGGGCCACTCGACAGGCTTGTGCAGCGGCAGGTTTTCTGCAAAAGTTTCATGCTCCGGCAATGACCAAAGGCCGCCCCAGATACCAGCCGGCGGCCGCTTCAACAATAGCAGTTCGCCACTGCTGTTCTCTAGCATCAATAATCGCGTTGCGCGCACCGGGATAGTTCGTTTTGGTTTGCGGCCCGGGAAGTCGGCAACGTTGCCTTGTTTTTTTGCCTCGCAACTGGTTGCCAGCGGGCAGTCCTGGCAGCGTGGTTTGCTACGCACACACAAAGTGGCGCCCAAATCCATAATGGCTTGCGAATAGTCACGGTTGCGCTGGCTTGGCGTGCAAAGCTCGGCGAGCTGCCACAATTTTTTGCTCACGCTGGCATGGCCTGGCCAGCCTGGCACCGCAAAATGCCTCGCCAGCACACGCTTGACGTTACCGTCGAGGATGGCGTCCGTCGATTCAAAACTTATCGAACAAATGGCGGCGGCAGTGGAGCGTCCTATGCCAGGCAGGGCTTGCCAGCTTTCCAAATCGCCGGGTAGCTTGCCTTCCAGGTCGGCGGCAATAATTTTTGCCGCTGCGTGCAGGTTGCGCGCGCGCGAGTAATAACCCAGCCCGCTCCAGTGGTGTAAAACTACATCATCCGCAGCGGCTGCCAGCGCCGCCACCGTCGGGAAGCTTTGCATAAAGCGCCGGTAGTAGGGTATTACTGTTGCAACCTGGGTTTGCTGCAACATGATTTCAGAAACCCAAACGCGATAGGCGTTGATGTTCTGCTGCCAGGGCAAATCTTTGCGTCCGTGCGCATCGAACCACTGCAACAGGCGCGTCGCGAAGTTTGAAGCCTGCGCCGCTTGGTCATTGCCGGAATCCTGCGCTATATGCTTTTTCAACATACTGGCTGGTGTTACTTGAATAAACCCTTCAGCGCTTCACCAACACCTTTGCCGAGTTTTTCTTCAATCTTGCCGCCAATTTTTTCGTTGATTTTTTCGCGCACTTCCTGTTTGGCGCGCTCTTTTACAAGGCCGGCAAGAATTTTATCCAGGCGGCTGTTGTCTACGCCACAGTTCGACTCATTGGCATCGCCGCGACAGCGCAGCGGCCACTTGATGTTGCGGTACTTTTCATTGATCACGCAAGCGGGATAGCTACCGCTAATGTCGCCGGTTACATTCGCGAGCACGCGCAGGTCGAATTGCTGGTCTTGCAGTGAAATCGAGCCATCACCATTAAGCTTCAAGTTGTCTAGCCCGGCTGTAAACTGGGTGATGCGGCCCACGCCATTTTGCCAATCGATAACCGTGCGTACTGAATCAAAGGCCGTGCCGGTGTCCAGTGCAGCACCGAGGCTTTCGGCGCGCGCCAGCGCAATAGCCTGGCATACGCGATACTGGATGTTGTCGTCACCATAGCGTCCCTCATCGAACAAAAATTCGGTGTTGCCACTGACGCTGGCCAACCAGGCGTCGACGCTATTGCCTCGCATTGCGAGCGCAGCGTTAATTGACGCCTTGCCTGAAAAATTTACCGCGATGTCACGATTTTCGAAAACTTCGGCAATCTCTACCTGCGTCATTTTTGGCTGCACACTTAAGCTTGCTTGTTTGCCGCGGGCATCCAGTTTTGCCAGCAGCTCGATTGTTCCGCCAAATACGCCGGCGCGAAAATTATTTAAATTTAAAATGCTATTCGCAATTGCCAGGTCAACGGTTAGATCATCAAATACTGCTTCACTGGCTACCAGCTTACCTATTTTGAGTTTCAAGCGCGTGTTCAGCGATCTCAACACGTCGAAAGAAATGTCCTCGCTGCTCGCTGTTGATTGCGATTCAGCATTGGCGCTCGCTGCTTGTTCGGATTCGCTGGTGTAATCATCGATATTAATCTCGTCGATGTTCAGGTCGCCGTTAAAGGTTGTCTGCTTGCCCAGGCCGATCTTGATCTGGCCATCAAATTGGCTCTTGTCGAAGCGGCCCCGCATGTTTTGCAGCGCGTAGCGTTCATTGGCATTATCAATAAGCGCATCGGCCTGCATATCGACGGCGAAACTGCGTTGGCCGTCATTGATAACGGCATCGATTTGCATGGGGAATGACTTGCCGGAGAGATTGACGTACTGCGCCAGAAACTGGTCGAGCTCGAATGCTTGCGTAGTACCCAGCTGCTGGTCGATCATTTGCACGCTGATATTTCGCAGCGATAAATCGGCCAGCTCCAGCGCCAGCTCGCTATCGGACGCACTTGTCGCATCGTCCTCGTCTTGTGCGGGGGCGGCGGCTTCTACATCTTTCCAATTGGAATGGCCGCGCTTGTCGGTCACCATGCGAAGCTGCAAGCCATCAATAGACAACTGGTCGGCGCGCAGTGCGCCTTTTAATAAGCTGCGCCAGCCCACACCCAGTGAAAATTCTTCGAGTTTGGCAAAAAGCGTATCGCCCGCGTAGGTTTTTGGCGTGTGCAGCTCGGTTTCACCAATCGACAGCGAGAGCCGGGGAAATAATTTCCAGCCAATACTGCCGGGCATGCGCAGTTCAAGGCTGCTGGCACTTTTCACCTGCGCAGCAATTTGCGGTTTGTAGTCATTTGGGTCGAACAGTACAGCTAACGCGGCTGCTCCTGCGGCGACAAGCGCAATCAGTAGCACAACGAGGTAGAGCAGGTACTTTAGCGGGCGCGGCATGGCGCATGGACTCCTTTGGAAAAACGGGGCGACAGTCTACCGCTCAGAACGCAGCAGCGGCGCAAAATTCCGTTAAATTTATCGGCTTTCTGTGCTTTGTTGTATAATTCGACGCCTGTTCAATTGTGACGCAGGGACATCATGTACAAACTGGTTTTACTCCGCCACGGAGAAAGTGAATGGAATCGCGCCAATCGTTTTACTGGCTGGCATGATGTAGACCTTACCGAAACGGGTGTGGAGCAGGCGCGGCTCGCGGGTCGTTTGCTGGCCGATGCGAACTTTGATTTTGACCTGACCTTTACCTCGGTACTAACGCGAGCGGTGCGTACGCACTGGCTGGCGCTGGAAGAGATGGGTTTGCTGCACCTGCCGGTCGAGAGAAACTGGCGACTGAATGAGCGCCATTACGGTGCCTTAACCGGTTTGAACAAAGCTGAAACTGCGCAAAAGCACGGCGATGAGCAGGTCAAAATCTGGCGCCGCAGTTTCGCAACGCCACCACCAGCCATTGACGATAGCAGCGAATATTTTCCCGGCAATGACCCTCGTTACCGGGGTATCGATCCCGCGATACTGCCCCGCGCCGAAAGCCTGGCGCTAACCATTGATCGCGTGATGCCATACTGGCACGATACCGTGCGCCCGGCCATTCTTGGCGGTAAGCGCGTGATGATCGTTGCGCACGGCAACAGCCTGCGCGCGCTGGTCAAGTATCTGGATGGCATCAGCGACGACGATATTCTGGGTCTTAATATTCCCACCGGTGTACCACTGGTTTACGAGCTGGACGCCAACCTGAAGCCGCTTGGCAGCGAGTATCTCGGCGATCCGGATGAAATTAAAGCCAGGGTGTCAGCAGTGGCCAAGCAGGGCGCTGCCAGCAAGTAGCGCTGCGGGCGACCAATTGTTTTGCGAGGCTAGCCAGCCGTGCAAATCGCCCGCTCCCGTGCCAACTACTTGGCTACTCAGTCAGCCGCTTTGGTTCGCTGCCAACTAGTTGCAAGGCGCCACCGCGCCCGCCCCGTTATAATGAAGCTTGAACCGCTTGCTGGCGCGAACCTGCGGCAGGCAGCCTTATCGAATGACCGAGCCTATGTCTACTGCAAACCGCCAGGCCAGCGTAACCCGTAATACGTTGGAAACCAAAATTACCGCGTCGGTTAACCTCGACGGCAGCGGCGCGATGTCGCTGGATACCGGTATCCCGTTTCTCGAGCACATGCTGGACCAGGTCGGTCGCCACGGGCTGGTCGATCTCGATATCAAGGCCGATGGCGATTTGCACATCGACGATCATCACACGGTTGAAGATATCGGCATTACTGTGGGCCAGGCCTTTGCCAAAGCGTTGGGCGATAAAAAGGGCATTCGCCGCTATGGCCACGCTTATGTACCGCTGGATGAAGCCTTGTCGCGTGTAGTGCTGGATATTTCCGGCAGGCCCGGGCTCGAATTTCACGTGCCGTTTACGCGCGCGTCGGTGGGTGGTTTTGATGTCGATTTGTTCCACGAATTTTTCCAGGGCTTCACCAACCACGCGCTGGTAACGCTGCACGTGGATTGCCTGCGCGGAGAAAACGCGCACCATCAAATTGAAACGGTCTTCAAGGCATTTGGGCGTGCGTTGCGTATGGCTATTGAGCACGACCCGCGCATGGGCAGTGTGATGCCATCGACCAAGGGCAGCCTTTAGTTTACAGCCCACGCGCGCTGCGCCTGGCAGTGCCTTGATTGCCTGTCGGGGTTTTATAGCGGTGCTATCGCTGGCCAATTTATTTTTTCGAGACCCTTATGATTAAGCAGGCTGACGTGGCCGTTATCGACTATGGCATGGGCAACTTGCACTCGGTTGCCAAGGCGCTGGCGCATGTTGCGCCCGATGCGCGCGTAGTGGTGAGCGATGATCCTGCAACGATACGCGCTGCCACACGCGTCGTTTATCCGGGCGTTGGCGCGATTCGCGATTGTATTGGTGAACTCAAACACCGTGGGCTGGATGGTCTGGTGCAAGAGGCCTGCGCGAGCAAACCGCTGTTGGCTATATGTGTAGGCATGCAGGGCTTGATGCGACACTCTTGTGAAAATGGTGGTGTGGATTGCCTGGGTTATTTTGACGACGAGGTGCTGTTTTTCGGAAACACCTTTGCTGGCCATCCTGAACACCGTCATTTGAAGGTGCCGCATATGGGTTGGAACGAGGTCCGGCAGAATCGTGCGCATCCGCTGTGGCGTGGTATCGCGAACGCTGCGCGCTTTTATTTTGTACATAGCTATTACGTAGACGCCGCTAGCTGCGATAATTGCGTTGGCACAACTGCATATGGCATTGAGCTAGCCGCAGCGGTGGCCAAGGACAATGTATTTGCGGTTCAGTTTCACCCGGAAAAAAGTCATCGCGACGGCTTGCAGTTGTTGCGTAATTTTATGAGCTGGGACGGAGATGCTGCATGCTGATGATTCCCGCTATCGACCTGAAGGACGGGCAATGCGTAAGGCTGCGCCAGGGCCTGATGGAAGACTCCACGGTGTTCTCCGACGATCCGGTGGCAACCGCGCAGCAGTGGGTCGATGCCGGCGCAAGAAGGCTACACCTGGTCGACCTGAATGGCGCGTTCGACGGCAAGCCGGTAAACGATGCCGCGGTGAAGGCGATAGCGGCCAGGTTTCCGTCGCTGCCCATCCAGATCGGTGGCGGCATTCGTTCGCTGGAAACGATAGCAGCGTACCTGGATGCAGGCGTCGACTACGTCATTATTGGTACCAAGGCGGTTAAGGAGCCGGCGTTTGTCGCCGAGGCGTGTCGCGCGTTTGCCGGGCATGTCATTGTGGGTATCGATGCCAAGGACGGTAGGGTGGCTAC
>JABDNS010000126.1 GCA_013043705.1 Pseudomonadales bacterium
GGCGCAGCGCATTGTTAATGGCGAAGTTCCCGAGGGCTTGAAAGACAAGCGGCTATTGTCGCTAGACCTGGGTTCATTGTTGGCGGGTGCCAAATTCCGTGGTGACTTTGAAGAGCGGCTGAAGTCGGTACTAAAAGAACTTTCGCAACAGGAAGGCCGGGTCATTCTATTTGTCGACGAATTGCATACCATGGTCGGCGCGGGCAAGGCCGAGGGCTCGATGGATGCAGGCAATATGCTTAAGCCGGCGTTGGCGCGCGGCGAGCTGCACTGCGTGGGTGCTACAACGCTGGATGAATACCGGCAATTTATTGAAAAAGATGCCGCGCTGGAGCGACGCTTCCAGAAAGTGCTGGTGGGCGAGCCTTCCGAGGAAGATACCATTGCCATACTGCGTGGCCTGAAAGAGCGCTACGAGGTTCACCATGGCGTGGATATTACTGATGCAGCGATTATCGCGGCGGCCAAGCTTTCGCAGCGCTACATTACCGACCGCCAGCTTCCCGATAAGGCAATTGACCTGATTGATGAAGCAGCCAGTCGTATTCGTATGGAAATTGACTCCAAGCCCGAGGTGATGGACAAGCTCGAGCGTCGCTTGATCCAGTTAAAAATCCAGCGCGAAGCGGTGAAGAAAGACAAAGATGAAGCGGCCAAGGCGCAGTTAAAAATTCTTGAAGACGAAATTGCTGAAGTCGGTAAGGAGTTTGCCGACCTGGAAGAAGTCTGGAAAGCCGAGAAGGCAACCGTGCAAGGTGACCAGCAACTCAAGCAGGAGCTCGAGGAGGCGCGCATTGCACTGGAAGCGGCCAGTCGGCGCGGTGATTTGCAAGCCATGTCAGAATTGCAGTACGGCAAAATTCCCGAGCTGGAAAAACAGCTGCAAACGATTGTTGAAGGCAGCAAGACCGAGATGAAATTGCTGCGCAACAGTGTTGGCGATGACGAAGTGGCGGAAGTCGTTTCGCGCTGGACGGGTATCCCCGTTTCGCGCATGCTCGAGGGCGAGCGTGAAAAACTTTTGCGCATGGAAGAGTCATTGCACGATCGTGTGATTGGCCAGCACGAGGCCGTGGTAGCGGTATCGGATGCGGTGCGGCGTGCCCGCGCGGGCCTGTCTGATCCCAACCGCCCGAATGGTTCGTTCCTTTTCCTTGGTCCCACTGGTGTGGGTAAAACCGAACTGTGCAAGGCGCTGGCAAACTTCTTGTTCGACAGCGATCAGGCCCTGGTGCGGTTGGATATGTCCGAGTTCATGGAAAAGCATTCGGTCGCTCGCCTGATTGGCGCGCCGCCCGGCTACGTGGGCTATGACGAAGGCGGTTACCTGACCGAGGCGATTCGCCGCAAGCCGTATTCGCTGCTGTTGCTAGACGAAATTGAAAAAGCGCACCCGGATGTTTTCAACATCCTGTTGCAAGTGCTGGAAGATGGCCGTCTTACCGATAGCCAGGGGCGCACAGTGGATTTTAAAAACACTGTAATTGTTATGACCTCGAACCTGGGATCAGACGTTATCCAGGAACTGGCACAAGACAAATCTTATGATGCGATATCCTTCGGTGAAAAAACCAGTGACAGTGAGTCAGGTGTTAGCCAGGGCCGCTACAGCGCGATGAAGAAGGCGGTGATGGAGGTAGTGTCGAAGCATTTCCGTCCCGAGTTTATTAACCGTGTGGATGAGTCGGTGGTCTTCCACCCCTTGGGTCGCGAGCATATCCGCGGTATTGCCGAAATCCAGCTCGCGTTGCTCAAAGCGCGACTGCAAGAGCGTGAACTGCAGCTGGAAATTAGTGATGCGGCGCTGGATGTGCTGGCCGAGACTGGCTTCGACCCCGTTTACGGCGCCAGGCCGCTAAAGCGTGTGATTCAGCAAAAGTTGGAAAACCCGCTGGCGCAGCAGTTACTGGCTGGCAAATACGTTCCGGGTGACACGATTAGTGTGGAGCCTGCAGAGTCGGGCGGCGGCTTCAAGTTTGAAAAGCAGGCGCTGCATTAAACCTGTTGGCAGGTGCGAAGCGTGGTTGCCGCTAGCAGATAGTTGTTGCGAGTAGTGCGCTGTCGCCGTTAGTCATCGCCGTGCTTTGCAATCGATTCAAGGTAGGGCCCGCTGTAGCGGTGTGATTGCAATATGTCGGTTACGCTTTGGCCTGCCGCGTTGCAGGCTTGCGTGTCGCCGCCAGCCTCGACAAAAAAGCGCACAAAGTCGTCGAAGTCTTCGGCGCGCATCGACTGGTAGGCTTTGAGCAATTTGTGGTGATCGGCGTTTTCACCTTCAGGTGGCTGCAACTTCAGGAACTCGCGTATCCGGGCTTCATCCCATACCGGGTCAATTACCTTCGCTTTGTCTTTCTTCAACGCCATTCTGTTCGCTCTTTCATAGTACGCAGTTCATCTTGATTCGTTCCTGCCGCAGCCTAAGGATTGCGCGGGGCGGGCACATGCGCCACGCCAACGCGTCCGATCAGCGTGGCAGCGGCCCGCAGGGCGGCGCATTATACGCCAGCATCGCCCAGATAATTGTCGAAAAAATAATCAATTTGCTTCTGCCAGCCTGTATACTCAACGCTAAAAAATACAATAAATTCAAACAAAACAATAAGTTATTGGTTTTGGCATCTGAATTGCTCATAAAACAATCAACCCCGGGATGCTGCTACCCGCCCATACAATGTTTATCTAACGTAATTGGACTGAAATTAATGCGCAAACTGTTCTTGAGGTCGACCTTCGTTTCTATCTGTGCCGGCCTTGCCCTGCAGGCCCAGGCACTGGTGGTGCTGCCGCCCGAGTGCCAACTCAGCCCTGTTTCTGAGTTTTGCCTTCCCGGCGAGGAGCCCAGCCCCGCGCCGCTTGGTGAGCTGGTTGGCACCGCGATATTCCAAAAATTGATTCACGCTAATCCTGAAAACACAGCAGAGCTTTTGAGTTCGAACTTTGTTGAAAACTGGACCCAGGCCTGGGTAAATTTCCCGGTGCCACAACTCATCGAAGAGCAGATTTTGGCGCTCAACCTGAGCGACTTCGAAGCCTGGCTGGACTGGCTTTGCACAAGCCTGCATCCCAATGGCGAGCCAGCCTGGCAAACTGATTTCCAGCAGGTGCCGCCATTGCTAATAGAATCATCCACGCTAACCAATCCATCGGCAGTGCCACTGCCGGCTTCAATCTGGCTGTTTGCCAGTGCGGTTTTAGGCTTGAGCATAGGGGGCAAGCGCCGGACAGAATAAAAACTTCACATTCCGGTTGGCCCTGGCATAACTTTTCCGGGTTTATGCCAGGGCTTCTTTTTTTCTAGTGCTCTATTTCAGTTTTTCTGCAAGAATTCGGTTCACTTCACCAGGGTTAGCCTGGCCCTTCGATACTTTCATAACCTGGCCCACGAAGTAGCCCAGCAATTTTTTGCGTTTGTCGGGCTCTGCTGCCAGGTACTGTAAAACTTGGGCTTCGCTGTTGTCGATTACCTCTTGCACCATCGCCTCAATTGCACCGCTATCACTAACTTGTTTGAGCCCTTGTTGCGCAATAATTTTATCCGGCTCATCGCCCGACTCGCACATGCTTTCAAAAACTTTTTTGGCGATCTTACCCGAAATTGTTTGGTCATCTATGCGGGAAATTAGCTGCCCCAGAGCGGCGGCGCTAACTTGCGACTGCGATATAAAAAGGTTTTCTTTGTTCAAATAAGCGCTTAGCTCACCCATCACCCAATTGGCCGCAAGCTTGGCATCGCCACAATTTTCAGCCACTTGCTCAAAGTAATCGGCAAGCTCGCGTGATTCGCAGAGCAATGAGGCATCGTAACCGGAAAGTTCGTACTGTGTTTCGAATCGCGCGCGCTTTTGGTCGGGCAATTCCGGCATTTTCTGGCGCAGCGATTCAATCGTTTTTTGTTCTATAACAACCGGCAGCAGGTCGGGGCAGGGGAAGTAGCGATAGTCGTTGGCCTCTTCCTTGCTTCGCATGCTGCGGGTTTCGTTTTTGTCGCTATCGTAAAGCCGGGTTTCCTGTACCACTTCGCCGCCGTCTTCAATCAAATCGATCTGCCTGGCCACTTCAACATTAATCGCTTTTTCAATAAAGCGAAATGAGTTCAGGTTTTTTGTTTCGGTGCGCGTACCCAGCGTGTCACTACCCATGGGCCGAACCGAAACGTTGGCATCGCAGCGTAGCGAGCCCTGCGACATATCGCCGTCGGATATGCCAAGGTAGGTAACGATGGCATGAATTTTTTTCAGGTAGGCAACTGCTTCTTCGGCGTTGCGCATATCGGGTTCGCTAACGATTTCAATAAGTGGTGTGCCGGCGCGGTTCAAATCAATGCCACTCATGCCGTGGAAATCTTCGTGCAGGGACTTGCCAGCATCTTCTTCCAGGTGTGCGTGGTGAATGCGGATGTGGCGGCTCGTTTGGTTGTCGGTGCCAGTATTAATTTCTATCGAGCCCTCGCCAACGATGGGGGCGGCCAGTTGCGTGGTCTGGTAGCCCTTGGGCAGGTCGGGATAAAAGTAGTTTTTGCGCTCAAATACAGAGCGGCGCTCGATTTCGGCATTAACCGCAAGGCCGAACAAAATGGCACTGTGAAAAGCCTGTTCATTGGCCACCGGCAAGGTGCCGGGCAACGCCAGGTCTACCGCATTGGCCTGGGTATTTGGCGGTGCACCAAAGGCGGTTGAACTGCCGCTAAAAATTTTAGATTTTGTAGCAAGCTGGACGTGTACTTCCAGCCCGATAACCGTTTCCCATTGCATGCCAATTGCTCTCTGTGTAGGGCGGCGACTTTCCAACAGGCCTTATTCGACCGGCGAGCGCGTGTGCCAGTCGGTAGCGCGCTGGTATTGGTGAGCAACGCGCAAAATCGTTGCCTCATCGAAGTGTTTGCCTATGAGTTGCAGACCCACCGGCATATTGTTGATCATGCCAGCCGGAACTGACATGCCGGGCAGCCCCGCAAGGTTTACCGCGATGGTATAAATATCTTCCAGGTACATGGCCACCGGGTCTGATTGTTTTTCGCCAAACCTGAAAGCGGGCGAAGGGCAGGTGGGCCCTGCAATGACGTCGACTTTTTCAAAGGCGCGATCGAAATCATCTTTTATTAGCCTGCGAACTTGCTGCGCCTTGCGATAGTAGGCATCGTAGTAGCCGGCAGACAGCGCATAGGCGCCTACCAGGATGCGCCGCTTTACCTCGTCGCCAAAGCCTTCGCTCCTGGTGCGGGTGTACATATCTTCCAGGTCTTGCGGATCTTCGCAGCGATAACCGTATCGCACGCCATCAAAGCGCGAGAGATTAGAGGATGCCTCGGCCGGCGCAATGACGTAATAGGCTGGCACCGATAGCGCGGAATTGGGCAACTCGACGTCGACCAGTGTTGCGCCCAGCTTTTCAAGTTCGGTCAACGCCTCGCGCACTGCGCCAGCCATTTCGCTATCAAGGCGATCATCAAAATATTCTTTGGGCACGCCAATGCGCAGGTCGCGGATGTCCTGTTCGAGCCCGTCGCAGAAGTCCGGGCAGCTGAGCGCGGCGCTGGTTGAGTCGCGTGGGTCGTGACCTGCCATGGCGTTGAGCATCAGTGCAGCATCTTCAGCGCTGCGCGTCATCGGACCGCCCTGGTCGAGGCTCGAGGCAAACGCAATCATGCCGTAGCGGCTAACGCGACCGTAGGTTGGCTTTAGGCCTGTAATACCGCATAGCGCCGCCGGCTGCCTGATTGATCCGCCGGTGTCGGTGCCGGTGGCGGCGGGCACAAGCCTTGCTGCGACTGCCGCTGCCGAACCCCCGGAGGAGCCACCGGGTACCGTGTTGGTATCCCAGGGGTTTTTAACCTTGCCGTAGAAGCTGGTCTCGTTCGACGAGCCCATCGCAAACTCGTCCATATTGGTCTTGCCCAGCGTCACTGCACCGGCCTGCTGCATTTGTGCAACTACCGTTGCATCGTAGGGCGGCAAAAAATTATCCAGCATTTTGCTGCCGCAACTGGTGCGTACGCCCTGTGTGCAAAAGATATCTTTTTGTGCCATCGGAATGCCCAGCAATGCGTTCTGCTCGCCGCTGGCGATACGCCGGTCGGCCGCGTCGGCAGCGGCTAGCGCCGGTTCGGGCGTTACCGTAATAAAGCTATTGTATTCGCCGTCGTGTTGATCGATACGCGACAGGAAATACTCGGTGAGCTCTCGCGAGCTGAATTGCTTACTGTCCAGCCCTTCGCGCAATGCGCACAGCGATAGCTGGTGCAGTGCCTGGTTGTTTGACATCGCCTTTGCCTTATTCAATGGGTGTCCTGCGGCCGCGAAGCCTTGGGAGCGCTTAACCTTGGTAGCGCTTTACCTTGGTATAACAGGCGCGATAGCCGCGCCGGTCGCTTTACTCGATAACTTTGGGAACCAGGAACAATCCGTCCTGTTGTGCCGGCGCGCCGGCCATTAGCGCTTCGCGGGCGGCTATTTTGTCGCCCGGCTCGTCTACTTTATCGCTGCGTAATACTTGCGCGGCATCCAGCGAATTGGACATCGGCTCAACCGCGCTGGTGTCGATCGCCTGCATCTGGTCGACCATATCCAGAATGGAAGCAATGCGCGAGGTAACGTCATCGATTTCATCATCGCGCAAACGAATGCGCGCCAGGCGCGCAGTGGTGGCGATCTCTTCTCTGGATATGCTCATACGGGTGTTCGCCTTGTTTTGGTGGACCTGTGTTGTGAACTTGTAGGTTGGACGGGTGTCGCGTGTCTCGTTTGCTGTATCAGGGTGCTGTATTTTGATGTTCTGGTTCGGCGATCTGACCGGTAGATCCGGCTGCGATTGCAGCGCGAAGGTAGTGTGAATCGCGTTTCAGCGGTCGAGCTGTTAAAACAGGTAAAAGCGCTAAGTTATCACATTTCAGTCTTGCCCTGAATCCCCGCCATTGATAGAGTTCGCCGCACGTTGGGTGGACCCTGCTAGCGGTTGTCCTGGCACTATGTGCAAGGCAACTTCGAAGTCCACGCTATGCTTGTTTTCTCGCCACCGTCCGGTTTCGGGCTGGCTCCATTTGCGACTGATTGGTTAACGCCAAAGGTTAAAGCGTCGATGCAACTGCTGAAAAATATTCGCGGCCTCTTTTCCAATGATCTCTCTATCGACCTCGGTACTGCCAATACGCTGATTTATGTGCGTGACCAGGGCATTGTGCTCGATGAGCCCTCGGTGGTTGCCATTCGCATCCAGAATGGCCAGAAAACTATTGCTGCTGTGGGCGCCGATGCCAAGCGCATGCTGGGTCGCACGCCGGGTAATATCGTTGCCATTCGGCCGTTGAAAGACGGTGTCATTGCCGACTTCCAGGTTACCGAAAAGATGCTCCAGCACTTTATCTCAAGAGTGCACAAGCATAGCTTTATCCGGCCCAGCCCGCGCGTGCTGGTTTGCGTGCCCTGTAATTCTACCCAGGTCGAGCGCAAGGCAATTCGCGAATCGGCGCTCAGTGCCGGCGCGCGCGAAGTGCGTTTAATTGAAGAGCCGATGGCTGCGGCGATTGGTGCGGGCCTGCCGGTGGAAGAGGCCTCCGGCTCGATGGTGGTGGATATCGGCGGCGGCACTACCGAAATTGCCATCCTGTCTTTGAACGGCGTAGTCTACTCCGATTCTGTACGCACCGGTGGTGACCGCTTTGACGAAGCCATCGTTAGTTATGTGCGCCGCAACTACGGCAGCTTGATTGGTGATTCCACCGCCGAGCGTATCAAGCATGAAATTGGCACCGCCATCAGCGGCGGCGAGCTGCGCGAGATTGATGTTCGCGGGCGCAACCTCGCCGAAGGTGTACCGCGCTCGTTTACCATGAGCAGCGACGAAGTGATGGAAGCGTTGCAAGATTCCCTGTCGGCAATAATCCAGGGCGTTAAGGGAGCGCTGGAGCAGGCGCCGCCGGAACTTGCATCCGACATCGCACAATCGGGTATTGTGCTCACCGGGGGCGGCGCGCTGTTGCGTGGGCTCGACCGCCTGCTGGCGCAGGAAACCGGCCTGCCGGTGGTGGTTGCCGAAGATCCCCTTACTTGTGTGGCGCGCGGCGGCGGCAAAGCGCTGGAGCTGATGGACCAGTACAATATCGATTTTCTGGCTTCCGAATAAGCGCCGGGCAACCGTTCCAGTGTTTGCCGGTGCGCGCCGCGAACATCATTGCGCGGGTTTGGTCAGCGCGGAGGGCTAACCGCCATTAAACCGATTTTCGGCAAGGCGCCAGCTGCGGGCGCACGGCTCGTGTTACTGGTGCTTATTGCGCTGGCACTGGTTATCGCCGACGTAAAAACTTCAGCCCTGCATGGCTTGCGCGAAGCGGGCGCTGCAATCGCCAGCCCGTTCTATTGGTTTAGCCGCCAACCTGGCGACCTGGTCGGCGGTATCCGCACTTACTTCTCTTCCCGTGAGCACCTGCTTTTGGAAAATGAGCGCTTGCACAGCGATGCGCGTGTACTGCGTGGCGAGTTGCAGCAAATGGTATCGCTCACCGCAGAAAATGTGCGCCTGAAGGAATTGCTCAGTTCCACCACGGTGGTTGAAGACAGCGTGCTGGTGGCCGAGACCATCAGCGTTTCGCCGAGCCCGCTGCAACACAAAATTACCATCAACAAGGGCGAACACGATGGCGTTTATATCGGGCAGGCGGTTATCGACGCTTACGGCCTGGTTGGGCAGGTTGTTGAGGTGCACGCCAAAAGCGCTAGCGTAATCCAGGTTAGCGATGCCAGGCACGCCATACCGGTTCAGGTTAATCGCAATGGCGTGCGCGGTATTGTAGAAGGTACCGGCCGCGTCGATAGGTTGTCGTTGCCAAACATGGTTGAGACCACCGACATTAAGGCGGGTGACCTGTTGGTGAGCTCAGGCCTGGGGCAGCGTTTTCCGGTGGGTTATCCGGTTGGTGTTGTCGAATCGGTTGAGTCTGACCCTGGCGAAGCTTTTTTGCGCATTGTCGTGCGGCCTAGCGCCAAGCTCGACCGCGGTCGTTACGTGTTACTGGTTTTCGCTGGCGAGACCGCGCGCGCTGGGGGTGCACGCTAGTGGACGCGAACTTTAACCGCAGTTACGCGCAGCGCGATAGCGATTCCGGCGAGTTTTCCTGGAATCTGTTGATTATAAGCTCAGTGGTTGCGCTGTTCGCAGCCATTTGGCCGCTACCGTTGTGGTCAACCTGGATTCGCCCTGAATTTCTTGCCTTGCTGGTGGCCTATTGGGTGATGATGGCACCGTTTCGAGTGGGCATGGTGTATGCCTTTGTGATGGGGTTATTGCTCGACCTGTTTGCCGCCACACCATTAGGCCAGCAGGCCTTGGGTTTAACGGTAATTGCCTACCTTGTGTTCCTGATCCACCAGCGCATGCGGATGTTTTCTATATTGCAGCAGTCGCTGTTGTTGTTCGGCCTGGTCAGTTTGTACCAGCTGCTCAAGTTCTGGATTTATGGCTTGAGTGGTGGCGCCTATGCGAGCTTCGCTTTGCTGCTGCCTGCCTTATCAAGCGCCATCTGCTGGCCTTTTGTTAGATTGTTTATGGATCGACTGCGCCGCTAGTCGCAAGCCTGGCATAGGCGGCAGTACTCGTGATTGTTGAGTTGCCTTCATTTGTTAAACTGCGTGTGTTGTAAGTGCGCGCGGTTTGTGCAGGCAATAGTGCCTTCACCTGAACTGTTTGCCGGCCCGGATTGCTTGCCCATGACCCAACTGTTCCTGGCCTCGGCCTCGCCAAGAAGAGCCGAACTGCTTGCGCAAATTGCTGTGCCATTTGAGCGCATTTTGCCCGTCTTCGATGAGCAGCGGCTTGCGGATGAGTCGCCCCGCGACTACGTCAGCCGGCTCGCCAGTGGTAAGGCCGAAGCGGGTCGGCGGCTTTTGACTGTGCAATCCTCCACTCAACCGCGCTGCGTGCTCGGTGCCGATACTATAGTTGTGCTCGGTGATACTGTTTTTGGCAAACCGGCTAACGCAGCAGACCACCATCGCATGATGAAAGCACTCAGTGATAGTGCACACCAGGTGCTCACTGCGGTGACTTTGCTGTGCAGCGTCGGCGAGGGAAGCGAACAGCCGTGGCGACAGCAAAAGCTGTTGAGTAGTACCGAAGTGCGTTTCAAACCCTTGTCCGATGCTGAAATCCAAGCCTACTGGGCCAGCAAAGAACCCCGGGATAAAGCGGGTGGCTACGCCATCCAGGGCATCGGCGCGCTATTCGTGGCGTCGATAAGCGGAAGCTATAGTGGCGTGGTAGGTTTGCCACTCTACGAGACTGGCCAGCTACTCGCGCGTGCGGGCGTGGCCACGCCGCTGTCCAATTAAAACTGCCCAGCGAGGGAATATGAGCGAAGAAATTTTAATGAATGTAACGCCCATGGAAACCCGCGTAGCGCTGGTTGAAGATGGTGTATTGCAGGAAGTTTTTGTGGAGCGCGAGCGTAGCCGCGGTATTGTCGGCAATATCTACCTGGGCAAGGTTGTGCGGGTGCTGCCCGGCATGCAAGCGGCCTTCGTTGATATTGGGCTGGAGAAGGCCAGCTACTTGCACGCCGACGATATCGTTGTAGACGGCGAGACCGATAGCGCCAAACATAATGGTGGTATTCAATTCCTGGTTCGCGAGGGCGATGCCATTTTGGTGCAGGTGTTAAAAGACCCGTTGGGTACCAAGGGTGCGCGCGTCAGCGGCGCCTTGTCGGTATCTTCGCGGAACCTGGTTTACATGCCGCAGTCAGATCATATTGGCGTGTCAAACAAAATTGAAAGCGCAGTGCAACGTGAGCAACTCAAGGACACGCTTTCCAGCGTGCTTGAACAAGAGCAGGGCAAGCCGATCGCTGACATAAAAGGCGGATACATTATCCGCACCGCGGCGGAGTCATTTGCTGAACAGGATTTCGTTGCCGATGTACGCTATTTGCAGCGACTTTGGCAGGCGCTTGAGAAAAAAATTGCCGCGCAAACTGCGCCAAGCCTGGTGTATGAAGAACTACATATTTCGGAGCGGGTCATGCGTGACAACGTATACCCCGAGCTGGAAAAAATTCGCGTCGACAACGATGAAGTTTTCCAACGCCTGCAAAAATTTGCTGCCGAATTTATTCCTGAGTATTCGAGCAAGCTTGAATCCTACAATGCAGAGCGCCCTATCTTCGACATGTTCAGCATCGAAGAAGAGATAGAAAAAGCGTTGGGCAGGAAAGTAGAGCTGAAATCTGGTGGCTACCTTATTATCGACCAGACCGAAGCGCTTACCACTATTGATATCAACACCGGTGCATTCGTAGGTAAGCGTAATCTCGATGAAACTATTTTTAAAACCAATCTTGAGGCGGCCAATGCGTTGGCGCGGCAAATCCGGCTGCGCAACCTCGGAGGCATTATCATTGTTGATTTTATCGATATGCAAAGCGAAGAGCATCAACGGCAGGTATTGCGCGCGCTGGAAAAAGCGGTGCGCAAGGATCGTTCGAAAATTGCAGTGGGCACCTTTACGCGGCTTGGGCTGGTAGAGATTACGCGGCAGCGAACCAGGGAAAGCCTTGAATATACATTGTGCGAGCCTTGTCCGGTTTGCCAGTCTCGCGGCATGTTGCGTTCGGCCGAAACAGTTTGCTCTGAAATATTCAGGGAGATTCTACGCGCCGCCAGAACTTACGAGCAGGATAAGCTGCTGGTGCTGGCCTCGGAGCCGGTAGTCGACAGGTTGGTTGATGAAGACTCGGCCGCGGTTGCCGATTTACAGAAGGCGCTGGGTAAGTCGATCGAATTCCAGGTAGAGCCGGTGTATACGCAGGAACAATATGATGTGGTGTTACTGTAACTTGCTTTATTCTGTCCGTGCGCGGCGTCAAATCGGCTTATGAGCGATAACGCCAGCGAAGCAAAAATCGCCGCAGCCCGGCCGGGGCGCAAGCTACTTGGCGTGGCGGTTTTACTGTTGCTTGCGCATGGTCTGCTGGCCGGTTTTTTTATTGCAACACGCATTTTCAATGGCGAGCTCAGCGCTTACGAGTTGCGTATTGAAAACGCGTTAAATGACGCGACCGGTTTACGCTGGGACATTGAGCAACTGCAACTAAGCTGGCGCGGGCTAAACCCGGTGGTAGACCTGCAGCAGCTGCAGGCGCGGCTGCCGTTGCAGCACGCATTGCAAGCGCCATCACCAGAACAAGAACAAGCGCAGGCAGCGGATGCGAATGGTGAGCCACCCGCGGTTTTGCTGTTCGAAAAACTGCAGTTCTACGTCGATTTACCTGGCACGCTATGGCATCGCCAGTTGCGACTGTTTGGCCTGCGCGCGCAGCGTGCGCAGGCAATGCTAGAGCGACAAGCGCAAGGTATAACGCTGGCGGGTTTGCAGGGCAATGGCTCGGCTGCCTTCCCTGTGCAGAAATTCCTTCAACACCTGCGCTATGCAAGCCTGCCACAGATCCAGGTTGGTGTGTTGTCGCGCAGTGTTCGCGACAGCAGTGCTGCGAATGCTTCCGATGCGCCAATTTTTTCCGTGCAGCAGCTCCCCGAACTTGCACTCGACCTGCATGCATCGGGTAGCGCGGCAGCATGGTTGCGCTCGCGCGCAAGTGCTAGCAAGCAATCGCCTGGTGACGTGCAGCTCAAGCTGAGCGCCGATGGCCATTGGTCGTCGTCGAGCAGCGCGGTGCGCGGTTATATTTCGCTGGGCGGCGAAGCGGGCGCGCAGTGGGCGGCGTTGCTGGGGGAATCTATTGGCCTGCAAGGCCTGCACCTTGAAGCCTGGCTGCAACGTCCTGCATTCGGCAGTGTGCAAAGCCACGCTAAATTCACCGCCGCTAGCATAACGCCGCCCGAGGCTTTGGCGGGTTTCTTGCCGCCACAGGCGAAGGCCTTACCGGTACTAACCGACACCACCGGTGAGCTTGGTTTGCAGTGGCGCGGCACAAGCGATTATTCGCTGGCCTGGCGCGCGTTCTCGGGCGTGGTTGATGGCCGCGCGGTAACGCTACCCAATGGGCACTACTCGGTTAGCAGCGACTGGCTGCAACGTGATCGCGGCGTCTTACAGCTCGACAGCATCGACTTCGTCACCGCGTTGCGTGAGCTGGAGGCAAGCAATATTTTGCCCGCGGCGGTTGCAGGCATATTCGACGAGCTAAATCCTGACGGCACGCTGCGCAATATCGAGCTGTCGCTTACCAACTTTTCCAAACGCAATATAAGTTTGCGCGCGCAGATAGAAAACTTGCAAGCACGCGCCTGGCGCGGTGCGCCTGGTGTTACAGGGTTGAGCGGCGAGCTGGAGCTTGATGCCAGCGGCGGGCAGTTCCGTTTTTATGAAAGCAGCCCGTTTTCGGTTAGCTTTCCCAAGCTATATCGCAAAGCACTAGCGTTTCGCTCGGCCCGCGGTGAAATTAGCTGGCGTATGGATGGCTCCAGGCTGTTGTTTGAAAGTAGCGATATAGCGTTAGTGCCACAGGCTCACGATGCATCGCTGGGTGTGCAGTTCGACGTTAACGCGCGTACCCGCGCCGATGACGAGCCCAGTCGTATGCGCTTGCGAATTGGCTATACCGATGCACAGTTACAGAACCTGCTGCAGTACGTGCCGGTAACGCTACCCGCTGGTGTGCGCAATTGGCTGGCCGACGCAGATGCGCGCGGCCCAAGCCCGGAAGGCGGTTTTATTTACAACGGCTCGTTGCAACGTGGCGACAGTGAGAATCGCGTTATCAACGTTTTTATGGCACTCGACGGCGCGTCACTCAACTATGCCAGGCAATGGCAGCGCGCAGAGGAGTTGGTAGGTACGGTGCGCATCAGCCCGACGCACAGCAGTGCGGTGCTGACATCAGCAAAAATTGCAGCGGTGCCGCTGCAGAATGTCAAGCTGGATATCCTCAGCACTAAGGCAAAGTCCGCGTTGACGCTGGATGCAGGCGTGGGCGGGTCGCTGGGCTCTGCGCTGGCGTTATTGAAAGATGCGCCGTTTGGTGAGCGCCTGCGCCCGGTTATCGAAGACTGGCGCGGCGGCGGTGCGCTTGGCAATGCACGCTTGCAATTATCGCTGCCACTGGTGGGCGAGCAGCTCGCACCCGATGCATTGTCTTTTAATGCAGATATAGCTGGCGGTAGTTTGTATATGCCTCGCCTGGACCTGACGTTGGAAAATATGCGCGGTCCGCTTGCCTACGATTTAAAGCGCGGCTTGCACAGCGCAGGCCTGCGTGCATCGGTGTTCGGCGAGCCGTGGGATATTACGATGGGCCCGCCGCGCGGCCAATCTGCACAGGGCGCTGCCAACGAGCTTTACCTGGCCGCCGAAGGCATGGCGGCGGTATCGGCTATGCGTAACTGGTTGCGCCTGCCGGTGCTGGGCTTTGCAAGCGGTCGCGCAGCTTTTGCATTGGAGCTGGAGCAAAACAGTGAGCGCAGCGAACTGCGCGTGAATAGTGAGCTTCGCGGCGTATCGATAGAAGCGCCACTGCCGTTCTATAAAAATGCGCAGCGTGAGCAGCCATTCGCCGTGCGCTGGGACCTGCGTGGCGATCGCCAGCCCATGTATCTCAAATTGCCAGGCCTGCTCGAGGCGCAATTTGCATTTTATGAATTTCGCTATGCAGGTGGCGAAGTCAAACTTGGCGCGGGGCCTGTTTCGCTAAACGCCAATCGTGGCAGCGCGATCGATGCGCGCGAGCTGCAGTTTTATGGCAGCCTGCCGCGATTCAACTTTGCAGCCTGGCGCGATGCTTACGATCGCTACCAAAAATATGCTTCAAGCTTGCCGCTTGCCAGCAGCACGTTGCCGCCGGTCAGGTTGTCGGGCAGGGCGCTGCAGGTTCGTGACGCCACCGCTTTTGGCCAGCACGTCGATACAGCCAGCGTAGATTTCGAAGACCTCGGTGATGATTTCAGGGTGTTTATCGACAGCGAGCTAATAAAAGGTGAGATTTTACTGCCAACTGCTGCGCAGGCGGATGGCGCCATTGATGCTACGCAATTAGCTGTGGCTGCCGATAAAACTACCGGGCGCAATCAGTCGGGGCAACTGGCTTTTATGCCGAGCCTGCCCAAGCTTGCGAGTTTGGAGCAGCGCATGCGCATTAATCTCGATCATCTTCACCTTGCTGCGCCGAATGGTGAAACCGGAGGCGATGAGAATGACAGCATGTTCAGGCCTCAAGGCCTCACGCCGATGGCGGTGGAGATCAGGGATTTTTCGGTGGGTGAAAGAAGTTGGGGTGCCTGGCAATTTTTGCTTTCTGCCAGTGATTCGGCGGCCCTGCTACACAAGATACAAGGTAATCTGCAGGGGCTGGGTGTTAACAGTGAAGCGGACGATGGTTTGTTGTGGGCCTATGACAGCAGCGGCAGGCTCAACACCGCGTTAAACGCAACGGTTTCCAGCCAGGACCTTGGCGGATTTTTGGAAAAATTTCTTGCCGATCCCGACAAGGTCCCATTACGCGCAGATAAATTAGCCATGAACCTGGCGTTGTCCTGGCCAGGTGAGCCGCTGGATATAGAAATGCAGTCGCTGAACGGTGATGTTGAAGTAGACATCGGCTCGGGTCGCTTTTATCGCGCCTCTGAATCGGCCACCGGGTTTCTCAAGTTACTCGGCTTGTTTAATTTCGATGCGCTGCTGCGTCGCATGCAACTGGATTTTCGTGATGTCTACAAAGAAGGGCTGAGTTTCGATGCGATAAGCGCCGAGCTCAGTTTTGCTAAGCAGCGGGTGGAATTTTTACGCGCACCGATTGAAGTGCAGTCGCCCTCGAGTAAATTTATTCTCGCCGGCAGTGTCGACCTGGCGGCATCCAGTATTGATGCTGAACTTGTGGCGACGATGCCGGTGGCTAACAATCTGCCGTGGATCGCCGCGCTGGCCGGCGGGTTACCGATTGCCGCGGGTACTTTCATTGTTACGCGGGTACTGGGCGAGCAGTTCGACCAGTTATCCAGCGCGGTATATAGCGTGAAGGGTCCGATGGATGAACCCGAGGTGAAATTCGAGCGCCTGTTTGATAGCAAGGGCAACCGTAAAAGCCGGGCAAAGGCAGCAGCTAATTAAGCACGCAACTTATCCACGGGTTTAGCGATGAGCGCTACCGCGCAACGGCAGTCTGTGCCATGCGCGCGCCAGCAACAGTGCGGCCAGCGCCAGCATTCCCCACAATGGCAACGAAGGTACTTGCTCGCCGCCAGCCTCAGGGTCTAGCGGCGCGAAGTCTGCGCCGTCGCGCACGCCATCGCCATCGGTGTCGGGATTGTTAGGGTCGGTGTCTACACCCACCGTGTAGTTGGCCGGGTTGTCGTCGCGGTTAACTTCGATGAAATCGCTGGCGAAATCGTTATCGCTGTCACTGTCTTCAGGGTCGGTGCCTAGCGCAATCTCCTGGGCATTGGCCAGCCCGTCGCCATCTGCGTCACCGGCGGCATCTACCACAACGGTTATTGCGTCGCTGCCGGGGTTGCTCGCGTTGTCCACCACACTGGCTGTAATCAAATGGCTGCCATCGCTAAGCGTGGGCATAATATTCGCGCCGTTGCCAATTGCGCCGTTGATCGACGAATTCCACGCCAAGGATGCACTGATGTCGCCCTGCTCAAAGTCGTCGGCGCTAGCCGAGAATTCTTGACTAAGCCCGTAGAATATTGCGCCGTCTAGCGGGTCGGTAATGCTAACTTCCGGCGGCAGGTTGTCGGTAACCTCAACCTGGAATTGCGTGCCGTTGGAACTACTGCCGTCGTTGACCGATAGGGTGATGGTGGCGGTGCCAGTGGTGCCGTTATTGGGCGAAATAGCTAAAGTGCGCACGCGGCCACTGCCGCCCTCGACCAGGCCGTTGTCATCAATAACGGTAGGGTTGGACGACGTGGCAGAAAAATCCAGGCTGCCGGCATTGCTGTCGTTGTCCATCAGCGCAACGTCGAGCTGCAAAGTGGCGGTGTCGAGCATGAGCTGGCTGCCAGGTGTTGAAATAATCGGCGCAGCCGAAGCCACTACGCTCCAGCCCATGTCTTGCAACACAAAACCAGCAAGGCCAAGTTTGTCGGCGGTGCCGGTTTGCTGCGGTTCCATAAGTTCGTAGGGGTGCAACGCAGTACTGAAATGCGCCACCGAGCCGCCGGTAAGCTCGTTGGGTCCATGCAAGCGCGCGTGGCCGCTATTCGTGCCCGCGCTCAAGCCGCCGAGGTTGGCGCTAATATTGGTTCCGGTAATATGCAGGTCGGGGTCGTCGGTGGCCGAAGCTGCGCGCTGCGCGTCGCTCATCACCGGCCAATTGCTGGCCAGGCTGTGATCCTCGATTTGCCGCATATAGCCATCGTCGCAGCCACCAATCGGGCAACCGTTGCCTGATGGTTTACCACCAGTGCCGATGTTGACCAGGGTAACGAAGCCAAGGCCGTGAACTATTTCGTGCAATATAGTGGTAAGTAAATCGAAGTCGTTGCCCGGCGGGTTGCCATCCAGGCCATAGTACCAATTGCGGTTATTCAGGCAGTTGCTGTTATTGTCGACGCTGCTATTCAGTTCAATATGCATATCATCGAGCGACAGTTCGATATCGTAGCCGAGGATGCTATTGGCCTGCGCCTGCGCATAAAAGGTTTGCGGATGTGGCCTGCCAGGAAAATCAATGTGAAAACTGTCGGGGCCAGCCTGGCCCAGTGTGCCGCTACTTGCAGAGCAACTTAGCGGGTCGAAGCTTGCGCGCACAATAATGTCTTCGCTGCTATTCACGAAGCCGCCTACCAATGCTGCAGCAAACTCGAATACAGCGGTGCGCTGTTCGCCCACTGTGGTGCCGGGATTGCCGCCAACCGGTGCGACCACGGTAGTATCGTTAAAACCTTCTCCAGCATCATCCACGTTGTTGAGCACCAGCGTTGCCGCCTGCGCAAACGGCATCAGCAGCAGGCACGCAACAAGTATAGCCAGGCGATGCAAGCAAGCTTGCGTGTAGGTCGCCATACACATGTTACTGATCGTTCTCCGGTAGTGGGGCGGTGATATCGGTCACTACTGTGCTACCGTCATCATCGATCACGGCAATAACTACCGACGAAGCGCGATCGCTCATGTCGAGGTAACTACCGTAGCGGCCCTGCCTAAGTTGTGGTGCCTGCTTACCCGGCTGCAGTTGCTGGTTGATTTCGTCGCGCATGGCCGGCGTTAGCCTACGTTGCAGCAATGCGCTGAGCTCCGCGTCGGACAGTGGCTCCGGTGCTGCTCGTTTCTTGGATGCGGTTATCGAGTTGGCCGGCGCCGTTGGTGGTGTGGGTTGAGTCGGTTTATTGGACGCTGTGGCGCTGCCCGGTTCGCCGGCTTGGGCGGCGTGTTGTTGTGGCGGGGCTTGCATGGTTTGTGTCGTTATGGCGGCGCTGTCTTCGCCCGCCGCAGTTTCATTGCTGGCCAGCACAGCTTCTGCGGGCGCCGGTGAAGAACGCTGCGCTAACCACAGCAAGATCGCGGTTGTGATAAGCGCGACGGCGGCTAGCAGCGGAATATAGCGGGCCATAAGTTTTCCTGCACAATAGCGATTAGGTTTGACGCAAATACCCTAACAGGCCAGCGCGGGAGCGGCAATCGGATTTGTCGAGTGGCAGCTAAAACGGGCACCGGGCGCCTTTGTTTAGCGCGCCAACAACTCGCGCAAGTAGGTGAACAGCTTGCGCGCGGCGGCTGGGGGCTGGTTTTTTGCAAGTTGTTGTTGGTGCAGCCTGTGAGTTTGGCGCAGCCATTGTCGATCGGCATCGGGGTAGCTAGCCATGAGTTCATCAATCGCTGGCGGGCCTTCGTTGAGAATTCGGTCGCGCCAGTGTTCGCAGCGATGCAGCTGCTGGGTTTCGGCGGCCTTGTCGGCATCGCTTTGCTGCAATAGTTTTTGAATGGATGCCACCGAAGCTTCGCTTTCAGCACGCATTAGTTTGCCAATAAATTGCAGTAGCCGTTTGCGTGCGCCGTGCTTTTTTGCCGCGCGCGCCTGCGCCAGTGCATCACGCAACGGCTCCGACAGTGGTAGTGCTTGTATTTTATCGGGTGGAAAATCCAGTAGTGCAGTGCCAAGATCCTGCAGGTAATGCATCTCGCGCTTGCGCGCACTTTTGCTTGGCTCGCGTTCACCAAGCTGGTCGGCTTCCGGGTTATTCCCGCCCGTGGAGTGTTCGTCGTTTACAGGCATCGAACGCAACTTGGCTAGGCGTAGACCAGCGTGGCTAGCCCTAGAAAGGACATAAACCCGACAACATCGGTGACAGTGGTAAGCACAACACCACCGGCGATGGCCGGGTCGATATTAAAACGCTGCAGTAGCAACGGCAGCGTTGCGCCGGCTATGGCTGCGGTTACCAGCGTTATAACCATCGCGGTGGCAATAATCGCACCGATGCGAATATCGCCAAACCAGAGTACAGCGGCGATTGCCACAACCACCGACCACAGTAGCGCGTTGATAACGCCGACCATGAACTCCCTGTTAAGCAGCCAGCGGAAGTTGTGCGCCTCGATGTGACCCACAGCCAAACCCCTAATCACAATGGTGAGTGTTTGCGTGCCCGCAACGCCACCCATGCTGGCGACAATTGGCATTAATATGGCTAGCACAACAACTTTGTCGATTGCGTCCTGGAATAAATTGATAACACTGGCGGCAATAAAGGTAGTGAGCAAATTAATGCCCAGCCAAATTGCACGGCGCGGGGTGGTTTTTAACACGGGTGAAAAGGTATCTTCCTCTTCGTCGAGGCCAGCCAAACCCATTAGCGAGTGGTCGGCATCTTCGCGGATAACGTCGACGATATCATCGATGGTTATACGGCCCAGTAACTTGCCATTTTCGTCTACTACCGGTGCCGACACCCAGTCCCTGCGTTCGAAGCGCTTGGCAATTTCAGCATCGTTCATCATGACCGGAATTGGTTCGATATCGGTAACCATGATTTCGCGCACGGTATTGTTCGGGTCTGATACCAGGATGCGTGCCAGTGGCAGCGTGCCGATAAATTCATCCTTGCGGTTGACGACAAAAATATTGTCGGTCATATCGGGGATTTCGCTGTGCCGACGCAGGTAGCGCATCACAACGTCGATACTGTGCATGGGCCGCACTGTCACCGTATCGGTGTTCATCAGGCCGCCGGCAGTGTTTTCGGGGTAGCTTAGTGCCTCAGATACCCGCTGCCTGTCTTGCACGCTCATGGCCTGCAAAACATCATAGCTCGCCTTGCCGGGTAGCTGCTGGAGTATGTCTACCAGGTCATCGGTTTCTATTTCGGTAGACAGCGCGGCAAGCTCCTCGCTATCCATGTCGGCGGCGAATTGCCCTTTCAGTTCTTCGCCGAGCGCCGCCAGCAATTCGCTGCGATTTTCTTCGTCGACCAGCGACCAGAGCACCGCCCTGGAGTTAGGTGGTGAAGACTCGATAAGGTGGGCGGCATCTTCCGGCGCCATGCCGTTGAGCATATAGCGCGCTTGCTGCAGGGTGCCCGCATCCAGTAAATCGGCGACTTCGCGATTTACCGATGGTGCTTGGCTTTCATTGCTGGCAGGCATAGCGAATAATTGGCGTTTGTGCTCGAGCTTTGCAAATGGATACACAGATACAAAGTGGCTGGCTATTTGTTTGCGCGCATTACTGCGTACCGACTAGGCCGGAATAACTATGGCTAACGCGGCTAGGGGTGAGTATGCGTGATAGCAAATATGTCAACAAGTTAAAGAAGCAGTCAACATTACCAAAGCATGCCGGAGGCGCCGAATCGTCGATATATTCGTATTATTATTAACCTTGTTACTCGGCTTCATCGAAGCGTGCTGTAATCAGTGCTTCGATCGCATCGGCCGCCGCTTCTTCATCGGCGCCTTCAATTGCGAAAACCAGTTCCGAGCCCACCGGTGCGGCGAGCAGCATTACCGACATAATGCTTTTCGCATTCGCACAGTTGTTACCATGCGAAACCTGGATATCACTGGCAAACTGCCCGGTTACATCCAGCAATTTGTTAGCTGCCCGGGCGTGCAGCCCAAGCTTGTTAATTAATGTCAGTTTGCGGGTAATCAATGGGGGGCCTCGGCGCGATCCAGCTCACGGTGGTGCAGTTGTACGTTGCCATGACTTTTTTTAAAGCGTGTATAGAGCTTTTCGACGATGTACACGGATCTATGCCTGCCGCCGGTACAGCCGATTGAAACAGTTAGGTAACTACGATTATCCGATTGGTAGCAGGGCAGCCAGTTGTCTAGATAGGTCTGGATATCCGCAACCATACGTTGCACATTTTCGTGCGCTTCAAGGAACTGCTGGATGGCGATATCTTTGCCAGTGAGGTCGCGTAACGCCATTTGCCAATAGGGGTTGGGCAGGCAGCGCGCATCGTACACGATGTCTGAGTCGATCGGGATACTGCGTTTGAAGCCAAAAGATTGGAACATTAGCGCTAGCCCCTCGCCCTTATGCGAGCCCACCCTGCGTTTTATCAGCTCACGCAGCTGGTGCTGGTTGAGCGATGTTGTATCGACGCTTAAATCAGACATTGCGGCGATGCTTTCCAGATGATCCGATTCTATCGACAGCGCCTTGGGCAGCGACACTTTCTCGCTACTAAGCGGGTGCTTGCGACGGGTTTCCGAAAAGCGTTTTATTAGCGTGTCATCATTGGCGTCGAGAAACACAATGGTGACCGCAATGTCCTCCGGAATTTTTTCCAGCAAGGTGGGAAACCGTGAGAGGTCAGTGCCAATGTTGCGCGCATCGATGCCAATCGCAATTTTAAATTTTTCTGTTGAACCGTCACTTTCGTAGCGCGCCTGTGCGTGCGATGCAAGCGCTGGAATCAGGCCGACTGGCAAGTTATCAACACAGTAATAGCCAATGTCTTCGAGCAAATTAAGTGCGGTGCTTTTACCCGAGCCCGAGCGGCCACTAATTATCGTAAGTTGCATGCGGGGCGAACTCATTGGTAGAAAGGATGGCTAACTGCAAGGCAGCGGCCGCGGATTTTAGCGAGGACCACTCCATTTAATCGGCTTGGTCACATTGCTGGCTTTAGTCGCCGTGGTCATAGTATTCCGAATCGGTAATTTTCAGGTATAGCTCGCTGCTACTGGCAGACTCCAGAATATCCTGCCGGTTGGATGGTTCGCTCAGTAGGCGAGCAATGGCGGCAAGAATGTCGAGGTGCTCTTCGGCGGAATCTTCAGGTACGATTAGCGCGCAAAGAATGTTCGAAAGCTGGTGATCCCTGGCTTCAAAATCTACGCCCTCACGCAGCGTTATAAGTGCACACAACGGCTTTATACAATCGCCAACGCGGCAGTGCGGCAGCGCTATACCTTGCTCGAGTGCAGTGCTGCCGAGCTTTTCTCGCGCAATCAGCGCTTCCAGTATGCTGTCCTGGTCGAGCGCATCATCGGCTTCTGCAAGCACAGCGGCGCAAATTTCCAGCGCTTTTTTCTTGCTGCTTGCATCCTGGTTGAGCCTGATGCGGCCGGGAGATAGTGTCTCCCGTAATATGGTGGTCTGGTTATCCAATGCCTGGGCTTAGCTTGCTGGTTTGATTGGGTAGGCGAGCAGTATCGTAAGAAATGCGCGGCGCCGCAAGCGGCGCGCGCCAGGAAATTGCGGATTTTATTCCGGGTTTGCAGCTTCGATATCGGGTCTTTGATGGTTGCGTTTGGTTTTTCCCTGAATCTTTTCCTTGTGCTTGATGATTTGCCTGTCGAGCTTGTCGGCCAGGCCGTCAATCGCCGCGTACATATTCTCGTTTTCAGCATTTGCAAACAGGTCGGCACCTGATACATGCACGGAGGCTTCGGCTTTTTGCACCATTTTTTCGACGATCAAAGTGACATCGATATTTGTTATGTGGTCGAAATGCCGTTCGAGTTTGCCCATTTTACTGGTTACGTACTCGCGAAGCGGGTCGGTGACTTCTACGTGGTGACCACTGACGTTAATGCGCATATGCAACTCCTGTTCTTGATGGTTTGTGCTGGTTTCGGGTTGAATCGATGCATGCGTCTTCGGCATGAAGCGCAGGCAACGCGTGCTATACCAGCCGTGGCGATTGCCACAGCGGAAGCGAAGTGGGTGAGGGTGCTTGGCTTTTTTGTTGGCTGCGCTGGCTGCGCTGGCAGCCTGGCTGGCAAATGGCTTGGCCGAGCCGAATGTGAAAAGAGTTTCGCGAAGTGAAGTAGCGAACGGGTCGTGCTGTTAAAATTGGCGATAGCGTGGCTGATAAAAAACTCCAGTTTGCGAGCCGAGTATATCACTATTCCGGCTTCGAATACCTTACCAAAATCGTAACGCATAAGCCTCTGTAAGCCAAGTTGTACCCTGAAAGCGCTAGGCGAGGTGCTTTCTTTCATTTGACGGTGGAATGGAAAGCGCCTCGCGATATTTTGCAATGGTGCGGCGAGCCACCTTAATGCCCATGTCGTCAAGCAGCTGCGCAATCTTGTTATCGCTGAGCGGCTTTCTTGAGTTTTCGTTGGAAACCAGTTTCTTGATCATGGCGCGAATCGCGGTCGAAGAGCACTCGCCGCCCTCTGCTGTTTGCAGGTGGCTGGAGAAAAAATACTTCAACTCAAAAATGCCGCGCGGCGTGTGCATATATTTTCTTGTGGTAACCCGGGATATTGTTGACTCATGCATTTCGACGTCACTTGCAATGTCGGCTAAAATTAGCGGTTTCATCATCTCTTCGCCCGCTTCAAGAAAGCCTTTTTGGTGTTCCACAATCTTGCTTGCAACCTTTAACAGGGTTTCATTTCGACTCAGCAGGCTTTTCAAAAACCAGCGCGCCTCTTGCAAGTTATCTTTCAGGAATGTGTTGTCGGTACCGTTGTCTGCGCGCTTGATCAGCGCGGCATACTGGTTGTTGATACGGATGCGTGGCGCGATGTCGGGGTTGAGTTCCACTACCCATTTGCCTTTTTCTTTTTTCACATAAACATCGGGCACAATGTATTCGGCGGTATTTTCTTCGTAGGCTTCGCCGGGCCGCGGGTTAAGTGAGCGGATCAGCTCAATAACTTTTTTCAAATCGGCTTCGCGCAGCTGCATGCGCCTGAGTAGTTGTGCGAAATCGCGAGTGGCCAGCAACGGTAGGTGTCTTGAGATCAGTTTTGCCGCCTGTTCGTGCCAGGGCATGTCGGCGGGATATTGGGCCAGCTGAACCATCAGGCAGTCACGTAAATCCACGCTGGCCACGCCCATCGGGTCGAACTGCTGCAGTCGGTGCCTTACTGCTTCTATTTCGTCGAGTTCAATTTCCAGCCCGGGATCAAAGCTTTCCAGCAGCTCCTCGGGTGGAATAGACAGCAATCCGCTGGGCAGCAGGGCGTCGATAATGGTGATCGCGATGTGCCTGTCCTTGTCGCTCATGGGCGTGAGATTGAGTTGCCAGAGCAGGTGGTCGCTGAGTGATTCGCTGTGCCCCTCACGGTTTTCCAGGTCGGGCATTTCGTTAAAGCGTTGGTCGCTGCTGCCGGAATGTGTGGCAGGCGGCATATAAACGTCGTCTTCCCAGCGGGTGTCTACCGGCGAATCGTCGGGTATTACCCCCTCTTGCTGCCAGTCGTTGAGTTCCGGGTCGCCGTCGGACGAAGCGGCATCCGCAGCACTCGCGGAGGGCGCCTGATCAATATAGTCTTCGCCGTTGGGCTGCTGCGCTTCGCTATCTGGATTGCTGGTTTCGCCTGGCTCAGCGTCGTTTGGAGCGGTGCCTTCGTCTGTCGCTTCGCCCTCTTCGGCGAATTCGAGCATCGGGTTCGCTTCGAGTATCGACTGGATTTCCTGCTGCAAGTCCAATGTCGACAGCTGCAGCAGTTTAATCGCCTGCTGGAGCTGAGGCGTCATTGTCAACGATTGGCTGAGTTTGAGCTGTAGCGATTGCTTCATTCTGCAGCTATCGGGAAGTGGCTGGAATTCATGAATAAATTCAATGGATTAAGGGGCTTCTGCGGCAGGAAAAAGAGTGCCGCAACGCGTGTGTATAGGAAAAGTTTAGCGAGGGGCGCCTCAATACGCAAGAGTTATGCCAATTGTAATTTTCTTTGACATTTTAACGAACTAGCGCTACTGAATCGAGGAAGAACCCGGCTGCAGGTGGTAGGCCGGGTGAAGAATTGACCAGCTGTCGCGGCATTCAAATATTGAATTCGTGTCCAAGGTAGATATCCCTGACCCGCTGGTTGGCGAGGATGCTTTGCGTATCGCCCTCGGCAATCACCTCGCCCTCGCCAACGATGTAGGCACGCTCGCACAGGTCGAGTGTGTCACGCACGTTATGGTCGGTTATTAACACGCCCAGCCCGCGATCGCGGAGCTGGTAAACGATCGATTTGATGTCGTTGACCGAGATCGGGTCTACGCCGGCAAAGGGTTCGTCGAGCAAAATAAAATCCGGGTCGCTGGCCAACGCGCGCGCAATTTCAACGCGGCGACGCTCGCCGCCGGACAGCGCCATACCCTGGCTGTCGCGGATGTGCTCAAGCCTGAACTCTTCCAGCAGCTCCTGCGCGCGCGCCAGCCTTGCTTTGCGCTTTAGCCCCGGCCGCGTTTCGAGGATTGCGAGAATGTTGTCGAACACGCTGAGCTTGCGAAATACCGATGCTTCCTGCGGCAGGTAACCGAGTCCGAGTCGCGCCCGCTTATGCATGGGCAGGTGGGTTAGGTTGTGTTCGCCATTTTCATTGCTCAACGTAATTTCACCGGCATCCGCAGGCACAATGCCGGCAATCATATAAAAGCAGGTCGTCTTGCCCGCACCATTCGGGCCGAGCAAGCCTATCACCTGGCCACTCTCTACCTGTAACGATACATCGGTGATGACCTGTCGCTTGCTGTAACTTTTTGCGAGCTTGTTGGCAACCAGTTTGCTCACGGGCTAATTACCACCGGCGAGGCGATGCGGCGAAGCAGGTGGCGAACGAAATCAAGGTTGTTGATCATCAAAAATTATTCCCGCGCCGGGTGTAATAACAGTTCGCACGCGGCTGCCATCAGCGCCGGCGTTTTCATTGGCATTGGCTTTTACGCGCTTTTCTTCAATAAAATATTCAATCCGATCACCACTGACGCTAGAGCCCTGCTGAATTAGCGTTGCATCGCGCTGCAGAATTATTTTACCTTCGTCCAGCAAGTATTCGATGCTCGACGCGCGCGCGGATGTTGTGTCGCTACTGCCTGGCGCGCTGTGGGTAAAAACCGCAGGGCTGCCGTCGGCGCTGATGGTGCCTACCACCCGGCTATCGTTTACGGTACGGCTAATAATTCTTACCAGGTCGGCGACAATAGACAGCGAGCCCTGCACAATGGCGACGTTACCCTTGTAAGTGGTTACGCCAAGCTTTTCGTCCTGTTCGGCGCTGTCGGCTTCTATTGAAATTGGCGCGCTGCTATCGAGCCGTACTCCGCTTGATTGCGCGTTGCTGTTTACGGCCAGCAGCAGCGCTAAACAGCCGCAAGCAATTTTTAGCGCCGCGCGCGAGACTGCTTGTTTGTGTTGGCCTGGGCGCATTAGGTTCACCTTGGTTGCACCACCGTTTTAACGTCAGACAAAAGCTGCCAGCGCTGGTCGGTAACATTGCCCTGCAAGCCTTTCGCCGAGCTTTTGTAATTGGGGCCTTCCAACTCGACCTGCTCGCGCGTAAGCACCTGCTTGGATACCGGGTTGAGCATGAGTCGCTGCGTATGCAGCTTGCTGCGGTGTTGATGGTGGAGCAGGGTGACATCGCCGATCAATTCGGTGCGGCTGTTACTTGCATTACCAACCGCAGTTTTGGCTTCAACTTCAGCCACTAGCTCGCCCTCTGCGTATAGTTTGAAGCGCGGTGCGGTGGTCCGCACCAGAAATTCACGGCTGTCGTCGGGTTCGCTGAAAAATAAATCACCTTCATCAAATAAGTCGTCGCTGTAGCTGTCACTGTCAGATTGTTGCTTCCTGAAGTACTCTGCGCGCTCGCTTTGGAAGTGATGATCGATCAGGCCCTGCTCATCGAACTTGATCGACTCGATGTCGGTCGCAACTTTTTCCGCGCTGCTGTTTTGGGCAAGGCTTTTGGGCTCTGGCGCTGCATTAGTAGTAAACAGCGGATTTTTCTGCACGCCAATATTGGCCACATATAAAGTGATAACGACCAGGCTTAATAAACCGGCAATAGCGTTTCTGTTGGTGAGCAATAGCAGCGGCGACTTTTTTTTCATGTTTGGCTTTGAACGAATTTTTCAATGGCGGCGCTATACTGCCCCTGTGCTTGCAACAGCATATCAGCTACTTCACGCACTGCGCCTGCGCCGCCTTGCGCTTTGCAAACCCAATCGGCGCGCTGTTTTACTTCGGCATGGGCATTGGCCACTGCGATACCAAGCGCACTATGTTGTATCGCGCCGATGTCGGGCAGGTCGTCACCCACGTAAGCGATTTGAGTGGCTGTGACTGCGGTTTTTGCCTGCAGTTCCAGCAGCGCGGCGCGCTTGTCTTCACGGCCTTGCACGAGGTGTGCAATCGATAGCTCGGCAGCGCGCTTTTCTACAATGCCAGAGTTTCGGCCGGTAATGATTGCGCAGTCGATTCCATTGTCGGCAAGTAACTTGATGCCCAGGCCATCGAGAATCGAGAAACGTTTAAGCGCTTCACCATCGTTGTTGAAATACAAACCGCCATCGGTGAGCACGCCGTCGACGTCTAGCACCAGCAAAGTGATGCCGCGTGCTTTTTCGATTAGCGCTTTCGGGTAGTCGTTTGACGCTTCCAACTTGGCTGCATCACGTGGCGTAGATGTCATTGCTTGCAATTCCTCGTTTGCGCGATCAGGCCAGGCCCGCGCGAATGAGGGCGTGCAGGTGCACAACGCCGCAGGGCTTGTTGCTATCGTCAACCACGACCAGGCTGGTAATGGTTTTATCCTGCATGATTTTCAGCGCTTCTGCGGCCAGGCGCTTGCTGGAAATGGTCTGGCCACCGCGGGTCATAACCTCACTAATTCTGGTGTTGTGTACATCCACACGCTGGTCGACACAGCGGCGCAAGTCACCATCGGTAAATAACCCGGCTAACTCGCCGCTCTCCAGGATAGTTGTCATACCAAGGCCTTTACTGGATATCTCAAGCAGCGCTTCGCCGAGCAGCGCATCCGGTGCAACGCTTGGAAAATCCTGCTGCATAACGTCGGACACTTTGAGTAGCAAGCGTTTTCCCAGGGTGCCGCCAGGGTGCGAAAAAGCAAAGTCTTCAGCGGTAAAACCGCGCGCCTCGAGTAGCGCCACGGCCAGCGCGTCGCCCATTACAAGCGTGGCACTGGTGCTGGATGTGGGTGCCAGGCCAAGTGGGCAGGCCTCCTCGGTAATGCTCACGTCCAGATTGACGTCGGCGGCTTTAGCCAACGCGGAGGCGGGATCACCGGTGAAGGTGATCAGCGGCGTACCAATGCGCTTGATCATAGGTAAAAGCGCAAGCAATTCGGCCGTGCTGCCCGAGCCGGAAATGGCAATCACGGCGTCATCGGCGGTGAGCATGCCAAGGTCGCCGTGGCTCGCTTCACCGGCATGCATAAAAAAGGCGGGGCTGCCGGTACTGGCCAGTGTGGCCGCTATCTTGTTGGCGATGTGGCCGGACTTGCCCACGCCTGTTACCACGATGCGGCCGCTGCGTTTTAGCAACAACTCGCAAGCGCGCGCAAATGCTTCGCCGACACGCGCTTCCAAAGCGGCAATTTCCTTTGCTTCTATGCGGATGGTTCGCCGCGCCGAGTCGATGAAGTGCTTCACAATTTGCTACCGGTAAACAGGACGGCGTAATAGCCGATGTAGATCAATAGCAGCAGGCACGCCGCGGATCTGCCGATATAGCCTTTGCCGGCCTGGCCTCGGCTGGTTTTGAAGAAAATAAGCGCAAGCAAAATTAGCGTTAACGCCATCATGGTGAGCGCGTCACGCGTAAACACTTGTGGATCCAGCGCAGTAGGCATAATGATCGCCGGAATGGCCATTACCAGTAGTATGTTCAGCACGTTGGAGCCAATGATATTGCCAACCGCCATTTCATGGTGGCCTTTCACGGCGCTGGCGATCGATGCCGCCAACTCTGGCAGGCTCGTGCCCAGCGCAACCACGGTCAGGCCAATGATCATTGGGCTTACGCCGAAGAAATTCGCCAGCGCGGTTGCTGCGCCAACCAGCAGGTCGGCACTGAGCAACAGAATCATTAGCCCGCCGCAAAGCCAGATAATAGATTTACCCAGTGGTAGGTCGGGAATTTCGTCCTCATCGACCGGATAAATATCTTCATCGCGCGCGACCTTGTGGTATTTGAGATCCAGCAGTAGCGCGAGCGGCAGCAGCGCGGCAACGCCGAGCAAGACCAGGCCCTCGGTTCGCGACAGTTGGTGGTCGAAAAGAATCCACGCCGCCAGCGCGGTGGCAATAACCAGCAAGGGCACTTCCAGCCGCATAAGCCAATGCGAAACGGGAAGTTTGGCCACCAGTGCGGTGGCCCCCAGCACCAGGCCGATATTGGCGATATTAGAGCCTATTGCGTTGCCCACACCGAGGTCGGGCGCGCCTTCCAGCGCCGCGCTGCCAGCGACCAGGATCTCCGGCGCCGAGGTGCCAAACGCGACTACGGTGAGACCGATGAGCCCGGGCGTCATACCCAGGTGCTTGGCTAGCGAAGCGCTGCCGCCAACGAAATAATGCGCGCTCCAGACCAGCCCGATTAGCCCGGCAAGAAAAATTAGCGAGGCGACCAGTTGTGGGCTCATGGCACTAACACCTTCGAGATCACCTGCGAGCCAGGCTGGGGCTGCAGCGCTGGTTTTTGCTTGCTTGAGCTTTTATTGAGCACGCTTTGTTCAATCTCGATGAAAGGTTTCGGGCCGGATCGCATTGTGACACGCTGTGTGCACGATTAAAAATTGGTACTTATTTTTACCCTTTTTGGTAATTGATCCGCGTCGAAACGGGGTCTCTTCATGCACAATGCTTGATGCGTGTCAGTACTTGCCGGTATTCAGGTAACCATTTGGTCCCGGTGCTGTCTATGCAGGGGGCGCATGCACCCAACGAGCGCGCGAATATAACCCAGCGCGGCTACTGGCTCAATTGATGGTGCTCGGTGCAAGCCTCGCGCAAAACATACGGGCGATGCTGGCTGGCATGTAGTGCGTAAACGCACTTGAAGTGGCCGGAACTGAGCTTGGATCCGCAGCGTTAAGGGTCACAGAGGATGAACGATGAAGCAGTTTCAACAGATAAGTAAAATTTTCAGCCAAACAATAGGTCGTGCGGCACGCCCGTTGCGAATGCTGGCCTCAATGGCCTGTGTTGCGCTGGCAGTTGCGGGTGCACCCGCCTGGGCGGCAGATGTCAAACTGGCCAGTGCCAATATTTCCGGCGCGGCCGACGCGGCGACTAGCGGCCTGCGCGATTCGCACCAGTTGGTAGAGAATTTCACGACTGACCTAATCTCTTTGATCGAAAAGGCACAGTCCTATGTCGACAAAGACGAGCCACGTTTTTACGATGAGCTGGGTGTACTGCTGCAACGCTACGTCGATTTCGATTCCTTTTCTCGCGCAGTCATGGGCAAATACGCTAGCAGCAAAAGGCTGCAGAGTTTGCCGGCTGAAGATCGTGCCAAGCTCGAGACCCAGATGCAGCGTTTTAACGAGGTATTTACCGGCGCGCTAATCGGTACCTATGGTAAAGGCTTGCTGGTTTTCGAAGGCGAGCGCATTGAAGTGCTGGCGCCCAACCCGGAGGCGGGCAAGCACGCTGCAGCGGGTAAGGCGCGCATCAAGCAGTTGATTCATGGTGATCGGCCTGAGCCCTACGTAATTTATTATTCGCTGCGTCGCGGTGAAGACCAGCAATGGCGAATTCGCAATATGATTATCGAATCGTCCAATCTTGGGAAGATATATCGTAACCAATTCGATAATGCCTACAAGGTTTATGAAGGCGATATCGATCGGGTTATCAAAAACTGGGTTGCGGGCGCGGAGTCCTAACGCCAGGCTTAAAGCGAGCGCCACTGATTTTCTAAAGCCAAACGGAAAAACATGCAGGACACCATAGCGAAGCGATTGCGCGAAGCGATTGCAGTAGAGCACCTTGAAGTGAACATGGATGGTGACCGCTGTGCACTGCTGGTGGTTAGCGATGCCTTCGAGGGTCTCAATGCCGTCAAGCGGCAACAACTGGTATACCAGCACATCGGCGAGTTCATCAGTTCCGGTGAGATCCATGCAGTGTCTATTAACGCATTAACCGGCGCACAATGGCGCGCGAAGTAATTCATCCAGTTCTAGCCAAGCGACGCATCTATTCATGGAAAAACTGTTAATTAGCGGGCCATCGACGCTGCGCGGTGAAGTGCGCGTATCGGGCTCTAAAAACTCCGCGCTGCCGATTTTGGCCGCAAGCCTTCTCAGCGAGGGTCGCGTGCTGGTGCGCAATCTTCCGCACCTGAACGACATCACTACGATGATCGACTTGCTCAACTGCCTGGGCGTGGAATTGCTTATCGATGAAAAACTCGGCATAGAAATTTGTGCGGCCAATATCGAGGAATACACCGCACCCTACGATCTGGTGAAAACCATGCGCGCCTCGATTCTGGTGCTCGGGCCGCTGTTGGCGCATTTCGGTCGCGCGCGGGTTTCCTTTCCTGGCGGTTGTGCCATTGGCAGTAGGCCCATCGATTTGCATTTGCGTGGGCTCGAAGCATTGGGCGCAGACATTTCGGTGGATGGCGGTTACATCGAGGCCAAAGCGCCGAATGGCTTAACTGGCGCGCACATCTTTATGGACAAAGTCACCGTGGGGGGCACCGAAAATATTCTTATGGCGGCCAGCCTGGCCAAGGGTCGCAGTATTATTGAGAACGCGGCACGTGAACCCGAAGTGGTTGACCTGGCTAATTTCCTGGTTGCCATGGGCGCGAAAATCGAGGGCATTGGCAGTGATACATTGGTTGTCGATGGCGTAGAGAAACTTGGCGATGCGGATTTTAGCGTGATGCCCGATCGCATTGAGGCAGGCACCTTCCTGGTAGCCGCGGCCGCCACGCGCGGCAGCATCCTGGTCAAGGACGTAGACCCAACCGCGCTGGACGCGGTGTTGGCCAAGCTCGAAGAGGCGGGTGCAACGCTTGAAGTTGGCGACGACTGGATTTCGCTGGACATGCAGGGGCGCAAACCGCGCGCGGTGGATATCCATACCGCGCCTTACCCAGCATTCCCAACTGATATGCAGGCGCAGTTCACGGCCTTGAACAGCGTCGCCGATGGTGTGGGCACCGTGGTCGAAACGATTTTTGAAAACCGGCTGATCCAAACCCATGAAATGAACCGCATGGGCGCCGACATTACCATCAATGGCAATACTGCCGTCGTGCGCGGCACCGAAGGATTAAAGGGGGCGCCAGTGATGGCGACCGACCTGCGGGCATCGGCCAGTTTGGTTATCGCCGGGCTGTGTGCGGAGGGTGAAACCCTTGTCGATCGCATCTACCATATCGACCGCGGCTACGAATGTATCGAAGAGAAAATGCAATTGCTTGGTGCGCGCATTCGCCGCGTGCCGGGTTGACGGCAGCGCGCCGCAAATTTGCTAATATGCCCGTTGGGCTGGCCGTCTGCGTTGCCCTTGCCGGAGAATTCGCTTGATAACCATCGCATTGACCAAGGGTCGCATCATGCGCGAAACCCTGCCGCTGCTGCGTGCTGCAGGAGTTGAGCCTGCCGAGGACATCGACAGCTCGCGCAAACTCAGTTTCGATAGCACGCGTGAAGGCGTGCGCTTGTTGGTGCTAAGGGGTGCCGACGTTATTACCTATTTGCGCCATGGTTCTGCCGACATTGGTGTGGTGGGTAAAGATATGCTGCTTGAAGACGGTGGCGAGGGGCTTTACGAGTTGGTCGACCTGGGCATCGCGCGTTGTCGCTTGATGACGGCCGGGCCTGCCAAGCAAAACAACATGAGTTCGCGACGCCGCCGGGTGGCCACCAAGTACACCGGCATCGCCAGGGCCTGGTACGCCAGCCAGGGCGTGCAGGCCGATGTAATAAAGCTGTATGGCGGCATGGAGCTAGCGCCGGTAATGGATCTTGCCGATGAAATTGTCGATATCGTTGATTCTGGCAAAACGCTGGTAGCCAACGGGCTCGAGCCGCGTGAGTGCATCGCCGATATCAGTTCGCGGCTGGTTGCCAATAAGGCCTCGCTAAAAGTAAAGCACGCCGACCTGATGCCACTGGTCGACGCAATTGCTGCTGCGCTAGTCGAGCAAGATTGATGAGCGCGATAGTATGAAAAAGCCAGGCGTTGCGCCCCAGTCCATAGCGCCCGTAAGCATAGACAGGCTTGATGCCAGCAGCGCCGGTTTTGATCGGCAGCTGGCGGAGCTAATAGCCTGGTCCTCGGTTGCCGACCCGGCCTTGGAGCAATCTGTGCGTGACATACTCCAAGCGGTGCGCTCGCGCGGCGATGCTGCATTGCTGGAATACACCCAGCGATTCGATGCGCATCCAGCTGGGGACGTTAATGCTTTGGTGGTCGATAGCGCGCAAATGCGCGATGCCTTTGACGGCCTTGATTCGTCGTTGCGCGATGCGCTGCAGGTCGCCGCCGCGCGCATCGAGGATTTCCACCAGCGCCAGCGCCAGGAATCCTGGCAGTACCGCGATGACAGCGGCGTTTTGTTGGGCCAGCACGTTACTGCGCTGCAGCGTGTGGGTATTTATGTGCCCGGTGGTAAAGCGGCGTACCCTTCCAGCGTGCTGATGAATGCCATTCCCGCCACCGTGGCTGGCGTGGAAGAAATTATTATGGTCTCGCCCGCGCCGAAGGGTGAAGTTAACAAGGTTGTGTTGGCTGCGGCATGCCTGGCCGGCGTGCAACGCTTTTACACCATTGGCGGCGCACAAGCGGTTGCCGCGCTGGCCTACGGTACCGGGAGCGTGCCCCGGGTGGATAAAATTGTTGGCCCGGGTAATCGCTTTGTCGCGGCGGCTAAAAAAATGGTGTTTGGCGATGTAGGCCTGGATATGGTCGCAGGCCCGTCTGAAATTCTGGTGGTCTGCGATGGTAAAACCGACCCGGACTGGATCGCGATGGATATGTTTTCGCAGGCCGAGCATGACGAGCTGGCGCAAGCCATTCTGGTTTGCCCGGATTCGAGCTATTTCGAACGCGTGCAAGCCAGCATCGATCGTCTGTTGCCCACTATGGAGCGACGCGACATTATTGCCGCGTCGCTAGCCAATCGCGCCGCGTTTATTAAAGTTGCCGATCTTGAGCAGGCCTTGGAGGTGGTGAATCGCATTGCACCAGAGCATCTGGAATTATCGATCGACAATGCCGCCGACGCGTTGGCGCGGGTAAAACACGCCGGAGCAATTTTTCTTGGCAGGTACACGCCAGAAGCGTTCGGCGATTATTGCGCAGGGCCCAACCACGTTCTACCTACATCTACTACCGCGCGTTTTGCTTCGCCGCTGGGCGTATACGATTTTCAAAAGCGCAGCTCGATAATTTCCTGCGATGCGAGCAGCGCGGCGCGATTAGCGCCGTTGGCCTCTACGCTGGCGCGTGCCGAGTCCTTAACCGCGCACGCGCGTTCGGCAGAACAGCGCGGAGAGCAGCGAGACGAAGCGGGCGATTCAATCGACACTGGTGCGCCCGATAAATCCTGAAGGTAGCAGTCTAATGTTTATTCCTAAGGTGCGGCTATGAGCCAACTTTGGAGTCAGTTTGTTCGTGAGCTTAAGCCCTATGTGCCCGGTGCGCAGGGTGGTGGCGAACAGGTGGTTAAGCTCAACACCAATGAAAATCCCTATCCGCCTTCGCCGCGAGTGACAGAGGTGCTGCGCGATTTTAATGCCGGCGATTTGCGCTTGTATCCGCAGCCCGAGTCCGATGACCTGGTTAAGACAATTGCGCGTTACCATGGTCTAAACACCGACCAGGTGTTCGTGGGTAACGGCTCTGATGAGATACTCGCGCATGCATTTAATGCCTTGTTCCGGCGCAACAGCCCCTTGTTATTCCCGGATCTTACCTACAGCTTCTACCCGGTGTACTGTAAGCTGTTCGATATCGCCTACAAAAAAGTCGCGCTGGACGCATCCTTCCAGATTAATGTTGCGGACTATGCCGGTGCCACTGGCGGTATTGTATTTGCCAACCCGAACGCGCCAACCAGTTTGTTGTTAGCGCAGCATGCCTTGCGCGATTTGCTCGCCAGTGCGCCCGATAGCGCAGTGCTGGTCGACGAGGCCTATATTGATTTTTCTTCGGCACCAGAATCACGCGCATCTGCGATTGCATTGCTAAACGAATGTTCGAATTTGCTGGTAACGCGCACGCTGTCAAAATCGCGCAGCCTGGCGGGATTGCGTGTGGGTTATGCACTGGGTTCGCCAGAGTTAATAGAGGCGCTGCGGCGTGTGAAGAACAGTTTTAATTCTTATCCGGTTGATGCATTGGCTAGTGCGCTGGCGATTGCGAGTTTTGAGGATGAGGAATACTTTCAAGCGATGCGACAGCGAGTACTGGCGGAGCGTGCGCGCTTGGTTGATGCGCTGCGCGCGCGTGGTTTCGAAGCGCTGGATTCGGCGGCTAACTTTTTGATGGTTCGCCACAGCAGTAAAAAGGCACGAGGTATTTATCAAGGGCTGCACGCGAAGGATGTTTGGGTAAGGTATTTTGATTTGCCGCGTATCGAAAACTACTTAAGGATTTCGGTGGGCTCGGCAGAGCAGAACGATGCGCTGCTGGATGCATTGGATACGCTGTGAGTTTTTTGAGTTGGCGCTTGAGTATTGACTTGCGGGTTACCAGCGCGTTGCGCCGATCGAGACCGTCACTCCCCGGCGGCACGCTGTAAATACTTCCCTGTACGCTCGACGGCAGCATCCCTGCTGCCGACGGCCGCCGCGGAGCAGCCGCTCACGCCCGGCTGGCATAGAATAAGCAAAGCATGCAATCGTTACGGTTTACTTTTTCTAGCGCGTTGCGCCGGTTGAGACCGTCACTCCCCGGCGGCACGCTGTAAATACTTCCCTGTACGCTCGACGGCAGCGTCCCTGCTGCCGACGGCCGCCGCGGAGCAGCCGCTCGCGCCCGGCTGGCATAGAATAAGCAGAGGTTTGGTGTAGCTGGATTTTGTGGCTGGATTAAGCCGCGACTGAGCGATTGCGGCCGGCAGACTTGGCGCGATACAGCGCCTGGTCGGCACGCACAATTAGCGCGCTGGGGCTTTCTTCTTCCTGCCACGCAGCGCTGCCAATACTGGCGGTTAAGCTTGTGGGCACGCCATCGCCTTCGTTCAGGGTGGCAATGCGCTTGCGCAAGCGCTCCGCGGCTACCGCGGCGCCGATGCCATCGGTATTATCCAGCAGTATCAGGAACTCCTCGCCGCCAAAGCGAAAAGCACTATCGGTATCGCGACAAACTTCGCGAATCGCTTCTGCCACCGCAAACAGCGCGGCATCGCCGCTACTGTGCCCGAAGGTGTCGTTTACTTTTTTGAAGTGATCGATATCCAGCATTAATAGCGACAGTGGACGCTCGTAGCGCCGTGCCGCGGCGACCAACTTGGCCAACGATTTGTGCATAGCCTGGCGGTTACCCAGGCCGGTGAGCGAATCGGTTTCGGCCAGGGCCAGCGTGCGCTGGAACAACAGCGCGTTGTGCATTGGATAAATCAGCGTGCTGGTGGCAACTTCAAGCACTTCGATATTCAAACCGCTGACGCGCTTGCGTGAATAACAGCACAACTCGCCAATGTCGGTCTCGCCGGTACAAAGCTGGTAGCTGAACTGGTGTACCGCGGGCTTGCCGATCATGCTTGGGCCTGGCTTTTCGCGCACGCCAGCGTGCACAACCGGGGTGAAGCTAACGCCGCTAATACCCAGCAGGGTTGAGAGTTGCTCGAAAAACATTTGCAGTAATTCCAATGGCTCGAGCGTGGTTTGGAAGCTGCTGCAAAGGTGCAACCTCAAACGATCGATAACTTCGCGCTGTTTTTGCAGCTGCGTATCCAGTGAGATTTCGCCGCCTCGCGCGCGCGCAGCGCCAGCTACCGCGATGGTTGAGGGCGAGCGAGTTGGGCTCGACATTTTCGCAGTGGTAGCCGGGCGTTGCGGCGCCACCGCACTACTTTCTGCTTTCGACGGTGACGATCCGCTTGCCTTGTCCTGGTCGGCGCTTTTCATTCGGCCTGTTTCTCCTGCATCCTCACAGCCGCGCGTGCACGGCTGCTAATCAATGGGTTCAGATCGGGGATTCGAAGCGCTTCAACCGGGTTGCGGGTTGCTGCTATTTCGGCTGCGATTGCCATTACACACCGGCAGTCCGCGCTCCGGAGGGATAATCACCCGATCCGTGTGGAAGACAGAGCGAGATTTGTGCCAATTTATTGAAAAATCCGATAACCTTTTGTTTTTATTGCATTAAAATATCAAAGCTTATAAGAATCAGGGGTGGCGAACAGTGAAAGCGGCAATATTTTGCCCGAACGTCAAAGTGTTGACGCGAAATGTAACGAAGCGCAGGTGGCGATGCGAGCCTTCGTCTAAAGAGGGCGAGCGTTAAGTGCCTGGCCATTGACCCCGATGCTGTCGTCACCCATTAAATACAGGTAGGCCCCCATAATTTGTCTGGGCTCGGGGTTGGCGTCGGCGGCTTCGGCCGGGTAGGCGCTACGGCGCATCGCGGTGCGCGTGGCGCCGGGGTTTAATGAATTAACGCGCACGTCGCTGGTGTTGCAAAGCTCGTCGGCCCAAACCTGCATCATGCCCTCCACGCCAAATTTGGAGATCGCGTAGGCGCCCCAATACGCGCGGCCTTTGCGACCCACGCTACTGGAGGTAAATACCACCGAGGCGTGGCCTGCCGTTTCGAGTATCGGCATCAACGCACGGGTGAGCAGAAAATTGCTGCGCAGGTTGATATCGAGTACTTGCTGGAAATCATTCGCGGCGTATTGCGAAAGCGGCTTTAGCGGGCCGAGCATGCCGGCGTTGTGCAACAAACCGTGCAAGCTGCCGAAGTGATCCTGCAACTGGGTAGCCAGTGCAGCGTAGGCGGCTTCATCGTTGCTGGCAAGGTCGAACGGCGCGATGGCAGCCTTCGGGTAGCCCGCCGCATCGATAGCATCGTACACCTCGGTGAGTTTGCCTTCAGTACGGCCCAGTAATATCACCGTGGCGCCATGGGCGGCAAAAGCAAGCGCGGCGGCGCGGCCGATACCGGTACTGGCGCCGGTTACCAACAGATTTTTGCCGGCCAGCAGGTCTGCACCAGCTTGGTAGGCGGAAAGGTCGGAAGGTATGTGCATGGCTTGTTTTCGCTGCGCTGTTACTTTGGATTCTTAACGTTGGATTTTTAACGCTGGATTTTTGCCAGCAGCTGTTCGCAGAGCATGGCTGGCGTTGCGGCGATTTGGTCGGCACGCCAACTGGCGGGGTCATCGTGCGCTGCAAGATAGCCGAACGCGGCGGCAATTGTATGCATGCCGGCGGCGCGACCGGCTTCGATATCGCGCACATGATCACCCACATAAATGCAATCAGCAGCGGGCCGGCTGATTTTTTTGGCACCCAGCAGCAAGCCTTCCGGGTGTGGTTTCCGATCCACAAGGTGATCGGGGCAAACCAGCACCGAGCAGCGCTGGTCAAGCGCGAGGCGCTCGAGTAGCGGCTGCGCGTAGCGCTCGGGCTTGTTGGTCACAACGCCCCACGGGATAGCTTGCTGTTCAAATTGTGCAAGCAGTTCGTCCAGCCCCGGGTAGAGTACCGCCGCCGCGCCGAGGTGCTTCTCGTAACTGTCGAGCAACTCCTGGCGCCTGGCATCAAACTGCGCATGCTGCTCATCAATGCCAAAGGTCACGCGAGTCACTGCAATGGCACCGTTGGACACTTGCTCGGCGATGGTCTCGGGGGCGAGCGTCACGAAACCATGTTGGTTACGCAGTTCATTGGCGGCGCGAATAAAATCGGGTGCCGTGTCTACGAGTGTGCCGTCAAGATCAAACAACACGCCCCCTTGAAAAGAACTCATTCGCCGGCCACCGCGTGCAATAAATAATTAACCGACAGGTCTTTGGGGTCGAGGCGGTAGCGTTGGCTAAATGGGTTGTAGACCATGCCGGTACTGTGCGCCAGCCGCAACTCGGCCGCGCGCATCCAGCTGTCGAGTTCCGAGGGCTTAATAAATTTCTCGTATTCGTGCGTGCCCTTGGGTAGCAGGTTTAGCACGTGCTCGGCACCGATAATAGCAAACAGGTAGGACTTGGGGTTGCGGTTGAGGGTGGCAAAAAACGCATGCCCGCCCGGTTTTAGCAAACGCGCACAAGCATTCACCACGCTGGCTGGATCGGGCACGTGTTCCAACATTTCCAGGCAGGTAACCACATCGTATTGGCCGGCTCTTTCGCTTGCCAGGTCTTCCGCGCTGCGCTGCATGTATTCGATGTCCAGGCCACTTTGCACTGCGTGCTGTCGCGCAATTTGTAACGGCGTTTCCGCCATGTCAATCGCCGATACTTTTGCGCCGCGCTGGGCCATTGCTTCGCTAAGCAGGCCACCACCACAGCCGATGTCGACCAATTGCTTGCCAGCTACTTGCGCGTACTTATCGATGTAATCGCTGCGCAGCGGATTGATTTCATGCAGTGGTTTGAATTCACTGTCGGGATCCCACCAGCGCTCGGCCAGCGCAGAAAATTTTTCCAGCTCGGCAGGGTCAACGTTGGTGTCGGGGTTTGTGTTTTCGCTCATAGTGCTGGGTCGCATCGTATTGATTGATGTTACGGCTGATGAATTCATCGATGTGTTGTCGGGCGCGAAGCGTCGAGGTATCGCTGGGCAAGTTACTGCCTGGCGCGCCACTGCAATATACGTTCGCGCCAGGTGGCGTTTTGTTCAAGCAGCGCATTGTTGTCGATGCTCTGCAGCCTGCGCTCACGCAGCACGCAACGCCCGCCAATCCAGCTATGCGTAACCGCGTTGCCAGCAGCAGTGTAAATGAGTTGCGAGGCGGGTTCGTACAGCGGCTGCATGGCAACATTGCGCGTGTCTACGGCGATAAAATCTGCGCATTTTCCTACTTCAAGGCTGCCAATTTGCGCGCCCATGCCCAGCACCTCGGCACCGCCGCGCGTCGCCATGTGCAGGCACTGCCAGGCTGGTAGTGCTGAAGCATCACCCTGTTGTTTGGCCAGTAATGCGGCAAGCCTGGCGGTGTCGAACAGGTCTAAGGTGTTATTGCTTGCTGCGCTGTCGGTGCCAAGCCCAACCGCCAGGCCTGCTGCAATAAGCTGGCTTATATTGCTATAGCCGCTGGCCAGCTTGGCGTTCGAGGCGGGGCAGTGCACAACGCTGGTTCCGGATTCGCTCAATATTAGCAGGTCGCTGGCATCAAAATGCACCATGTGCACCGCCTGCGCGCGCGGTCCGAGCACCCCCAGGCGCTGCAGGCGTTCAACTGGCGAGCAGCCATGCTCAGCTTTGGATTGCGTAATCTCAGCCGCGGTTTCCTGCAGGTGAACCTGGATCGGCGCGTCCACCTCGGCGGCCAGCACCGCGACGCGCTGGAAAGTTTGGTCGCTAACCGTATACGGGGCGTGTGTGCCAAAGCCAATACGCAGCAGCTCGTTGTGGCGCTGCGCGTCCATCAGCGCCAGGCCTTTCGATAGGTATTCTTCGGCGTTATTGGCCCAGGCCGAGGCGAACTCCAGCACCGGGAAAGTGATTTGCGCGCGCATGCCGGCTGCAACCGCAGCATCGGCCAATACATCGGGGAAAAAATACATGTCCGAGAAAGTGGTGGTGCCGCTTTGCAGCATTTCGGCAATCGCGAGTTGGCTGCCATGCTCGACAAACTCAGCATTGACCAGTGCGCCCTCGAGCGGCCAGATATGTTGCTCCAGCCAGTCTTGCAGTGGCAGGTCGTCTGCGTAACCGCGCAGCAGGCTCATGCCCGCGTGGCCGTGACAGTTAACCAGCCCGGGCAGCAAGATATGCCCGTCTAGAAATTCGCAGGGAATATCCGCCGCGGCACCAGCTTCGGCCAGCTCGTTGTAAGGGGCAATTTCGCGAATTAAGCCTGCCTCAAAGCGCAGGCCGTAATTGCGCAGCACCAACGCTTCGCCATTGGCGCCACTCATTGGCAGCATCAGCGGTGCGCCAACCACGCCGCAGCCGCTTGATGCTGCTTGCGTAGCCCCGCTTTTTTCACTGCCTGGTGGTGTCATTTACGCTGTGCCTGTGTGGATTTTGCGCCATCGCTTACGTTGCGCGCTGGCGATTATACGCGACAGTGGAGCTCTGTTTCGTTGTTCGGTTTGGCGTGCTGTGCCGGTCGCAATTGAGCTTATTAGCCGGCGCCAATTCGGCGCGCAAAGAACTGCCAACAATTCCCAAAAGACGTCGGCAAAAGCAGTGCCAAAACGGGTCTGTAACGGTTGCCTGTGGTATGCTTGCGCAGCTAGAAAAACAGTATTGAGAAGCGCATTTTTCCTGTGTCTTGACGGCCATAGCCAAAGCGGCCATTCACATCAAAATTACCGGCATGTTTACCTTAAGAACAGGTACCGTAAAAAACCGGTATTGCAAGCTTTTTTTATCGACGCAAATCCAGCTACAGAGGGTCAGCAATGGCTGAAATAGCCAAAGAAATTTTGCCAATCAATATCGAGGAGGAGCTCAAGCAATCCTATCTCGACTATGCGATGAGTGTGATCGTCGGTCGCGCGCTGCCCGACGTGCGCGATGGTCTCAAGCCGGTGCATCGTCGCGTACTGCACGCAATGAATGAACTGAAAAACGACTGGAACAAATCTTATAAAAAATCCGCGCGCGTAGTGGGTGATGTGATTGGTAAATACCACCCGCACGGCGACTCCGCGGTATACGACACCATTGTACGCATGGCGCAGCCTTTTTCGCTGCGTTACATGCTGGTGGATGGCCAGGGTAACTTTGGTTCCATCGACGGCGACTCGCCGGCAGCCATGCGTTACACCGAAATTCGTATGGCAAAAATCGCCCACGAGTTGCTAGCTGATCTCGATAAGGAAACCGTGGATTACGTGCCCAACTACGACGGCACCGAACAAATTCCGGAAGTCATGCCAACGCGCTTGCCGAACTTGTTGGTCAATGGGTCTTCGGGCATCGCCGTAGGCATGGCCACCAACATGCCGCCGCATAACCTGACCGAAACGGTCAGGGCAACGCTGGCCATCATCGATAACCCCGAACTTACTGTCGATGAACTTATGCAGTTTATGCCGGGCCCCGATTTTCCAACCGCAGCCATCATTAACGGCCGCGCCGGTATTGTTTCGGCCTACCGGACAGGTCGTGGCCGCATCTATGTGCGTGCACGCGCTGAAGTTGAAGTTCACGAAAAGACCAGCCGCGAAACGATCATCATCTCCGAATTGCCCTACCAGGTTAACAAGGCGAGATTGATCGAAAAAATTGCCGAGCTGGTGAAAGAGAAAAAAATAGAAGGTATTTCCGAGCTTCGTGACGAATCCGATAAAGACGGTTTGCGCGTGGTCATCGAGTTGCGTCGCGGCGAAAACGGCCAGGTGGTGTTAAACAACCTCTACTCGCAAACCCAATTGCAGACAGTGTTTGGCATCAACATGGTCGCGCTGGTAGAAGGTCGGCCCAAGCTACTTAACCTCAAAGAGCTACTTGAGTGCTTTGTTCGTCACCGCCGCGAAGTGGTTACGCGGCGCACCGTATACCTGCTGCGCAAAGCGCGCGAGCGCGGCCATATCCTGGAAGGCTGGGCGATTGCACTGGCCAACATCGACCCGATTATCGCGCTGATAAAAGCCTCACCAACACCAGCCGAGGCGCGTGAAAAATTAATCAATACCGCGTGGGAGCTTGGCGGCGTGGCCGAAATGCTCGAGCGCGCAGGGGTAACCGCGAGTCGCCCGGAAAATCTTGACGCACAATATGGCTTGCACGACAACAAGTACCACCTGTCACCAGAGCAGGCGCAGGCGATTCTTGAATTGCGCTTGCACCGGCTCACTGGTATGGAGCACGAAAAACTGCTCGAGGAATACCGCGAGCGACTCGAGCAAATTAGTGAGTACATAGATATTCTTTCCGACCCGTTGAAATTAATGGCACTGATTCGCGGCGAGCTCAATGAGGTGGTAGAGAACTATGGCGACGAGCGGCGCACTGAAATTATTGAGAGCACCGCAGACCTTACTGCCGAGGATTTAATTCCCGAGGAAGATCGCGTGGTCACCATTTCCCACGGCGGTTATGCCAAATCACAGCCGCTCGACGATTACCGCGCGCAGCGTCGTGGTGGCATGGGTAAGTCGGCCACCTCGGTAAAAGACGAAGATTTTGTCGAGCATTTGCTCATCGCCAATACCCACGACACCATCTTGTTGTTCTCCAACATGGGCAAGGTTTACTGGTTGCGCGTGTTCCATATTCCTATTGCGGGTCGAAACTCGCGCGGCAGGCCGGTAGTGAATATGTTGCCGCTGGAAGAGGGCGAACGCATTACATCGATTCTGCCGGTATCCGAGTACCTGGAAGACCATTACATTTTTATGGCCACCGCCAACGGCATCGTGAAGAAAACCGCGCTCACCGATTTTGCACGCCAGCGCAGCGTGGGCTTGCGCGCACTCGAGCTGGAGGAGGGCGATGTGCTGGTGGGCACCGCTATTACCGATGGCCAGTCGGATGTGCTGCTGGTTAGCAGCGAAGGCAAAGCGGTGCGCTTTACTGAATCTGCAGTGCGCGCAATGGGGCGCACCGCGCGCGGTGTGCGTGGCATTAAGCTAGGCAAGGGGCACCAGCTCATCTCGCTAATGATTCCGCGCGACAATGGGCGCGTGCTTACCGTGAGTAAAAATGGTTATGGCAAGCGCACGGTCGTTGATGAGTTTCCGGTTAAGGGGCGCGGCACCCAGGGCGTTATTGCTATGCAAACGTCTGATCGCAATGGCGAAATCGTCGGTGCCATCCAGGTTGATGCCCGCAACGAGATGATGCTGATTAGTGACCAGGGTACGCTGGTGCGCTGCCGCACCGATGAAGTGTCCGAGTTGGGTCGCAACACCCAGGGTGTGCGGGTGATTCGCCTGAAACAGGGTGAGTCGCTGGTGAGTATCGCGCGCATTGAAGACACCGATGAAGACACCGATGAAGAGGCAGAGTCAGGCGGGCAATCGCCGGGGCAGAACGAACAGGATTAACCGAAAAGCATGAGCCGTAAGTTTAATTTTTGCGCCGGTCCCGCGGCGCTACCCGAAGCTGTGCTTACTAAAGCGCAGGGTGAAATGCTCGATTGGCATGGTCGCGGCCTATCGGTAATGGAAATGAGCCACCGCAGCGAAGAATTCGTTGCCATTGCAGAAGGTGCCGAAACTGCGCTGCGCAAGCTGATGAATATTTCCGATGAGTTTGCGGTGCTTTTTGTGCAAGGCGGCGCAACCCAGCAATTTTCTGCGGTGCCCATGAACCTGCTTGGCGACAAAGCCGTTGCTAACTATGTGAACACCGGGCAGTGGTCGAAAAAAGCGATCAAGGAAGCGAGTAAATATTGCGAAGTTAATGTGGCGGCCACCAGTGAAGCGGAAAATTTTAGCTGCATTCCCTCTTTCGATAGCTGGAATATCGATCGTAGCGGCGCCTATTTGCATTACACGCCTAACGAAACCATTGGTGGTGTTGAATTTTTCTGGGTGCCGCAGGTCGACATGCCGATAGTTGCCGATATGTCGTCGACAATTCTTTCTCGGCCTATCGATGTCAACCAGTTCGATGTTATTTACGCCGGTGCGCAAAAAAATATTGGCCCCTCCGGGCTTACGCTGGTTATTGCGCGGCGCGCGCTGCTGGGTAATGCGCATCCGCTAACGCCTTCGATGCTCGACTACAAGGTGCACGATGATGCAGGCTCTATGTCGAACACCCCGCCTGCGTATGCCTGGTATATGGCGGGGCTGGTTTTCGACTGGTTACTTGAGCAGGGTGGACTGGCCGCCATGGAGGCCATTAATCTGCGCAAGTCGAGCAAGCTCTACAATTTTATCGACGCTCATGATTTTTATGCCAACCCGGTAGAAATTGCCAGCCGCTCGCGTATGAACGTGCCCTTCACGCTAGCCGATAGCGGCCTCGACAAAGCTTTTCTCAGCGGCGCTGAAGAGCGTGGCTTACTAAACCTGAAGGGGCATCGTTCGGTAGGTGGGATGCGTGCTTCTATCTACAACGCTGTGCCGGAAGCGGCAGTAGATGCACTCATTGGCTATATGCAGGAGTTTGCCGCCGCAAACGCCTAGCGACCAAACATCACTATGGATAAAGAGCTGGAAAAACTTCGCGCCGACATCGATAGCATCGATGCTGAGCTGCAACGCCTGCTCAACGAGCGCGCCGCCTGTGCACAGCGCGTTGCGGAGGTAAAAACCCAGGCTGCTGCAGGCGGCGATGAGGGCGAGCCGGTTTTTTATCGGCCGGAGCGCGAAGCGCAAGTACTTCGCAAAGTCATGCAGCGCAACAGCGGCCCGCTGGAAGCAAAAACCGTTGCGCATATATTTCGCGAAATCATGTCGGCTTGCCTGGCGCTTGAGAAGCCCATTTCCGTGGCCTATCTTGGTCCGCAGGGTACCTTCACCGAAGCTGCGGCGCTTAAGCATTTTGGCAATGCCGCGCTGCGCGAGCCAAAAAATAATATTAGCGATATCTTTGCCGCGGTGCAGCGCCGCGAGTGCCAATATGGTGTGCTGCCGGTTGAAAATAGCACAGAGGGCATGGTTACCCACACCATCGATAATTTTATCGCCTCGCCGTTAAAAATATGCGGCGAGTTGGAGTTGCCCATCGCTTTGCACCTGCTGGTTCAGCCGGATGCCGATCCCGCGCAGCTGGAAAAAATTTGTGCGCACCAGCAAGCTTTAGCGCAGTCGCGCAACTGGTTGCAGCAGCATTTCCCGGGTGTCGAGATAGAAGCAGTGAGTTCCAACGGTGAAGCGGCACGCATCGCAGCCAGCAACGCCCAGGTTGCGGCAGTGGCGGGCGAGATGGCAGCCGAGCGCTACGGGCTGGTGCACGTCGCTTCCGATATCCAGGACTACGCCGACAACACCACGCGCTTTTTGGTAATAGCGAACCAGGAAGTCCCCGCCAGTGGGCACGACAAAACCTCGTTAGTTGTTTCTACCCGCAACGAGCCGGGCGCGCTATATCATTTGCTCGCCTCGCTGAAGCGCGAGGGCATTAGCCTTACGCGCATCGAAACGCGTCCCTCGCGCACCGAAAACTGGGCCTATGTGTTTTTTATGGAATTTCACGGCCACCACCAGGAAGCGTCGGTGCAGCGCGTGATTGATGATTTCGTCAAGCGCGCCATCATGGTTAAGGTGCTTGGCTCTTACCCAGCTGCGGTGATTTGATGTTGTGTAGCAAGTTGCGTAGCCAGGCGAAACGCTTGGGGGTATGCGCCAATGTTGATTGACTGGATTGCGCGTGCGCGCAGTGAAGTGCAGGGCATGCATCCCTACCAGGCTGGCAAGCCGTTAAAGGAAGCGCAACGCGAATTGGGTGTCGATAAGCTGGTCAAGCTTGCCAGCAACGAAAATCCGCACGGCCCTTCGCAAAAAGTGCTTGCAGCGATTCGCGAAGAGGCGCTGGATTGCAATCGCTATCCCGATTCAAACGGCTATTACCTGAAACAAATGTTGGCCGCGCAGCATGGCGTCGAGCCGGCCGCAATAACCCTGGGTAACGGCTCCAATGATGTGCTCGAATTGGTCGCCAGTGCCTACCTGGATCATCGCTATAGCGCGGTATATAGCGAGTACGCGTTTGTGGTTTATCAATTGGCGGTGCAGCGAAGTGGCGCGCGCGCCAAGGTAGCGGCGGCGCGCGATTACGCACACGACCTGGAGGCCATGCTCAATTGCGTGGATGCCGATACCCGCGTTGTTTTCATCGCGAATCCGAACAACCCCACCGGTGGATACCTGGCCGAAAAAGATCTGCTGGCGTTTCTTGCCGCGCTGGATCCGGGCATCGTAGTGGTACTGGACGAAGCGTATTACGAGTATGTTGCTGCGCAAGATTATCCCAGTGGCGTCGCGCTTCAGTCGCAGTTTTCCAATCTGGTGGTAACGCGAACTTTTTCCAAAGCACATGGCCTGAGTGGCCTGCGCATTGGCTATGCTGTGTCGCACCCCGATATTGCCGACGCGCTGAACCGCGTTCGCGCGCCCTTTAATGTGAGCTCATTGGCACTGGCTGCGGCACAAGCCGCGCTGGCCGACGAGGCGCATATTGTGCAAGCGGTTAACACCAACGATGCAGGTATGCAGCAGCTCACCGATGGCCTGGAGGCGCTGGGCTTTTGGCATATCCCCTCGGTCGCAAACTTTATAAGCTTTCAGGCTGGTGGCACGGGCCAGCATAAGCATGGCGCCGCGGCGCTTAACCAGGCATTGCTGAGCGAGGGTGTAATCATCCGGCCACTGGCTAACTATGCAATGCCAGACCACCTTCGCGTTAGTATTGGTTTGCCTGAAGAGAACGCTTTTTTTCTCGATAAGCTGGCCAAGCTCAACAGCGCCTGAATGCGCTGGCGGTATCGCTTTTTTCGCCAGTTATTTGCCATTGAATTGTTAGCACGCTATTTACATAGTTAATTTTTTTTCGAAAGCAGGTTTACATTGAGTAACAAAATTTTTCATAGCATCGCTATTCTAGGTGTCGGCTTAATCGGTGGTTCGCTGGGTTTGGCTGTCAAAGCCGCGGGCTCGGTGGCTGAAGTACGAGGTTGGGGTCGCAACAGCGCGCGATTACAGCGCGCGCTGGATTTGGGTGCCGTCGATACGGTGACTAGCGATTTGGCAGAAGTGCTACACGGCGTGGACTGCGCGATTATTGCAACGCCAACCCAGCATGCCGAACAGTTGTTGCTTGAAACGCTAAACGCAGCGTCGGATACCACGATTATCAGTGATGTTGCCAGCGTGAAAGCCAATTTGGCCGATGCCCTGCAGCTTGCAGCGTGCGCGGAAGCAAAAAAGGCGCAAGTGGTGTTGGCACATCCGATTGCCGGTTCAGAGCAAAGCGGGGTCGAAGCGGCAAGCGCCACCTTGTTCAATGACCAGCGTGTAATCCTTACACCGCTAGCCAATACCAGGCCTGGCGCAGTTGATAAAGTTTCAGCGCTTTGGCGAAGCGTGGGTGCGCAACTGCACAGTATGGACGCAGAACTTCACGATAGGGTGCTGGGCCATACCAGTCATTTGCCGCATGTGCTGGCCTATGCGTTGGTCGATTACCTGAATAGGCAGCCTGAGTCCGAATTGATGTTTACTTTCGCCGGTGGCGGTTTTCGCGATTTCACGCGTATCGCCGCATCGGACCCTCGCATGTGGCGAGAAATTTCGTTGGCCAATCGCGAGGCCTTGTTGGACGCTTTGCGCGGCTACCAAGGTCAGTTGCAATTAATGGTGGATGCATTGGAAAACAGCGATGGCGATACGCTGGAAGCCAGTTTTGGCCGCGCAAAAACCGCGCGCGATGCGTTCAAGCCGGGGGAATGATTTTTTGAAACTCATTGCACATGGCCCTATCGATAGCAGTGCTGGCAGCGAAGGATTGCATGGTGCTATTCGCGTGCCTGGCGATAAATCTATTTCGCACCGCTCGATTATGCTTGGCTCTATTGCCGAGGGCCAAACCCGCGTGCAAGGCTTTTTGCAAGGCGCCGACGCATTGGCAACGTTGGAGGCATTTCGCGCCATGGGCGTGCGCATCGACAATGCTGGCAACGATGGTTTGGTGGTGCACGGCGTGGGATTGCACGGGCTGCGCGCCCCCCACCAGCCACTGGATTTGGGCAACTCGGGCACTTCCATGCGCTTGCTGGCGGGGTTACTAGCGGGGCAGCATTTCGACAGCGTGCTCAAAGGCGACAGCTCATTGTCCGGCAGGCCAATGAATCGAGTCGCCGCGCCGCTTCGCGAGATGGGCGCGCGTATTGATACTGAAGCCGAAGGCCGACCGCCGCTGCACATTTACGGTGGCAATGCGCTAAAGGGCATTAGCTATCAAATGCCGCTGGCCAGTGCGCAGGTGAAGTCTTGTTTATTGTTGGCCGGTTTGTATGCCGATGGCGAAACCCGCGTTACCGAGCCGGCGCCAACGCGCGATCATACCGAGCGCATGTTGCAGGGTTTTGGTTATAAAGTGCGGCGCGACGGCGCCACGGCTATCGTGCAGGGCGGCGGGCGCTTGTGCGGCACTGATATTGATGTGCCGGGCGATATTTCATCCGCTGCATTTTTCCTGGTTGCGGCCAGTATTACGCCGGGCTCGGTGCTTAGGCTCGAACACGTGGGCGTTAACCCGACGCGCACCGGGGTTATCGATATCCTGCAACTGATGGGCGCCGATATTGAATTGTCGAAGCATCGCGATGTAGGCGGCGAGCCGGTGGCCGATATCACGGTGCGCGCCGCCACATTAAAGGGTATCGCGATACCGCCGGCGCTGGTGCCGCTGGCCATCGACGAATTTCCGGTGCTGTTTATCGCCGCTGCCTGCGCAAACGGCGAGACCATTGTTAGCGGCGCCGAAGAGTTGCGCGTGAAAGAGAGCGACCGTATCCAGGCCATGGTCGACGGCCTGCAGCAATTGGGGGTGCAAGCCAATGGCACGGCCGATGGTGCGGTGATTAGAGGCGGCGCGATGGGCGTGGGGCAGGCAGGGGTGTCTATTGAGTGCCACCACGACCACCGCATTGCAATGGCATTTGGTGTGGCTGGCTGTCGTGCGCACTGCCGCATTGCGGTGCCGGGCTGTGACAATATCGCTACTTCATTTCCAAATTTTGGCGAACTGGCCGCGGCGGTTGGTATGCCGGTTAATATAGAAACCTGAAGCTATGGTTTGCGGCTGGGGCTTAGCGTATTGAGTGAACGCAAAACATCAACGTTGTCGCGCGTGCCGGTGATTACTATCGACGGTCCGGGCGGTGCGGGCAAGGGCACCGTTGCCAAGCGCGTGGCCTCTGCACTGGGTTGGCACCTGCTCGATAGTGGCATGATCTATCGCCTGCTCGCGCTCGCTTCTATTATTCACAAGGTGGCGGCCGACAATGAAGCCAGCCTGGCATCGATAGCGGCTGCGCTGGATGTGCGTTTTGTAGCCGACGACGAGAGCGAGGGCGTGCGCGCCTGGCTCGAGGGCGAAGACGTTACCGATCAGGTGCGCTCCGAAGATGTGGGCCTGGTGGCCAGCAAAGTGGCGGCGCTGCCGGCGGTGCGGAGCGCGCTGCTCGATCGCCAGCGCGGCTTCGCCCAGGCACCCGGGCTGGTAGCCGACGGGCGCGATATGGGCACCATAGTGTTTACCGCTGCGCCGCTGAAGGTCTACCTGACGGCCAGCGTCGACGCCCGTGCAGATCGACGGCATAAACAGTTGCTCGAAAAGGGCCAAAGTGGTAGTCTCGCCCGCCTCGCGGAGGCCATAGCCGCTCGCGACAAGAGCGATATGGAACGCAAGGTGGCGCCACTCAAGCCCGCTCCCGACGCGTTTTATATCGACAGCACCGACATGAGTATCGACGAGGTCTGTTCGGCTATTCTTGAACAGGTTTACCGGCGCAAGCTGGCAGAGGTCGAATTGTAGGGCCCAGAAAATTGTAGGGTCCAGAAAGTTGTGCTGTAACGCGAATGGCCTCGTGCGCTTCGCTTTTAACCGCCATCAATACATCGTTATCCAGTATCTGTATTGTCGGCATTTACTCACTACTCCGTGCTTGCTGGAGCCCGGAACAACGACGTGTTTGTTGCCTGTGCTGCGAGTCCTCGCATACCGGTGTGCTTTTGCACCCGCCTGCCTTTTTCAAACTGACAGTTTGTCTTGCGCCGCTTATAGGGTTCAGCCTGCTATGCAAAAGCATGGCCTGCGTAATGCTATGCGCTTTTGCGCTGGTAACGTCCGCGACATCAAAATTTGGAATACAACATTATGAGCGAATCATTCGCAGATCTGTTTGAAGAGAGTTTGAAGTCTATCGAGATGCACCCCGGTGCCATCATCACAGGTGTGGTGCTCGATATCGACAGCGACTGGGTTACCGTACACGCGGGCCTAAAGTCCGAGGGTGTTATCCCTCGCAACCAGTTTGTAGAAGACAACGGTGAGTTCAATATCGTTGTGGGCGATACCGTGCAGGTGGCGCTGGAAGCCGTAGAAGACGGCTTCGGCGAGACCAAGCTATCTCGCGAAAAAGCGCGTCGCATGGAAGCCTGGGGCGCGCTCGAAGCTGCGTTCGAAGCCGAAGAAGTGGTTACCGGTGTTATCAACGGTAAGGTTAAAGGTGGCTTCACGGTCGACATCAATACCATTCGCGCATTCCTGCCAGGATCGCTGGTCGATGTGCGCCCGCTGCGCGATACCGCGCACCTGGAAGGCAAGCCGCTTGAATTTAAAGTCATCAAGCTGGACGCCAAGCGCAACAACATCGTGCTGTCTCGCCGTGCCGTGATGGAGAAGGCCAACAGTGCCGAGCGCGAAGAACTGCTGAAAAACCTCGAGGAAGGCCAGCAGCTCAAGGGTATCGTTAAAAACCTTACCGACTATGGCGCGTTTGTCGATCTCGGCGGTGTGGATGGCCTGTTGCACATTACCGACATGGCCTGGAAGCGCATCAAGCATCCTAGCGAAATCGTTGCGGTGGGCGATGAAATTGAAGTTAAAGTGCTCAAGTTCGATCGAGAGAAAAACCGCGTATCGCTTGGCCTCAAGCAACTTGGCGCCGACCCATGGGCCGATATCAAAGCGCGCTACCCCGAGAAAACAGTGGTTAAGGGCGTTATCACCAACCTTACCGATTACGGTTGCTTCGCCGAGCTTGAAAGCGGCGTAGAGGGCCTGGTGCACGTATCTGAAATGGATTGGACCAACAAGAACGTGCATCCGTCAAAGATCGTCAGCCTTGGCGACGAAGTGGATGTGATGATCCTGGATATCGACGAAGAGCGTCGTCGTATTTCACTCGGTATCAAGCAATGCACACAAAATCCTTGGGATGCATTCGGTTCACAGCACGCCAAAGGCGATAAGATCAAAGGTACCATCAAGTCGATTACCGATTTCGGTATCTTTATTGGTCTCGATGGCGCTATCGACGGATTGGTTCACCTTTCTGATATCTCATGGAACGAGCCTGGCGAAGAAGCGGTGCGCGCCTACGACAAGGGCGACGAAATCGAAACCGTTATCCTTTCAATCGACCCTGAGCGCGAGCGAATCTCACTGGGTGTTAAACAGCTCGACGAGGACCCGTTCAGTGAGTTCGTTGCCGAGAACGACAAAGGCAAGATTGTGAAGGGCACGGTTAAGTCGATGGATGCCAAGCAGGCCATTATTGAACTTGGCGATGATATTGAAGGCATCCTGAAAGCGTCAGAAATTTCTCGCGATAAGGTTGAAGATGTTCGCAACGTGCTCAAGGAAGGCGAAGAGGTAGAGGTTAAGGTGATCAGTGTCGATCGCAAGAACCGCGTGATCTCATTGTCAATCAAAGCCAAGGACATGCAAGATGAAAAGGATGCGGTCCGCCAGCATCGCGAGCAGGAGCCGACGCAGGAAGCGGTAACCACCATCGGCGGCCTGATCAAGGCCAAGCTGGACGACAAGTAAGCGCGCAATTCCCGGGGTGGCGTGCATCAGCGCGCCACCTCGAACTTGTCTCAAAAAATCCCCGCTCAATCCTCCTCCGTTCCGCGCATATCTTGCGAGTACTCCACGGCGATTTTTTCTACCAGCTGGCGGTTTGTTCCTTTCATCATTCTCGCGCCAGGCCCTGCTGCAATTCGCATCGCGGCACCGTGATCTTTGTGCAACTGTGACCTGCTTGGTCATTTCGGCTGCGAATCACTCCGAATCGCTTGTTTTATAAGCAATTTTTTATACCACAGCGCTGGTAGCCACGTATCCCTTGTCTATAATAAACAAGAGCTTGCCGCAGTTCCCCTGTGGAAAAGTCCATTGTCGCAAGGCGCCGAAGAGCGCCTCGCGCGGGGTAGATAAATGACCAAATCCGAATTGATCGAGCGCATCGCTTTGCGCCAGAACCAGCTTTCGACGAAAGATGTCGAGCTGGCGGTCAAATGTGTGATAGACCAGATGGTCGACGGCCTGTCGTCGGGCGAGCGTATCGAAATTCGCGGCTTTGGCAGTTTTAGCTTGCACTATCGCGCGCCGCGCATCGGCAGAAATCCGAAGACCGGGGAAAAAGTCGAGCTGGTCGGCAAGCATGTGCCCCATTTCAAACCTGGCAAGGAAATGCGCGATCGCGTGAACGCCAGCTTGAACCGCTACCCTAGCGCCGCCAGCTAGACCCTTTTTCAGGCTAGCTTTTTTACACCCAGCCTCTTTTACATCCAGTCCCCAGCATTTTCGCTAACATAATTGCTACGCGCGCGAGCCAGCGTTTTGTTGTATTGCCATCATATTGCTGTGCACTTGCGCGCCGCCGGCGTAGCATTGTTAAATTTGCCCGCGCCAACAAAAGCACTGGCTGCGCCTGAATCTGCTTGGCGTATAATGAGACAAGAATCAAAAAGGGAGTGACCATGCGTATTTTAAAAACCTTGCTGTTACTTGCAATAATATTGGTGTTCGCGTTTTTTTCGCTGGCATTCATTACTCACAACCAGGGTAATGCAGTTATCGATTTGCTGTTTATTCCGCCAATAGAGGCGCGCCTGGCCAGTTGGTTAATTGGTTTTTTTGTAGTGGGTGTTGTGCTTGGCCTGTTTGCGTCAACACTCATGCTGCTGGCTGAGCGTACGCGCCGCAAGCGCACTGAAAAGCGAATGCAAAACACCTCCAAGCTATTGTCGGGCTATCACTCCTGATCAATGGATGACTTTGCACTGCTTGGGCTGCTGACGCTTGCCATTGCAATCGGATTTTTTCTTGGGCGTCGTTCCCAGCGCGAACAAAAAAACGGTTTTACGCCCGATAAAAACTACTACCAGGGCCTGAACTACCTGCTCAACGAGGAACCCGACAAAGCAGTGGAAGAGTTTGTCGCTTCGCTGGATGTCAATTCCCATACGCTCGAAACGCACCTGGCGCTGGGTAAGCTCATGCGCAGGCAGGGGCAGGTCGATCGTGCTATCCGCATTCACCAAAATCTTTTGGCCCGACCTGTATTAGAAGACAAAGCCCAGCACCAGGTGCACCTGGAGTTGGCGCGTGACTTTATGGCCGCTGGATTACTCGACAGGGCTGAAGTGCTGCTGCAGGAAGTGATTGGCGAGTCCAGCGAGCTGCGCGGCATCGCCCAGCGTTATTTACTGGATATTTTCCAGGACGAACGCGAATGGCAGGATGCCATTGATGTGGCTAACTCGCTTGTGCAAAGCCGCTATATAAAAAGCAATCCGGACGCGCGCCGCGAGATCCTGCGCATGATCGCGCATTTTCACTGCGAGTTGGCGGAGGCTGCTATGAGTAGTGGTAACGCGAGTGCGGCCCGGCAGTACCTGGACGGCGCCGCCAGTGTCGACAAGGGCGTTTTTCGTGTGGCACTGCTAATGGCAGCCAACGATAACGCGCAAGGTCGTTACAAGCAGGTAATCAAAACGCTTTCCAAGCTGGAACTGCAAAACCCCGACTGGTTCTGGATGTGCCTGCCGGCGTTACAGGAGGCCTACCAAAAACAAAACGGTGCGCGTGGTTTCGAGCTATTTTCACGCCACTTGCAATCGCACGTGGAAAATCGCGATGCCACGCCGGTGATAATGTATTTGGTCGACCAACTGATTCAGCGCGCGGGCGAAGACCCGGCCAGGATGGGCCAGGCCATCGACCTGCTAGCCGACTTCAATAGGCGGCACAACTCCCTGGCTGCAACCAATAAGCTAGTTGAGCTGCGCACCCATGCCGGCGGCAACAGCGGCAATCATGATGTGCTGCGCCTGCAGGCAAAGGTGAGCGAGCTGCTTGAATTACAAAGCGTGTTTCGCTGCGGCCACTGCGGTTTTACCGGCCGGCAACTGCACTGGCGCTGCCCGAGTTGCAAAACCTGGGAGTCGATGTGCTCGACCGAGCGCGGCACCGCTGCTTGACTCGCTATGCTGGTTTACGCTGGCGGTCGCGTGCGGCAAGGCGCAGCGATGCCAGTGCGGTGCCGAATAGCCAGGCCGAGGCCGGTAACGGCACCTCGCTGTTGCCAGGCTTGAAGGTTTGGCCGAAGTTCGCAACGCCCAGGCTGTTCGTGCCGGTGCCCCAGCTAAAGTCACTGGCGCGCGAGCCCATGCCTATCAGCTGCAGTGACTCGCCCTCAAGCGCGTCGCCGTCTTCGGCAATGCCGATGTCCACGCTCGTCATACCGACCGCCCCGCCATTCACTGCGTCGACGCTGCCCTCATAGCTAATGAACTCCACCACATCGCCATCGATATCGATAATCGCGAAGCCATCGGCAGGACCATTTTGCAAACTGCCGGTAACCACATGAATGATGCCGTAGCCGTCGTAGGAATCGATGAAGGTGCTGACCAGCGCCAGTGTTCTGTACACCTCACCGTTGCCGCCGTTGTAGAGTTGTAGCTCCCAACCATCCACAGACTGGCCCGCGCGACCGGCTATTTCAACGCCTTCGTTCACGTCGATGCCGTTGTTGTCGTAATG
>JABDNS010000128.1 GCA_013043705.1 Pseudomonadales bacterium
AGCCTGGCCGTTCCGCGCGGTACTGTGGGTGGCCGAATCGCCACCGCCAGTATTTTTCGCCTGCGCAGTTCTTGCGCAATGCGCAAGGCGGTAACATTGTCGCCCACCAACAGCGGCTGGATCGGTGTGTCTTCGCCATCGTTGTGCAGCAACGGCAGGCCCAATGACTGGCAACCGCGCTTGAAGTGCTGCACTAACGATTGCAAGTGCTGGCGCCGCTGTGGCTCGCGCAGGTTTAATGCCAACCCGGCCAGCACCGCGGCGGCACTGGCCGGCGGCATAGCCGTGGTGTAGATATATTGCCTGGCCGTTTGTAGCAGCGTTTCAATCAAGGCCTCACTGCCGGCAACAAAGGCGCCTTGCACACCAAACGCTTTGCCCAATGTAGCCATTAGCACCGGCAGCGCCTGCTGGTCGAGCTGCAACTTTTCAGCAAGCCCCGCGCCATGCTCACCGAGCACGCCAAAGCCATGCGCATCGTCGGCAATTAATATCGCGTCTTGCGCCGCTGCGTAAGCTGCCAGCGCGGCCAGTGGCGCACAATCGCCATCCATCGAAAAAACCGCGTCGGTCACGATCATCGGCTGGCCCTTGCGGCGCCCGGCCAACAGCGCGGCCAGGTGCTGCAAATCTTTATGTCGATAACGATAGTGGGCTGCGCCACTGGCGAGCCCACCATCGATCAGCGAAGCGTGATTAAGCTTGTCCTGGAATATACTGTCGCCGCGACCGGCCAGCGTTGTTAGCACAGCCATATTTGCCATGTAACCGCTGCCAAACAACAACGCGCGATCCCTGCCAGTGTATTCGGCCAGTGCCACTTCAAGTTGTTGGTGCAAAATGCTGTGGCCACAAACCAGGTGCGAAGCACCGCCGCCCACACCAAAGCGGCTGGCGGCGTCGCGAAACGCCCCAACCACTTCGGGATGATTCGCAAAGCCCAGGTAATCGTTGCTGGAAAAATTATCCAGCCGCTCGCCGTCGACCACGATGCTGGATGCTTGCGGCGTGCTGGTGCAAAAGCGCTCTCGCTGCAGGTGCTGCGCGGCGTTTTGCTCTAGCTGATGCGTCAGTCGCTCAAGCCATTTCGACATTAGCGATAAACCTGTACCTGCTGCGGCACAACAGCCAATCAACTCGCTGCATTGTAGAAAGTGGCTTTGGCCTGCTGTTTGGTTTGCGCTTTGGCTGCCTGCGCCGGCAGGCTAAATGCTGCGTCATCGGTAGCATCGCTAGCGGCAGCCTGGGGCTTGATGCCGAGCCGATCAAACAACTGCAAATCGGCATTGGTATCCGGGTTCGGCGTGGTCAACAATTTTTCGCCGTAAAAAATTGAGTTGGCACCGGCAAAAAAAGCCAGCGCCTGGGTTTGCTCGTTCATGGCTTCGCGGCCAGCCGATAGCCTGACATGCGAGCGCGGCATCACAATGCGCGCTACCGCGATGGTGCGCAGAAAATCGAAAGCATCAAAGTCCTGCGTGTCGGCGAGTGGCGTACCTTCAACCCTGACGAGTTGATTAATGGGTACGCTCTGCGGGTGCTCGGGCAAATTCGCCAGCGCCTGTAGCAGGCCAATGCGATCGTCCAGGGTTTCACCCATACCAACGATGCCGCCGGCACAAACGTTAATACCCGCCTCGCGAACATGCGCCAGTGTATCGAGCCGATCCTGGTAAGTGCGCGTGGTGATGATGTCGCGATAATATTCCGGCGAGGTATCGAGATTATGGTTGTAGTAATCCAGCCCGGCTTCGCCCAGCGCCTCGGCTTGCTCGGCTTTGAGCATGCCAAGCGTCATACAAGTTTCCAGGCCCATGGCTTTTACCCCCTCGACCATGGCCAACACTGCCGGCATGTCGCGGTCTTTGGGAGAGCGCCAGGCTGCGCCCATGCAAAACCGCGTAGAGCCGCATTGCTTGGCGGCGCGCGCCTGCTCCAGCACGGCTTCAACTTCCATCAGTTGCTCAGCTGTCAGGCCGGTATCGTAGCGCGTGCTCTGCGGGCAATAGGCGCAATCCTCGGGGCAAGCACCTGTTTTTATCGACAACAAGGTGCTGACCTGGACTTCATTGGGGTCGAAATTGGCGCGATGCACCGATTGCGCCCGAAACAGCAGTTCGTTAAACGGCAGCTCGAATAGTTGGCGGAGCTCCTCACGCTCCCAGTTATGGCGCAGGGATGTGGTGGTAGCAGCGGTAGCCTTAGACATAGTGACAGGTTCCTGGCGATGGCCATGCAGCGCCTTGGTTGTGACGATAACGACAGTTGCGACGAGCCCGGGCCATCGCTTGCGTACCCATGCGACGAGCACAGGGGTTCTGAGCGGGAAGCCACGTATAATAAGTGCAAGAAAAAGGCTGTCAACTTGCAGGGAAGCAAATGGTTAACAGGATACATTGGGCAAAGGCGCTCGCCGCAGCAATTTCTAACGCCTGCTTGCCCTGGCATTGTGCGCTGTGTGCTGCCCGTTGCCGAGAATCGCTATGCCCGCATTGCGCCCGGTTGCTGGCACAACAGCGAATTGATTGTTTTTTAACCTGCGAGCGCTGCGCCCTGCCGCTTACTCTCCCGAATGCCAGCCTGTGTGCCGATTGCCAACAAAGCACGCCCGTTTTTTCCAGTTGCACCGCAGCGACTGTTTACAACCCGCTGGTCGGCCGCCTGGTCAACGGCCTGAAACACCACCGGGAATTGTTCCAGGCGCCAATACTTTCCGACTTGCTCTATACAAGCCTGCTGCGCCGGTCGCTAGCATCGACGCGCGATGCCGGTATCGCCGCACCAATCGACCTGCTACTACCGGTGCCCTTGCATCCGCAGCGCTTACGCGAGCGGGGCTTCAACCAGGCGCTTGAAATTGCCAAACCGCTGGCGCTGCGGCTGCGCATTCCCCTAGAGCGGTTTGCCTGTGTGCGCACGCAATCGACGTCATCGCAGCAGGGGCTGGCCAGGGCGGCACGCACCGCTAACATGCGTGGTGTATTTCGCTGCGATCAATCTGTGCAACAAAAGTGCGTGGCGATTATCGACGATGTGATGACAACCGGTAGTACCGTAGATGCCGTTGCGCATGCGGTTTTGCTAGCCGGTGCTTCAAGCTGCGAAGTCTGGTGCGTGGCGCGCACCGCAGAACCCGGCGCAGCACCTTTGCGCATTAAAGCTACGCGATGCGAACACAAGACTGCCCTATAATTGCGCTGATGAAGTTTTCGCTGTTTTCAACACAACGCCTCCGTAGCACCGGCACCGCATCGCTGGCGGCTTTGTGTTGGCTGGCTTATTTGCATGCCACTTGCGTTGCCGCGCAGGCCAATGCGTTGCCACCTGCACAACCCGGCCATGCATCGGCTAGTGATATAACACTGCATATTGCAGTAGCGGCCAATTTCACAGCCACCCTGCAAAAACTGCTGGACGCGTACGCGCGCAGCGCGCCGACAGCAGCTAACAGCGTAATTTCCAGCGCGTCGACTGGCACCTTGTTCCACCAAATAGTACATGGTGCGCCGTTTGATGTTTTCTTTGCTGCAAATGAAGTTCACCCAAGAGAGTTGCTCGCGCGCGGCCTGGGTGTACAAGGCAGCCTGCTGAATTACGCGCAGGGCCAGTTGGTACTGTTACACAAAAAAAATAATCGCCGCAACGGCGATGACATCGCATTGCAATTCACTACAGACGCCTGCAAGCGCAACGCTAACGCAAATAACAATGCCGACGCGCTATCGGCAATCCTGCAGTCGGCGCGGCAAGTTATTATTGCCAACCCGTTAACCGCGCCGTACGGTAGTGTATCGAAGCAGCTGATTGAGCAACTTAAAAAAGTTAAACCAATAAAGCGCGACAGCATTGTGCCCGGCAACACAGCGACAAAAAAAATACCCGAGTTGCTTATTGCTCGCAATGTTATGCACGCACAGCAACTGTTTGCCAGCAGCGCCGCCGATGCTGCTTTTATATCGCTACCGCAGTTTCAGGCAAACCCGCAAGCCGGGCGCAAGCAAAGCTGGCTTGCCTGCCATGTTAATACCGCGCTGCACAAGCCTATCTTGCAGTTCGCCATCGCCTTGGCCAATGCAAACCGCCCGCGTGAATACCGCAGCCAATCTGTCGCGTTGCTTGCCTTTGCCAATTCTAATCAAGGCCGCCGGATCATTGCGCAACACGGTTATGTGCTGGCGCCAACAACGCCCAACAGCGCCAACAAGGCCGCCAACAATGTCGAGTAACGACTGGCTCGCACTGTGGCTGACGGCAAAGTTGGCTACCGTGAGCACGCTTGCGCTAATGGCGATTGGTATCCCGTTAGCCTGGTGGCTGGCGCGCAGCCAGTTTCGCGGCAAGGCCATAATTGAAGCGCTGGTGGCATTGCCCATCGTTTTGCCGCCCACGGTTATTGGCTTTTACCTGCTCATTGCATTCGCCCCTGACACCGCAATGGCAAAAGCCTGGCAGGCGGCGTTTGGCAGGCCGCTGGCATTCTCCTTCGACGGCCTGGTGCTCGGCTCGATAATTTACTCGCTGCCCTTTGTTGTGCAGCCGCTGCAAAGTCGCTTTGAGGGAATATCTCGCGCCACGTTATTGAGTGCGGCCTCGCTGGGCGCGGGGCCGATGGATCGCTTTTTCAATATTGTGCTGCCACTGAGCAAGCGCGCGCTGTTGGCCGCAGCCGCACTGGGTTTTTGCCACACGGTGGGTGAGTTCGGTATCGTGCTGATGATTGGCGGCAGCATTCCTGGCCAGACCCAGGTGCTGAGCATTGCGCTGTTCGACCACGTTGAGTCAATGAATTTCCGTAGCGCGCACATACTGGCAATGTTACTGCTGCTATTTTCGTTTATCAGCTTGTTAATACTTTATGCCAAGGGCGCAAAAACGGCTCGCGTGGTACAGCGCGGGGAACCCTTTGATGAATGACAGTTATCAAAATCGCGCTGCAGTTGCAGAACCGGCACTGCAGGTAGCGCTTGCCAGTCGCAGTGATAATTTTTATTTAGACGTAAAGCACAGCTTTGCAAGCACCGGTATTACAGCTATTTTTGGGCCGTCGGGGAGCGGCAAATCAACACTGCTAAGTATGTTGGCCGGATTCATACGCCCGAACATCAACGGCGTTATCGCGCTAGGCAATGATTACTGGCTTGGCAACGGCAGGTACTTGGCCGTTCACCAGCGTCAAGTTGCCTATGTCACGCAGCAAGCTGCTTTAATACCCCATCTAAACGTAGAGCAAAACCTGGCGTTTGCGCAGCGCAGGGCGGGCCCGCGAAAAAGCGCATGGCGAAGCATTGGCACCGCAAAAGCGCCAGTATCTTCACAGCGCATTGCGCGGCAACAAGCCGCCGAAATGTTTGGCATTGAATCACTGTTGCAGCAGCAGCCTCGCGATTTGTCTGGCGGCCAACAACAACGCGTTGCTATTTGCCGGGCAGCGCTGTCCAACCCCCGGCTGTTGCTGCTCGACGAGCCGCTAAGCGCACTTGATGCAGTGAGCAGAGAACAGGTTTTACAAGCACTGGAAGCCTGGCACAGTGCTCGCGCCACGCCATGCCTATACGTTACACATAGTGTTCACGAAGTTATGCGCCTTGCAGATCATATTGTGCAAATGCAAGCGGGAAAAATTTTACGGCACGGCCGCGCAGAGAAATTGCTGTGCGACCCTACGATTGCGATCGGCGATCCGGGAGAGCGCGGCGCTATTGTGTACGGCGAGCTGCTAAATGAAACTGCGGCAGACGGCCTGGCAGAAATAAAATTGTCCGCCGAGCGCTCACTGCTTTGCTCGGCGGGCACTGCTCATTTGCATCGTGGTCAACGACTGCGCGCGAGAATCTATGCACGAGACGTGAGTATCACACTGAGCGAACCAGATGATTCCAGTATACTTAACTGCATTCCGGCTAGCATACTGGCCATTCACAGCATAATGGGTGGCCGCGCGATGGTTGCGCTGGACATCAAGGGCCAGACCATTCTCGCACTCGTCACCGAACGCTCTGTAGATAAACTTTCACTGCGCACAGGCTGCAGCGTTTTCGCCCAGGTTAAAGGCATTGCCATCAACGGCGCCCGGGCAGAACCCATAGCCAATGTCGAAAACAGCAATGAAATTACTGCTTAGGATATTTATTTTTCTGTTCGGCATAGTAATCGCCGGCGTCGTGCTGCTTTTCATTTTGGGCTGGGCTGCCAGTTACGCGCTGTTCGATTCAGAACCGCAAGTGGCGGCCTATGAGTCAACCAGCCTTGAAGATTTGCGTCGCATCAAGCACCTGGCAATCGATTTTAGCCGCCAGACCTCACCGGATGCGGTAAAGCGGGTTACCCTCAGTGAGCGCGATGTTAACCTGGCAATCGGTCACTTTGTGCCGCGCCAGGCGAAGTTACCCGAACAAACTTACTTTGCAGCACAACTGGCACCGGCGGAGCGCGCAAACGTTATCGCATCTGCACTAGCCAAACCGCTTGCGAAGCAGCTATACGAACAATACCGCAACCAACTTCAACCCTGGGCCAGGAGCCTGGCCGAAAAGGTTGTTGCCGCCAGTACGGGTCGATGGGTCAACGCGCAGCTTGAGCTAACTGTAAATGCCGATGCGGAACAGGGCAAGTGGTTAAGCGTTGAAAAAATCAAGCTCGGCAGCATCCCGCTGAATGAATCACTGAGTCGCGATATAGCCGCCAGGGTGCTGCGGGAAATTACACAACGCGAGGATATGGCGCTGGCGATCGAGAGCTGGAAGAACCTCAGGCGCCTGTCGGTTGAAGATACGAAATTGTCTGTTGAATTTGTGATACCGGAGCGCGGCGGCGAATTGGCACTGGGCGGCATCGAATCGCTGGTACTTAAGCCTGGTGAGCAAGAACTTATCAATATTTACAGCCGGCAGCTCGCCGCACTGCCACGCAGCGGCGCGCTGGTTAAAGTTATTGCACCGCTATTCGAATTTGCGGCCCAGCGCAGCAAACAAAGTCGCGACCCGGTAGCGGAGAACCGTGCGCTGTTGCTGGCGCTGGCGCGTCGCTACGGTGGCGAACAACTGCTGACGATGATGGATTCCGGCCAGCAGCGCTTTGCCAGGGATATCCCCAAGCCCTACACCATTTACGGCCGCCGCGACCTCGCCCAGCACCTTATTTTGTCTGCCGGCTTATCATTAATCGCCAGCCAGGATGTGGCCGAACTATTCGGCATCGACAAAGAGTTGTCTGACCTGTTGGGCGGCAGGAGTATTAGCGCCTGGGACCTGCTTGCAGACAAGGCCGGCCTGCGCCTGGCAGAAAACGCCACGCTTTCCAGCGCGTCGGCAATAGATACGCAAAAATGGTTTAGCCGCGCCCGCCGCGACCGGCAAATCTTGCCCGATCTGGGCGCCGAGTTTGACTATTCCGAAGATAAATTCGGCCCCGACGAGCTCGACCAGCTCGAACTCATGATCGAACTTTACCTGGAGCAGCACCCTGCATTGCGCAAACGCTCCTAAGTCATTGTTTTTTATAGATAGGTTATAGCCCCGCGCGCTGGCAGACAGGCGCTGGCGATCTATACTTCAAACAGCACTCTCGAAAGGCGCAGGCACCCAGCTAGCGCCTTTGTCATTCTCCCGTTAATCGCTGTTTGCATTCCAATATGGCTTCACCCCGCTGTAAAAAAATTCTTATCGTTAATCCGGCCTACAAGGTGCGCGGGCAAATTAGGGACATGCTCGCCGAAATGGGCTTCGAGAGCATTGATGAATCGGGTGACGGGCTGGATGCCATTCGGCGCCTGGGCGACCACAAATACGATTTGATCATTACCGATATTGATCTCACCAATATCGATGCGTGGCGACTCAGCCGTCTGGTGCGCTCCAACATGCTTTGTACGGACGCCAGCACGCGCATCATTATTCTGTCTTCAACTTACAGCCAAAGAATTGCCGAGGCCACCGCAAAAGAGTTTGAAGTCGATCGATTTGTTGCACTGGGCCAAATCCATACACTGCCAGCCGTTATCGATAAGCTCCTGCAAGCCCCCGCCGACTCCTTACCGAAATCCAGGATACTGGTTGTTGAAGATTACAAGGATACCGCTGAGCTGGTACATCGCATTTTGCACCAGCGCTTCGACATCACCTACGCAGAGGATGGTGAAGCCGGGCTGGCGGCATGGAAGAAGAACCAGTTCGACATCGTCTTGCTCGATTTGATGCTGCCAAAAATGTCGGGCGAGGAAGTGCTTAAAGAAATTTTGAAATCCAAACCGGAACAATCGGTTGTGATGATGACCGCGCATGGCGATGCCAAAAAGGCCGCGAGCCTGGTGGTTGCAGGCGCAGTAGATTTTATTGCCAAACCGTTCAAGGCCGAGCGCCTTCGACAGGTCTGCGCGATTGCGGCACACCGTGAAGATTTTGTTGTGAGCAATGAGCAATTTCGCGCCAAAGAAGCCGCGCTGGCACAAGAAAAGAGCCGTGCAATGATTACCCTGCGCTCGATTGCCGACGGCGTAGTAACCACCAATACAGATTGCGAAGTTGAATATATAAACCCTGTCGCATTGGAATTACTGGGCTGTGAGCAGGAGGATATTGTTGGGCAGCCGTTAACGAATTTCTACAACACCTATCACGAAGTTTCGCACATCCCTACTGCAAACCTGGCCAAGCGCGCAATTGCAGAAAATGAAATTCAGCATTCTGCATCGCGAACAATTCTAAAAAGCAGTGCGGGTAGCGAACACTTCGTTGAACAACAGGCGGCGCCGATTCGCAATGATTTAGGCGTGGCTACTGGTGCGGTATTAGTATTTCGCGATAGGACCGAGGCCAAAAATATTGAGCAGCGGCTGTCGTTTCATGCCAGTCATGATCCACTTACCGGCCTTTATAACCGCGATGTATTTGACCAGGAAATTCGACTTGCGTTGCACGACACGGAATCCAATGGCTCAGAACATTGCATCTGCCATATCTCACTCTCACAGTTCAATATCGTTAACGAAAGTTTTGGCCATCGCGTGGGCGACAAGCTACTGCAAAAGGTTTCGAAACTATTGCAGGAAAAAGTACGCGCGCCCAGTGACGCAATTGCCCGCATTGGCGGCGATGAATTTGGCCTGCTGTTACGGCATTGTTCACCCGAAGCGGCACAGCGCATTTGCGAGATGATTGCCTCAGAACTGTCGAACAGCATTTTTGAACACGACGGCAAGCGCTTCGAAATCAATGCAGGCCTTGGTATAGCTGCAATCAACAATGAGACCAGTGAGCTGAGTGATATTCTCTCGGCGGCCATTGCAGCGAGCAACCTCGCCAAAGAGCGCGGCAAAAACAAGGTTGCAATCTTCTCCGGCGACGATAATGAAATTATTGAGAAGCGAAGTGAGGTGCTGTATGCCAATCACCTCATGGAAGCGATCTCCTGCGACAATATTCAGCTCTACCAGCAGACCATCGCGCAGAACGGGCCGGATGCAAAAAATTCCTGCGAAATTCTGAGCCGTATTCTGGACCAGGATGGCCGCGTTGTATTGCCCGGCATGTATTTGAGCGCTGCGGAGCGATATAACCTAACGCCAAACCTGGATAGATGGGTAATTCAAAAAACCATTGCCTGGTTCTCTGAACGGCCAAATATACTTGATGAGCTCGAATATGTTTCTATTAACATTTCCGGCCTTTCAATTTGCGACAGTAATTTTACTGCGTTTATCCAAAAGCAATTCAACAAAGGTTCAATTCCGCCAGAGAAAATTTGCTTTGAGATAACCGAGACGGCGGCCGTTTCAAATTTCATGCGCGCCAGTGAGTTTATCGAAACGATAAGTGACCTGGGTTGTAAGTTCGCACTGGACGACTTCGGCTGTGGTATGTCGTCATTTGCCTACTTGAAAAAACTCCCGGTAGACATACTGAAAATAGATGGCTTGTTCGTTCGCGACATACTCGACAACCCTATCGACTTTGCAATGGTTAAATCCATCAACGACGTAGGCCACGTGATGGGCCTTAAAACCGTGGCCGAGTACGTGGAAAACGAAGAAATATTGAAGGTACTAAAAGAGCTTTCAGTAGATGGCTTCCAGGGCTACGGTATCAGCAAGCCGGCGCCTATAGAAACATTAATTGACAGCTGCAGCGCGCACAGCGGCGCACATCGATCAGCGAGCTAGTGCTTTTATAGCTCATTAAAATATAGCTCGTTAAAATATAGCCCGGTAAAAGCGCATAGATCTATTTTTTTTCCCGACTAGCGCCGTAGTGCCCAGGTAACTCGCGCCGCGCCGGGCCGCTGTATTCGATATCGCTGCAACGCAGCGGCAAAAAGTGCCCCGCGGGCTTGGCAATATCTTCTGCATAGCACGCGGTTGCACCACTACTCACTACCGCGGCAAAAATTTGCTGCCCCTCTTGCACACTGATGCCGTTATCGGCCAGGAACGCGCTCGCATAGCCAGCAAAATTCATGCTTTGGCCATCGGTCTCCAGCAGGTAACGCTCGATTTCTAGCGCCAATTGCAAATGTTCGCCGTGTTCATAACCCAGCGATTCCGCCAGCTCTAGCATTAACGTTATGCGCTCGTCACCATCGGCGATGGGCCTTAGGTAACCGGGAATATGCCAGCGCCCTTTCACACGCTGTGCCAGCGCGGGCAGGATCTGCTCGATTGACTCGCCGGCCTTGCGCGCGCGCAGCGCCGCTTCGATAAATTCAATGCCGCCAACCAGGGTTATGGTGCCGTACAGGCTGGACTGGCTGGCCGCCAGCGCGGCGATGGTGGCGGTCATTGGGGAGGTTCGCGCACTGGCCGCCAGCGACGCCACGGTATTGCACCAGATGCGTGGGTCGGGCCAGCTCATACAAAGGTGGCATGCGCCAACCCAGGTGCAGAAGCGATCCTCAGGCATCCTGCCAGTCGCATTTAAAATTAGCGCATGCAGAAACGTTTTCTCACGAAAAAAATCGCCGGTGTAATTGTGTCCGTGCGCGAACACGCCCTCGCCAATCACCCAGCCACTGCGCCGGTTGCGCAGCCTGCCGCGCTCGCGATCAAGCGCTTCTACAACCTTGTTCATGACTCGACCTCGCTTGCTTGCAAATCGAATCGGTCTATTTCGCACTGCTCATCGGACAGAAAAGGCATTACTGCCGTATCGCGGTTGGCGTGCTCCATGCCCTGCGCCAACAGCCCCGGTGCAGCCAGCAACTGCAGCAGGCCCGGTGCCAAACGCGGCAGGATACCGAGGTCGGCAAACGTTGCCGCCACCAGGCCGGTTTGCAGCCAGCCGGCTTCTTTGCCGCTAGCGCGTGTTGCAGAGATATGCTGGCGGCCCCAATTCAGGTACGGGTAATCGCCGCCGTCGATAAGCGTGTCGCAAACTTTATCCAGCCAGCTATTTTCACTGCCCGCGCAAAGACCAAAAACGAACTCGTCGCCGCCGCTGGTAATAGCCGCGCCCGGCTCGGACCGGACTGACTTACGCAAACAGCGCATCGCCCGCGCCACGCTGTCGGCGCCATCCTGTTCGCTACACATTAGCATCATCGCCACCGGCAGCACGCCACTGTGCAGGGTTTTGCCTACCGCAGCTGTGGCTGCTGCGCGCGTGGCCGGGTGACGCACACCTGGATTGGCAAACGCAATTAATGCCCTGTTCAACAAACCCGCCTGCGCGACGTCAGGCAAACTGCCGCGCATTAACAGGTAGAGATAACTGGCAAAATCCAGATGCTTGTTTAGCGCCAGCTGGTCGTAGCCGTAACAATAAACATGCCCGGTGCCGTAGGGGTTGTCCGGCGCGGCCACTTCCTCGAAGATACCGGTTGTATATTTCTCGACATGCACATCGCCGCGCGGGGTTTCCTTAGCTCTTTCGTTGTTCACGAATTCTCACTAACTCCCAATAAATACAGGAATGATGAATGGGATGCTCTGCAGTTCGCGATTATACGCGAAGCGGGCAGAACAAAAAAAAGGCCCCTGATGGGGCCTTTTTTCATGGACAGTGGTTTTAGCGCAAACGGTAGTTGAGCTCGATAAATGCTGCGCGGCCTTGAATGGGATAGTCGGAAGTTACATATAACGGGCCAAACTCGGAGGGCTCGGCCGCATCTTTATCTAACAGGTTTTTAACAGACGCCGCGACCGAGAGCCCGCTATTGGCAATGGCTTTGCGCGCCGCAACGTTAACCAAGGTATAGCTGGCCAGGTCGCGTCTTGGATCCCCTGTAACTCGCTCGCGATCGGAAATCCAGTGCACTTCGAAATCCATTTGAAAATCACGCACGTTATACCCGCTAGCAGGCTGCCAATTCAGCCCCGCAAAAAACTGCGCAGTCGGTACATTGGCGATATCTTCGTTACTGTCTTTGTCTTCAATTTTTTGTACGGATGCGTTGGCACTTAGCGCAATTGAATCGCTGGCCTGCCAATGGCTGGATAGCTCCAAGCCATAGCCGGTCTGGTTTTTCTCATTGCTGGCAACCAGGCCGAGCTGGGCCAAATCAAGCTTGAAGTCGATTAGGTCTTCAATTTCATAATAAAAAGCGTTGGCCTTGATATTCCAGTTTGGCCGGAACTGGTAGTCTACTGCAGCCTCGTAGGTATCTATGGTTTCCGGCTGCAGCTCAGGATTGCCAAGCTGGGACGGATTGTTTTTTGAAAACAACTCGGTAAAAGACGGCGCCCGGAATGCTCGGCCGTAAAGAAACTTGGTGGTAAGGTTGTAGTCGGCAGCCCATACCAGCGCGGCGCGCGGATTCACGGCCCCGCCTACATCATTAAATTCATCGAAACGTAGTCCAACCGTTAGTTCGAGGTCATTACTGAGCCGAATTTCATCCTGCAGCGAGACGTGGTAGGCCTCGCGATCAACATCTTGCAGGAATGCAAATTGCGTATCAGATACATCAACCGGTGCTGGCGGAACCGTTTGCCCTGGATTGCTGCCTGTATCAAGCACGCCCGGCCCAAAGTTTTTGCGTTCCCCCGCATCGACATCTTCATGCAAGTAGCCAGCGCCAAACCTGAGCACGTGGTTCGCGAAGCGCGTATATAAAATGGAAAAATCTACGTCTAAAACCTTGGCTTCGCCCTCGGGGTTGCCAATTACGCCGTCTGGAAAATTTCTGAACGCGGGCCCACCGGCCACGCCGTAGGGGTTACCCAGATTATCTATAGGGTGTGCGCCGACAGGGAACAGTACATTGTCGATTGCGGTTTCACCGCGATGAAAACCAACTCGCGCGTCCAACGCCACATCCGCCGCTAGCTGGCTTTTGTTGGCCAGGTCGAACTGGTAATAGTCAGTTTCCACAAAGCCCTGCTGGTCGGGTACCTGCGCACCGCCGGGGCCATTGCCGCCATTTTGCAGGCGCCAGTTATGCAGCCGTGCGGTCCAACCGGCCACGCTGGCTTTTACCTGGGTATTATATATTTCGTACTCGCTGCGAAATGCACCGCTCCACGTTTGTCCGGCTGCAGGCAGCTCACTGGTAACCATTCTGTTGTGGTCGCCATTGGTGGTGGAATACTCGTGGCTAAATGCCCAATCCACTGCGCCGATCGCATTGCCGGCATTCAACCAAACGTCCTGGGTATTGAACGCACCGTACCTGGCACCAAGTTCTACACCACCAATATCAGCGCCGGTTTTGGTTATCACGTTAATCACACCGGCGAATGCATCGGCACCGTGCACCGCAGAACCAGGCCCCCGAATGATTTCGATGCGCTGCACATTGGCCAACGGCAAATGAAATCCTGCCGGCCTGGCCGCTGTAAACAGGTGGCGTATTTCAACCCCATCTATTTGCACCAGCACTTGCGGATTATTTGATGTTTGGATACCTCGAATCGATATAAGGTCGTCATCGAACAACAGTGCGTCACCTACATGAATACCGGGCACACTCTCAAGCACCTCCGATAACATCCGCGCACCCGAGGCAACAATGTCGTCGGTAGTTATCACCGTGGCCACCGAAGGTGCAAACCTGACTTGCTTTTGTGTGCCAGTGGCAATCGTGATCAGGTCTTCTTCATCATACAAACTGAGCAGATCATCTTCTTCACTCGCCACAAGCGTAAAGCTTTGGCTGGCCAATGCGAGCAGCACGATTATTCTTTTGCTTAGGTTTGGCGACATAGTTTTCTCACGAAATTTTATGGCTCACCTCCATGTCGCGACGCGAGTGATTAGCCCGCTTTCGCATGCGCTGCATGACCCGCCATCCACTCCGGCACTGGCCACTTTTCACGCAACCTATTGAATTGCAGGCAACATTGCCCTCGATAAAATATAGATCAAGCAACGCCGGGCGCTAGTTTCTGGGCAGATAACCACGAAAAATGAATGGTTTTGGTTGTTATTTAAACTAAACGGCCGCGCTTGGCGGGCTGGCTTGCCAGACAAACGCAAAGCTGCGAAGTTGTAAAGCCGAGCGTGAATAGGCGACTAGAGAAACGGCTCAATTTCAGGTTGCGGTGCGCCGTGCTTGGCAGCGCGCAGCACCTCCGTGCGCGATTGCATGGGCGGGATTTCTTCGCCATCGATAATGACGTCGAGCAGCAATGGGCCGCCCGAATTAATTAGCTTTGGTAGATCAAGATCCTGGAGGTCTTGCCAGCATTGAATGCGAAAACCACGCGCACCCTGCGCATTCGCCATCGCAGAAAAATCAACCGCCGGGAGTTTTGCACCAATTGGCTCGGCCTGGTTGAGCAATTGCCCATGCTTGACCATACCCAGGGCGGAATCGTTGAGCACAATGAAGCAAAGCGGCAGCTGCTGCTCAACCGCAACGGTTAACTCCTGGCTGGACATTAAATAAGAGCCGTCACCCGTTACGCAAACAACAGCGCGATTTTTGTCGGCCAGTGCAGTGCCAATAGAAGCACCAATTGCCCAGCCCATGCAGCCGAAACCCATTGCAATATGAAAGCGGCGCGCTGCATTCAAGTGCATATAGTGGGTTGCCCAGCTCCATGCGTTTCCTGTGTCAATTACAAAACGCGCGTCGTCCGGCGCCAGTGCAACCAATTCGCGCATCAACCGCTGCGGTTTTATCGGCAGCTCTTCGCTAAAACACTTTTCCGGCTCGCTAAGTTGAATATTGCTGGGCAGAAGCACATCCATTAACACCAGCTCGGGCGCTGCAACGGGCGGGCGACTGCGGTAGGCAAAAAAGCGTGAGTCGAGGTTACCAACCAACTGCGTAAACAACGCACGCAAGTTGCCATAAACATGCAGGTAGGCCATTGGCGAGCGATCGAAAGTCGATACCGAAGAGGCAATGTGCACCAGCCTGTCATTGAGTAGCGCTTGAGAATCCCACCCGGCGGTATCCAGTTCGCCAAAACTCGTGCCCACTGCCAGCACTAGCTCTACGCTTTCATGGGTTAGCGCCTGCCGCGCACTATCGTGGCCTGCAAAGCCAAAAACACCAAAATAGCGCGGATGGCCGGCGGATATCCAGCGCTTGCCGGTAGGTGAGGAAACCACCTTCGCATCCACGATATCGGCGAATCGCAGAATTTCCTCGGCCGCCTCGCCGCAATCCTCGCCCATAAAAATAACGATTCGCCGACCTTTTATGCGCGTGGCCTCTACCGCATTGAGCAGGGCCTGATAGCTGGCATCATCTACCGCCACCGGCTCTCTTAATAGCGTGGCAACATTGAACTGCGCGGCTGCGCTGCGCACTGGCAAAGACAGAATATCTGCAGGGATACTTAAATGCACCGGGCCGCGTGGCCGCCGGAACGCGGTGGACAGCGCCGTGCAAAGTTTGCCTTCCAATTGCTCCGGGTGCGAGACGAGTGAGCTGTATCTCGTGCAGTGCGCGAACATCGATACCACATCGACCAGGTCACTCGAAGACTCCTGGAAGCCGCGCTGTCCGAAGCTTGGCAAAGCTGTTTGCGGCGTTAGCACCAGCATCGGTACCCGATCGACGTAGGCGTTGGCCACACCGGTGAGCAAATTGGTAGCGCCTGGGCCGGTAGTGGAACAGCACACGCCCAGCTTGCCCGTTTCACGCGCGTAGCCATCGGCCATGAAAGCTGCGCCAGACTCATGCCTTGTTACGACCAGGCTTGGCCCGGTTAGCGCGCGGGCGGATTTGCGCTCCAGCGCGCGTTGCAAATGCATGGATGACTCAGGTACTTCGCCACGACTGCGCCTGGCCAACGCGTCGAACAAGCCCTCAATGGCGCCGCCAGGAATGCCAAACACGTACTCCACTTCTATCTGTGACAGGTAATCGATGATCAGGTCGGCGTAGGTGAACGCCGACGCGGACCTGCGGGGCTGGTCTTGCTGGCCCGGCAACAATGGGTAAATCTTAGTCATACCGCTTCACTCGGGGTATCCCCGACATCATCTCGGCGCAACGCCGGAAACTCCAACTTGCCTGCCGACTCTTATAGGAATTATTAACCTGCCGCCAAGCTACGCTAAAGAGGCGACATTACAGTCTTTTTTTACAGCCTTACATTCATAAAGTCATGCAAATTATTGGTTTTAATGGAAAATTAACAAGTTGATGCTCCTTGCAAACTGTTCATCGCAAAATTGGCAATATCTGCCAGACTTATTAATTGCTTCAGAAACAAAACCTTAAGCTCGGATGCCCGCTTTATTGGACCGCTACAGGACTATTTGGCAATCTTGTTTATTCCTTTGTTAAAAATCGCTTTCCGGCTCGCAGCAGCAAGCAAGGCCGCGCTATGCGCTGTACTGATGCTGTGCCTGGCCATTGCACCTGCACAGCACGCGCTGGCGCAAGCGGTAACCGGCGAGCGGCTTGCCGCACTCGTCGTTACGCCGGAGGCCAGCTATCCCGCCGACATTATTTACGACAAAGTCGTACGCGGCATTAGCAGCAGCGCCAACCTGGAAGTTACTCGCCTCACACTGCCTAAAGGATCAGAGCTTGAATGGCTACAAGAGCAGGTAAACAGCCGCACGCACAGCATCGTGATTGCAGTGGGCAACCAAAGCTACCAATTGTGTGCCGAATTGGAAACCGATAGTACTGTGGTGGCCGGCGGCATTTCAGGAAAACCCAATGGCATACCAACGCTGAGTCTCACCGGCGACCCGCGCGCGGCGCTATCGCAAGTTAAAAAAATTGCACCCGAGGTTCGCGACATTCGCCTGGTTTACAGTGTGCCGATGAATGGCTGGTGGTATGACCAGGCCAAACAAGTAGCACAGGAATTTGGCATAGAAATTCACGGCTACCGTGCCGACGACTTAAAGCAGGGCGTAAAGCTATACGAAAAAATGGTACGAGAGTCGACGCCAAAACAATCGGCGATCTGGATTCCATTGCGCAGTATCGTTCCTTCAAAAACTATCCTGCCTTTTTTACTCGAAAAAGCATGGTCGAAAAAGTTGCCGGTTGTCTCTAACAACCCTTCGCACACCAAGCTAGGTAGCTTAATGGCACTGTACCCGGAGCATGAGTCGATGGGCGCCCAGTTAGCCGAGTTTGCAATAGCACACCACAATCGCCTGGCCACAGTCGAAAGAATCAATGGCACTACCCGACTAAGACTCGCAGTGAACCTCAGGACGGGCGCGCACATAGGCTTGCGTTTTAGCGCCGAACAAAGAAAGCGCTTTGACAAAATATTTCCTGCGCGTTAGATAACGACAAACGGATAACAATGCTAGATAACCAGCCAACAAGCAAAAACAAAGCAGCGGCCGCGATAAATCGCCGCAGCTTTCGTTTTCTGCTTGCCCGCAACCTGACGGTTACGGGCCTGGCATTAACATTGATTGTGGCATTGGTCTACTCGTTTCTAACCAGCAATGTTATTAAGGATTTTTACGAGCATGAGGGCCTACAGGCAACGCAAAACTTTGCCCAACTCAGCGAGCTGGCACTGATATACGACAGTGGCGACAACAGCCGCGATGCCGCTATTGCAACATTAAATTTTCCAAGCATAAAACACGTTGCCATTATTAACGATGCAAACAAAATAATTTTTGACGAAGGTGAAACTTCGGATGCCATCATTAACACGCTGCAGCAGTCAAGCTGGCAGAGCAGCAAGGCGAAAATCGTTTCCAAAACCAGCTCTACCTGGCAGATCGCTGCGCCAGTATTTACAAGCTACGAGGACGAGTCCAGCGATGAAATTCTTGGCGGTGACGAGAGCACACCACAAAAATACCTGGGCTACGTAGCCATACAGGTCGACGCGAGCAAGGTTCGGGAAATCCAGTTCGAGGTATTTGTTAGAAACCTGCTTATTGGGCTGGCCTATGGCTTCATCTTCCTGTTGGTAATTTTGGTCTCGCTTCGCAGGTTGCTCGAGCCGATGAGCCACCTCGCTTCAAGTATGGCCGCATCTACAGACGGTGGCTATAAGTCTGCTGATGTAGCTTCGCGCGCGTCGCTGGAAGTAGAAAAGATATCTGGCGCCTACAACGCAATGATATCTGCGCTAGCCGAACGCGACCACAAACTGCGTAGCCAAAAGCAACTGCTGGAAACCGAGGTGGCACTACAAACCGGGGAGCTAGTGGAGGCTCGCGATGCTGCGCTGGAAGCCAATCGACACAAGTCGGAATTTCTCGCCAACATTACCCACGAATTAAGAACGCCGCTGCAAAGCATTCTTGGTTACGCGGAGCTTTTGGCAGAGTCGCTTGATGATGAGGGAATTACTGAATTTGACAAAGACCTGGAAAAAATATCCAGGAATGCCAACCATCTTTTGCACCTGATCAATTCCATTCTGGATATTTCCAAAATTGAAGCAGGAAAAATGGACGTATCCACACACCAAACAGACCTGGCGCAACTGCTGGAAAATGCTGTAAGCACAGTTAAGCCATTAGTAGAGAAAAACAACAATCATTTAACGGTTAAGATCAACACAGCGAAACCCTATGTTTATGCGGATGAACAAAAGCTGCTACAAATTCTGCTCAACCTGCTTGGCAATGCCGCAAAATTTACCGAGAACGGCAACATAGAGGTGCGCGCTGCAGTTTCTGGCAACATGTTATTGCTAGAAGTAATCGACGATGGCATTGGCATGAGCGAAGAGCAGCAGCAATTAGTGTTTGAGCCATTCCGGCAGCTGGATGCGGGCGAAGACAGGCAGTTTGTTGGATCCGGGCTGGGCCTATCCATAGTACTCAAACTCACAGAAGTACTTGGCGGTGAACTCAATGTGCAAAGCGCTCCGCAGCAGGGCTCCCGGTTTCGTATTGAAATTCCGCTCGACGAGCAAGCAGCGCACTATCAAATAGAAGCCTAGGCAAAAAAAATTAGCAGCGTAAATAACGGCGCGGCTTTTTTACTCCAAGCGCCGTCAAAGACGCTTATGCTATATTGTGCGAAATGAATCGTACACTTCAGCCTAAGCAAACTACCTCGCTATCTCGCAGCGTCTTAAGCGGCCAATCCGGCGCTCACAGCAATCTGCAACGACTCGTAGAAAAACATCTGCGCACTCGATCGAGCAGGCCTTACGCACCGCACAACGTCGATGCTTTTCATGCAGTAGTAAATGCCGCCAAAGGGCGCGATTTGATCTTAGACGCAGGCTGTGGAACGGGCGATAGCACCCTGGTACTGGCAAGGCGCCACCCGCAAGCTTTCGTTGCCGGCATAGATAAATCAGCCAAGCGCCTGGATATGCTAGCCAAGGCGAATGCAGCTCAGCGCGAGCCGAATGCCCTGTTAGTGCGCGCCGACCTGGTTGATTTTTTTCGTATCGCGGCGGCCGAGGGCGCCCGCGTCTACAAAAACTATTTCCTCTACCCGAACCCCTGGCCAAAGCCGGCACATTTACAACGCCGATGGCACGGCGCTGCTGTGTTTCGTGAAATCCTGGAATTGGGTGGGGAAATAGAACTGCGCAGTAACTGGAAAATATACGCTGAAGAGTTTGCGATGGCGCTGAACATAGCAGGCATCGACAGTGAACTCAGGCCACTTGTTACCACCGATAGCACTGCCCTGACACCGTTCGAGAAAAAATATCATGCCAGCGGGCACAGTCTTTGGCAATTGTGTGCCACTTGCCCGGCATAGCACAAGGCAGGCAACATTGGCCTCAACTTGACAATAGTCATTCGCAATAGAAAAATGCTTTTCAACAAAGGCGGAATCAACGCGCCGTGCTCGGCATTTCAATTCAAAGTAACATCCACAACGGCATAACGTATGAAAGCCTCCACTCCCACAGACTCATTGATCGATGAAATTTGGGACTGCATTCGGCGAGAGGCTGAGCGCGAAGCCGCGCACGAGCCCATTCTGGCCAGCCATCTGCACGCTACCGTCCTGAACCACGACAAATTTTCAGATGCGCTCGCCTATCATCTTTCAAACTTGCTGGGCTCTGGAACCGCTTCTGCGCTCTCGCTAATGGAAGTGATCACCGATACCCATGTGGCTGCGCCAGCTATCGTTGAAAGCGCCGCTTATGACGTTGCCGCCATTCGGGACCGGGACTCTGCCTGCAATGAGTGCGGCACCCCGTTTCTTTACTACAAGGGCTTCCATGCACTGCAAACGCACCGCGTTGCACACCAGTTGTGGCGTGCCGACCGACGCGAACTAGCGCTTTTTTTGCAGAGTATTTCCTCTTCCTGCTTTTCGGTTGATATACACCCGGCCGCCAGGATCGGTCGCGGCATTATGTTTGATCACGCCAACGGCATTGTTATAGGCGAGACTAGCGAGGTGGGCGACAACGTTTCAATTATGCAGTCGGTTACGTTGGGCGGCACTGGCAAAGCCGGTGGCGACCGGCATCCAAAGGTTGGCGCAGGCGTGCTTATAGGTGCTGGCAGCAAGGTGCTTGGTAATATCAGGATTGGTGAAGGGGCAAAAATTGGCGCGGGCAGCGTTGTGCTAAAAGATGTTCCAGCGCATACCATCGCCGCGGGCGTTCCGGCCGAGATAGTCGGCAAACTCGGCGACGCAGCACCTGCGCTATCGATGGACCAACGACTTACACCCGGAAAGGGCTAGGCTTTTCTAAGTTGTAGCATGGTAGGCGGGCGAATGCTTGTGTACCGCCTCTACCAGTGCGCTAACATTTTCCGGATCAATATCAGGGGTAATTCCATGCCCCAAATTAAAAACATGGCCACTGCGCGCCGTGTGCTTGCCGTAGCTGGCAAGTATACGCTGCACTTCCGCCTCTATGCTCGCCGGGCTTGCACGCAAAACCGCAGGATCCATGTTGCCCTGCAGCGCCACCGAGTCGAAAATTCGTTGTCGCGCCGAGCCCAGGTCTACCGACCAATCGCAACCCACCGCTGAACAACCACTCTCAGCCAACTTTTCAAGCCAGCCTCCGCCGCCCTTGGTAAACAGGATTACCGGCACCTGCTCCTGTTCATCCAAAGCCGCATGCAACCTGGCAAGCAGCTTTTGCATATAAACCAGCGAAAATGATTGATAAGCCGCGTCACTGAGCACCCCACCCCAGGTATCGAAGACTTGCAGGGCCTGCGCGCCACTACGCACCTGTTGCACCAGGTAGTCCGCGGTTACGCTGCTAAGTTTATCGAGCAGGCGGTGCAGTATTTCAGGCTGCGTGTATAGCATTTTTTTGATAACAAAAAAATCGCGCGTGGAACGCCCTTCAACCATGTAGGTGGCCAAGGTCCACGGGCTACCGGCAAAACCAATTAGCGGAACACGCCCGTGCAACTCGCGTCGAATCAGCGAGACTGCATCGAATACATAGGCCAGGTCGTCCAACACACTTGTGGGTAGTGCATCGATAGCCGCAGCATCGCGCAATGGCCTGGCGAAACGCGGTCCTTCACCCTCGGCGAACGACAGGCCAAGGCCCATGGCATCCGGAATGGTTAGGATATCGGAAAAGAGAATGGCGGCGTCGAGCGAGAAGCGCGCAAGCGGTTGCAAGGTAACTTCGCAAGCACGCTCCGGGTTTTGACAAAGCGACATAAAGTCGCCGGCTTGTTCGCGCACCGCGCGGTACTCGGGCAAGTAGCGCCCTGCCTGGCGCATTATCCAGACAGGCGTTCGCGGCACCGGTTCACGACGCAAGGCGCGCAGCAACAAATCGTTCTCTAACGCTGGTGACATAAGGGGGCGGTCTTGGCAGTTAATCGTTTGGCAGTGAATTGTTCTGCAGTAAACGCAGGCTAGAGGTCGAGATAATCAAGCATGCTCTCGGCGGCCTGGCGCCCTTCCCAGATGGCGGTTACCACCAGGTCCGAGCCACGCACCATATCGCCACCGGCAAAGATTTTCGGGTTGCCGGTTTGGAACGGGTAAGTATCCTCGCTAGCGGCTTGTTGCTCTGGCGTAACCTCTACGCCACCCCAGTTGTTGGTGCTCACGCTAAGCTCGTCAAACCACGCAGCCGGGCTTGGCCTGAAACCAAAGGCCACTAGCACCGCATCGGCCTCCAGCACTTCTTCGCTACCGGGTATCGGCTCGGGCATGCGCCTGCCGCTTTCATCTGCTTCACCAAGGCGCGTCTCAACCACGCGTATGCCTTCAACTTTATCGCTGCCGACAATTTCAATGGGCTGGCGGTTGAATAAAAACCTCACACCCTCTTCGCGCGCATTGGTTACTTCGCGGCGCGAACCTGGCATGTTGACTTCGTCACGACGATACACGCAAGTTACCGAAGCGGCCTGCTGCCGGATCGATGTGCGGTTGCAGTCCATTGCGGTATCACCACCGCCAAGCACAACCACGCGCTTGCCTGCCAGGTTGATATGTTGTTCGCCCGGCTTCTGCCAGCCCTGGTTTTTATTTACATTAGACACCAGGAACGGCAGGGCATCGTAAACACCTGGCAAATCTTCACCGGGAAAACCGCCTTTCATTGATGTGTATGTTCCCATACCCATAAATACCGCATCGTACTCACTGTAAATTTTTTCGATATCGACAAAGTGCTCGGCAATACCGCTGGGTGCTGAACCCACTTCGGTATTCAGGACAAACTCGATACCCATGTCGACGAAAATTTCGCGGCGCGTTTGCATTACCTGCTTCTCAAGCTTGAACTCGGGAATACCAAAAGTAAGTAACCCGCCTATTTCGGGATAAAGATCGTAGACCACCGGCTTGACCCCGGCCCTTACCAGAACATCGGCGCAACCAAGGCCGGCGGGCCCCGCACCGATAATTGCAACGCGCTTGCCGCTGTCGACAACCTCGGACATATCCGGCCGCCAACCCATCGCAATAGCAGTGTCGTTGATATATTTCTCCGCCGAACCAATGGTTACTGCACCAAACCCGTCATTCAACGTGCACGCACCTTCGCAAAGGCGGTCTTGCGGGCAAACACGACCGCAAACTTCCGGCAATGTATTGGTTTGATGACTAAGCTCTGCGGCTTCGATTATGTTGCCCTCGGCAATAAGCTTCAGCCAATTGGGGATGTAGTTGTGAACCGGGCATTTCCATTCGCAATAGGGATTGCCGCACTCGAGACAGCGATGCGACTGCTCCGCAACTTCTACCGCAGTAAACGGTTCGTAGATTTCTACATAGTTTGTCTTTCGCGTTTCCAGCGACTTCTTGCCCGGGTCGGCGCGCCGAACCTGGATAAACTGGAATAAGTTGTTCAATCTATCGGTCATAAATACATTCCGCTTGCAGCGATCACTAACGGCAATTAGGCCGCGCGTGAACGCACGCTGTCGAGCAGCCCTTCAAGATTGGCCGCCTTGGGCTTGACCAGCCAGAACAAGCGCAGGTAATCATCGAAGTTCTCAACAATCTGTCGCCCCCAAACACTTGAGGTACTCTGGGCAAACTGCCGCGCGATGCCACGCAAATGGCGGCGGTAGGGCTCAACGCTTTCGGTGTTGACCCGGCATATCTCAACCAGCTCATGGTTGTAGCGATCGACGAACTGGTTATCCAGATCCAGTACGTAGGCGATGCCACCGGTCATACCTGCGCCGAAATTGTTGCCGGTCTTACCCAAAACCACCACCACGCCACCGGTCATATACTCACAGCAGTGATCCCCTGCTCCTTCGACAACGGCCAGCGCGCCTGAGTTGCGCACTGCAAATCGTTCGCCGGCGCGACCCGCCGCAAACAGCGTGCCGCCGGTTGCACCATATAGGCAGGTATTGCCCATTATCGGGGTTTTATTCGATGCGAAATTACTTTTCGCGGGTGGCATCAATACCAACTGGCCACCAGCCATGCCCTTGCCAACATAGTCGTTTGCATCGCCGTGCAGCGTCATGTGCAAACCACCGGCATTCCATACACCAAAGCTTTGCCCCACGGTGCCCTGCAACTCAATTTCCAAAGGCGCATCGACCATACCCATGTTGCCGTGTCGCTTGGCGATTTCACCGGAGAGCCGTGCACCAATCGAACGGTCGCAATTAGTTACCGGGTAACGAAAGCTTCCACCGCTGCCCTGTGCAATAGCTTTGGCTGCATCTGCAACCATTCGCTCGGCGAGCGCACCCTTGTCAAAAGGCTCGTTGCGTGCAACCTGGCAGCTTCGCGGCGCGTCATCAGGCATCGCGTCGTTCACCAGCATCCTGCCAAAATCGAGTTTCCGTTGCTTGGCAGTGTTGCCTGGCAGCACTTCCAGCAAGTCGGTTCGACCAATCAAGTCGGCCAGGTTGCTTACCCCAAGCGCCGCTAACCATTCGCGCGTTTCCTCAGCCACGAACTTGAAAAAGTTCATCGCCATTTCGACGGTACCAATGTAATGCTGGTCGCGCAGCCTATCGTTCTGGGTAGCTACGCCAGTGGCACAGTTATTAAGGTGGCAGATTCGCAAATATTTGCAGCCCAGTGCAACCATCGGCGCGGTACCGAAACCAAAACTTTCTGCACCAAGGATTGCTGCTTTAATTACATCCAGGCCGGTTTTCAAACCGCCGTCTGTTTGCACGCGCACTTTATCGCGCAAGCCGTTGATGCAAAGTGCCTGCTGGGTTTCTGCAAGCCCCAGCTCCCACGGTGAGCCTGCGTTGTGAATTGATGTTAGCGGACTCGCGGCAGTACCGCCGTCGTAACCGGATATAGTAATCAGGTCGGCGTAGGCTTTTGCAACGCCGGCTGCCACGGTGCCAACGCCAGGCTCGGAAACCAGCTTCACCGACACCAACGCTTCGGGATTCACCTGCTTCAAATCAAAAATAAGTTGCGCAAGATCTTCAATAGAATAAATGTCATGGTGCGGTGGCGGCGAAATAAGCGTGACGCCGGGCACCGAGTAACGCAACCTTGCGATGAGCTTGTTAACTTTACCCCCCGGCAGCTGCCCGCCTTCTCCAGGTTTGGCGCCTTGCGCTACCTTTATTTGCAGCACCTCGGCATTAACCAGGTAGGCTGGCGTTACGCCAAAGCGGCCTGACGCAACTTGCTTGATCTTTGAGGTTCGCTCGGTGCCGTAACGCGCAGGATCTTCACCGCCTTCGCCGGAGTTTGAGCGGCCGCCCATGCGGTTCATCGCAGTAGCCAGCGACTCGTGTGCCTCGGGCGACAGTGCACCCAACGACATGCCCGCGGAGTCAAAACACTTGAGTATCCCTTCGACCGGCTCGATGTCATTGATACTTAAAGGTTTGTCTGCCAACTTCAATGCAAGTAGATCGCGCAGTGTCGCCACCGGTCGGTGGTTAACCTTTTCGGCGTACAGCTTGTAAATTGTGTAGTCGCCTTGCTGCACTGCAGATTGCAATAGCTGGACAACATCGGGGTTAAAAGCGTGGTATTCACCGCCATGAATAAACTTCAGCAAGCCACCCTGGTCAACAGGTTGCCGCTTGCGCCAAGCCAGGCTCGCCAACTGCTTGGCGTCCTCTTCAAAATCGGCAAAGTCTGCACCGGTTATGCGGCAAGCTACACCGCAAAAACATTTGTCGATAACTTCCCTGGCTACACCCACCGCTTCAAACAGTTGTGCGCCACGATAGGAGGCGATGGTAGAAATGCCCATCTTGGATAATATTTTTAACAGCCCTTTGTTAATGCCCTTGCGGTAGTTCAGGTAGCACTGCTCCGGATCACCCAGCAACTCACCGGATTCGACCAGGTCGTTCAGCGTTCTATAGGCAAGGTAGGGAAACACCGCGGTTGCGCCAAAGCCAATAAGCGTAGCGATGTGATGGGGATCCCTGGCCGTGCCAGTCTGCACGATAATGTTTGCGTCGCAGCGCACACCTTTTTCTACCAGCCGATGATGTACCGCGCCGGTTGCCATTAAAGCGTGCACAGGCAGCGAGCCTTGCTGCACGCCGGAATCATCTAGCACGATAATCACGCAGCCGTCGGCCACTGCTTTTTCCGCCGCATCGCATATCGCATCAATTGCGCCGGGCAAACGCATTTTTTCAGGGTTGTAGGCAAGGTCGATTCGCTGCGCACGAAAATGTTTTGCAACATCTTTGTTTTCCTGAATGGAAGCAAGATCGGCTATTGCAGCAAACTTCGCCGGCGAAAGTACCGGCGAGGCAAGTATGATGCGCCTGGCATGTTCGGGCGTTTCGGTGAAAACACTGCGCTCGCTACCTATACAGGTTTCCAGCGACATCACGATGGCTTCCCTGAGCGGGTCAATCGGCGGATTGGTTACCTGCGCGAACTGCTGGCGGAAGTAATCGTAGAGCGAGCGCGCTTTGGTGGACAACACTGCCATCGGCGTGTCGTCACCCATCGAACCAGTGGCCTCCTGGCCTGTTTCTGCCAGTGGGCGCAATACCTGGTCGCGCTCCTCAAAAGAAACCTGGAACAGTTTCATTAACGCATTAAGTGCGCTTCGCTCCAGCGCGCTGGAGCTAACCGCTGCAGCAGCTGCTTTGTTGGCTAACTCGCCTTCCAGGCGCAGCGTTTGCTCTTTTAGCCATTTCTTGTACGGCTGCCCCTGCTTGAGCAGGTCATCGATATCCTTGGTATGCAGCAACTTGCCTTGAGCAGTATCTACCGCCAATATCTGGCCTGGACCCACACGACCTTTTTCAACAACCGATTCGGGTTTGTAATCGTAGGTGCCCACTTCGGAAGCTAGCGTTATGAAGCCGTCGGTAGTAATCACGTAGCGCGCCGGACGCAGGCCGTTGCGATCCAGCATACAAACTGCGTGCCTGCCATCGGTCATTACCAGGCCGGCTGGACCGTCCCATGCTTCCATATGCATGGAGTTGTATTCATAAAACGCGCGTAAATCTGCATCCATGGTCTCAACGTTCTGCCATGCAGGCGGAACCAGCATACGCACTGCGCGAAACAGCTCGACACCGCCAAGCGTTAACAACTCGAGCATATTGTCAAAACTAGAAGAGTCGGAGCCGGTGCGATTAACCACTGGCCAAACCTCGGCAAGGCTGTCGCCGAACGCACCGTGATGAAATTTGCGGCGCCGCGCATCGGCCCAGTTACGGTTTCCGACGATGGTATTAATTTCACCGTTGTGCGCGAGCATGCGAAACGGTTGAGCCAGGTGCCACTCGGGCAGCGTATTGGTAGAAAAACGCTGGTGGAATACACAAATGGAAGCCTCCATTTGCGAGTCGCCCAAATCGGGATAAAAGCCGGTAAGATCCACCGGCATCATTAGCCCTTTGTAGGCAATAACTTTGGTTGAAAAGCTACAAACATAGAACGGCGCTTCGCCGGCCAGCTGCTTTTCCATCTTGCCACGCGCAATATACAGGCTTTGTTCGTAGTTCAAACCATTGGCGTCGGCGCTTTCTTTAGGTGCAACAATCACCTGGTGAATGGCGGGCTGGTTGCTCACCGCAATCTCGCCAAGCACCGAGGGGTCGGTGGGCACTTCGCGCCAGCCAATAAGCTTGAAGCCCTGGGCAGCAGTTATCTGCTCAACTGCTTGTTGCTGGCGCTTGCGCACTGCTTCATCGTGAGACAGGAACAGCATGCCCACTGCATAAACAGTGGGCAAATCAACGTCGAGGTCGCGCCTGGCAACGCCACGAAAAAAAGTATCCGGCATACTGAACAACAATCCGCAACCGTCACCTGTTTTCCCATCCGCGGCAATGCCACCCCGATGCGTCATACAGGTTAACGACTGGATGGCGGTGGCGAGCAGGCGCTGGCTGGCCTCGCCCTTCAAATGGGCGATCAGGCCGAATCCGCAGTTGTCGCGGAATTCTTCTGGGCGGTACAAACCTGTTCCCATAGAATCTTTCCTTATGAGAAAATCTAATAATATCAGAGTGTTACGAAGGCCAAGGCAAGCGCCTTCAGAGGCTGGCCGCAAAAGCGGGTGAGCATTTTACACGCTTGAACGGATGCGAACAATTGCCCAGAGAGCGATATGGTTGATTATTATTCAATCGATCCGCAGCGGCTGCACAGGCGCCATAGCCGAACAATCAGCGCTGCACGCCCAGCAGTTCATCGAAACGCAGGATATCACCTTTGATACTCGCCACGTTGCGCGGCCACGGCCGGAGCCGGCGCAGGCTTTCGGGCAGGGAAGAGATGCTCTCTTTCGCCGACTGGCGACCAGTGTAGGGAC
>JABDNS010000131.1 GCA_013043705.1 Pseudomonadales bacterium
GTATACCCAATACGCAGTTCGCTGGAAAACCCCACAGCCATGCCATCGCTCACAGGCGGGGCAACGTCCTTTAACTATAGCGGTGATGTTTACGCCATCCCGGAAGCCGCAGCACCGGCTATGGCGAATCGTTCCTGGCGCTTATCGGCCAGCGTTAAGCCCGGGCTTAACGGTGCTAAACCTGGAGGCGTGATTGCAACCATAGGTGGTAGCGCTGGCGGATGGTCGCTATATATTGATAAAAAAGGTCGTGCGGTATTTGACTGTAAAGTTTTTGAACTGGCACAAGCCAGGATACGCACGAAAAGTCGCCTGAAGCCGGTACAACAACAGATCAGCCTGCAGTTCGATTACGATGGCGATGGTTATGCAAAGGGCGGCGAGTTTGTTTTAGTAGTAGATGGTAAGCCAGTGGGAAGCGCGCGTGTACCAGCAACGCCACCCGCATTCTATTCAATAGACGAAACCTTCGATTTGGGCAGGGACACCGGTTCGCCAGCAGGGCGCTATCCAACGTCTGCGCCGCCAGGTTATCCGCTACGCGGTTTCAATATTGAATCGGTGAAGATTGATTTGTTGTAGGGTTTAAGCATCGCCGCAACGTTGCTGTATTGCGCTGCGGTTCGATTGAGCGTGTGAATGCCAGGGTGTGAATACGAGAATGTGAATGCAAGAGTGTGAAAACGAGAGTGGGTGAGAGTATGAGTAGCGAAGCAGGGCGTGAAAGCTTACGCGTCGTTGTTATTGGCGCGGGCATGGCGGGCATGCTCAGCGCAATCCGCTTAAAAGAATCCGGTTATAAAAACATTAAAGTTTTCGAGAAGGCCGATCGCGTTGGCGGCACCTGGCGTGAAAACACCTATCCCGGCCTAACTTGCGATGTGCCTTCGCACGCTTATACCTATTCATTTGAGCCCAATCCCGATTGGAGCCACATTATGCCGCCCGGCGCCGAAATTCAAAGCTACTTTGAAATGGTAAGCCGCAAGTACGGCATTCTCCCGCTGATTGAATTCAACCAGGAAATCGTGAGCTGCGCTTATCGTGATGGCGTTTGGCAACTGGCAACTAAAAGTGGGCAGAAAACCACTGCCGATATTGTTATCGCTGCCACCGGTGTACTGCATGTGCCTCGCTACCCGCATATTCCTGGCATTGATGATTTCGAAGGCGCACTGTTTCATACCTCGCGTTGGGATCACCAGGTGCCGCTGGATGGCATGCGTATAGGCGTTATAGGCACCGGTTCAACCGGCGTGCAAATCGTGTCTGCACTTTGCAAGCGTGCCAGTAAGCTTCTGCATTTTCAAAGAACACCGCAGTGGATAATGCCAATTGAAAACCGGCCTTTTACCGAGGCAGAAAAGGAAGCATTCCGAAGCGATTATGCGCTGTTGAAGTACATGCAGAATGAACCGGAATACCTGGCCAATGTAGAGCGCTTTACCAATGCTATTGTAAATCCCGAGTCACCCGAAATGGCTGAAATTGAGGCTACGGTGCTGCACAATCTTGAGGCCAATGTTACTGACCCGGCGCTGCGTGAGAAGTTACGGCCCAATTATCGTGCGGCCTGCAAGCGTTTAATATTTTCGCCCGATTTTTACCACGCGGTTCAACAACCAGCGGTAGAGGTGATTACCGACAAGATTTCGGCGATTGAAGCGAAGGGTGTGCGTACCGCGGATGGCAAGCTGCACGAGCTGGATGTGATTGCGCTGGCCACCGGTTTCCATGCCGACCGCTTCATGCGGCCAATGAATATTGTCGGTCGAGGCGGTATCGCGCTGAATGATTTTTGGGCCGACCGGCCCAAAGCGCACCTTGCCATTAGCATGCCGGATTTTCCGAATTTCTTTATGTTGAACGGCCCGAATGGCCCGGTGGGTAACTTTTCCCTGATCGATATTGCCGAGCAACAGTGGCATTACATCGACCAGCTGCTTGAGCAGATTGCGTCGGGTAAATGCCGCGAAGTTTGCGTGAAAAAACAAGCGCTCGAAGACTTTGACGCGGCCCGGATTGATGCAGCGAAGAAAACCATATTCGGCAGCGGCTGCCAAAGCTGGTATCTCGACGATAATGGGGTGCCCGCTACCTGGCCATGGACGCAGCAGCATTTCATTGATGAAATGTCCGAGCCGAAGTTCGAGGATTACGAGCTCATTTAAATGGAGCTCACGTAATGGTATTTGCGTGAGCCCGATTAAACATTTTCTTCGCTACTTGCAACGACCTCATCATTATCGATAGATATAACAGGCGCTAATGGAAGCTGGCCGTGCTGGCCGCTTGTGCATTCTCCGCTAATAACGTTAAAACGATAACCGTGCCACGGACACTCAACCTGGCCATCCACTACCTTAGCATCCTGTAGTGGGCCAAGCCTATGCGGGCACGTGCTGGCATGTGCAACCAGCTTGTCACCGATCCGAACCAGGCGATAAGGCCTTCCCGCTAGTTCAAATTGCAACGGTAGTTGCGAATCCAGTCCGGTGCGGTTTCCTAATACAATCCGCGCGGGGTTGCTGTCGGGCTGGGCGCTGGCCGCGATGTCGAGCGCGCGTTGGCGTGTGCGCATCATTTCCAGGTCTTGGTCGTACAACCTGGTATAGGTATCTACCAGTTGCTTGCCGTACATTTTGTGCAGCGCTTTAGGCAGTTTGGGTACATAGAAATCAACAACAACCTTGATACGATTTTCCGCCAGCGGAATAGCGTGTGTGATGACCTGGCTGCCTTTGCCAAGCCCGCGCGTCGTAGTCGTTATCCAGCGATGATTTTCGCGATCTAACCGCAATTCTAGTTCCATCCATGTTGTAAATGACCTGGGTTGCAAGTAGCCCTGTCCGCGCCAGCCGGTGTTGTCACTTTCGCTTATCGTCATATCGGTGAACGTTTCGCGGTGCAACCAGGGCAAGTGGTCGCCGTCGATCGCATTTTCATACATGCGCGCCATACTAACCGGTAGCTCGCGCGTGTAAGTGGCAACATGAGGCAGGGTTGTTCCGGTAAACGGGCTCAAACGTCTAAACCAGTCTGCTAGATAGAGAGTAAGGCTCATAGGGCGCGTGCTTGGTAGGCGAGTAGTTGGCTTGAAGTGTGTAACTGGAATCGTTGCTGGCATCATCGCCTAGTATACCTGTAGTACGATTTGGCTATTGCGTGTACGCAATGTTGCTAGATTTTGGGTGTTTCGTGTGTTCAGGCCTTGGTATATTAAGGCCGATGGCGTTGAATAGCGTTGCACAGCCAAGGCGCTATCCAAAATAAAAATACGAGCATGCAAAAAAAAATATATGGGCAGAAATATGAATAATTATGTGATCAGCGGTGCCGGGCGTAGCGCCTTTCATTATGAGCCACAACAAATGCTATTTCGTGCAACTGCCTATACGGTTGTATTTGCCTCCGCTATATTACTGGCCGCATGTAGCAAAGACGACGGCAATAGTAAGGCTGCCAACAGTAAGCTTGAGCAGGCAGCCAATGCGGCGCATCAACAAGCCACTTCAATGGCCGGCAAGCCAAGATGCCGTGATTACACGCCAACCAAACAGGCTTATTTCGGCGACCTGCACGTACATACATCTTTCTCGTTCGACGCACACGCCTATGGTGTAAAAACCACCCCCGAGGATGCCTATCGCTTTGCAAGGGGTGAGGCGATTCCTTTCTTGCCTTTGGCCGAAGACGGCACGATGGCGGGCAGTATCAAAATCGATCGGCCGCTAGATTTTGTAGCCGTTACCGATCACGCTGAATTTTTAGGTGAATACCAGCTGTGTACCGATAAAGATTCCGCTTCTTATAACTCCGACTACTGCAACACCTATCGAAAGGGTGGGGTAGAGGCCATTATGCTTACCGGTACAGCGCTGGCAACGCAGCCCTCTACACGCCTAACGCCTGTTTGCGGTGAAGGCGCCAGGGATTGTTTGGCCGCCAGCGTTATTCCCTGGCAGGCGATTATTGCGGCAGCGGAAAACGCCAATGACGACTCGCCGGCTTGTGAGTTCACCAGCTTCGTAGGCTACGAGTACTCGGGTGCGCCAGGCTCTAGCAATTACCACCGCAACGTGATTTTCCGCAACGCGAATGTACCTGAAATGCCGGTATCGATATTTGAGGCGCCGCGCGATTACGATCTTTGGCTGGCGCTGAATAAAACCTGCAGTGAAAAGAACAATTGCGAATATCTGAGTATTCCGCATAACTCCAATTTGTCCAATGGCCACCTGCTAACGCCGTACGCGAACCTGGAAGGCACACTGGAGAACAAAATTGCCTATACCAAGCAGCGCCTGGCAAGAGAGCCGCTGGTTGAGATGTTCCAGCACAAGGGCAGCTCCGAATGCGCAAACGGCTTTGCCGGCATTCTCGGCGCGCCGGATGAGCTTTGTGAGATGGAGCAGATAAGGGAGATCGGTCGGCCAGGCGCTACCGGCACGGTATTGGTTGAAGCAGGTAAGGTGAAGGTGACCAACGAAGTGCCCAACCCCACCGTATTTTGTGAACAAGGCACGCGCGGCTTTGGTGGCATGCAGGGTAACGGCTGTTTGCATAAAAACGACTTTTACCGCACCGCGCTGCTTACCGGTTTGCAAGAGCAAAACCAGATTGGCATGAACCCGGTGAAGCTCGGCGCAATTGCCAGCACCGACACACACATGTCCACGCCCGGTGCGGCCAAGGAAAGTGACTGGCGTGGCCATATTCATGCCGAGTGGAACAAAGATGGCCGCTTGCTCAGCCCGGTTTTCATCCCCAGCGGCAAATTGGGCAATCCGGGCGGGCTGGTGGGCGTTTACGCGCCGGAAAACTCGCGCAATGCGCTGTTCGATGCGATGTTGAATCGGGAAACCTTTGGTACCTCGGGGCCCCGTATTAAGCCGCGCCTGTTTGCCAGCTGGCGTTATCCAGAAAATTTATGCGATGACCCTAAAATGCTGGAGAAAGCTTACGCCCGGGGCGTGCCGATGGGGGGTGATCTTGGAGCAGCGCCAAGTAAAGGATCTGTGCCCAGGTTGCTGGTTGCCGCATTGGCGGATCCGGCCAGCGATGCCGCGCCATTGCAAAAGTTGCAGCTAATCAAAGGCTGGATCGACGCCGAAGGCAACGCGCACAACAAAGTGTTTGATGTGGCAGGCGATGCAGAAAATGATGCTGGCGTAGATAGGCAAACTGGCAAGCGCTACGGCAGAGGCCACAGCAATTTATGTGCGGTGTTCGAAGATCCGGAATTTAACGCTGCAGAAACCGCGTATTACTATATGCGAGCCGTTGAAAACCCCAGCCCGCGCTGGAGCCTGCTCGATTGCATAAGCTACGGCGAAGCAGAGCGGCCCGATGTTTGCGATAGCCCAAAAATTTCAGCGGTAATCCAGGAGCAGGCCTGGGCGTCGCCAATCTGGTACACACCAGCTACTACACAAAGCCCAGTACCGCAATAAAGTGCGCGATAGTTCCGCACATCACAAAGAAGTGCCAAATGCCGTGGGCATGTTGCAGACGGTTTACTTTGTCTAGCAAATAAAACACCACGCCTGCGGTGTAGGCTATGCCGCCCAGCCATAACCAGTAAAAGCTTTGTCCGTGCAGGGCAGCTTTGACATCGTCCATTTGGAAAGCGCAGGCCCAGCCCATGGCCAGGTAGATAATTAGCTGGCAAATCTTCACCAGCTTACCGCGTAAAAACACCTCGGTCAGTATGCCAACCAGCGCCAGCGCCCATACCACGGCCAGGATGGTTAGCCCTTTCTCGCCGCGCAGGCCAATTAGCATAAAGGGTGTATAGGTGCCCGCGATGAGTAAATAAATAGAAACGTGGTCGAGCACCTTAAAAATGGCTTTCAGGTGCGGCTGTGGAAAGCTGTGATACAGCGTAGACATGGTGTAGAGCAGCACCATGGTTGTGCCAAATACAGTGAAACCGGTAATGATAAGCGGGTCTTGTGACTGTAAAGCCAGCGTAAGCAGTGAGCCCAGTGCGATTAGCGCGAATACCGCACCTACCAAATGGCTAATACTGTTGAGTCTTTCTCCGTAGTACATCGCGCCTCCAATAAAAAGGGGTCGGTGACAAATCGGAATCGTTCTGATTTGTCACCGACCCCTTTTTATTAAACCTGAATATTGGAGATAAAAAAAGGCCACCCGAAGGTGGCCTTTCCTGTTTCAGCTTGTGTTAGAAAAGCTGTTACTTCTTGCGACGCGCTACAACCAGGCCAGCGAGTGCTGAGCCGAACAGCCATGCGGCGGCTGGCACAGGTACTGCTGATGCTGTAAAGTTAGCGTCGTCGAATACCGGAGCACCACCAGCGGGGTCACCACCGAAGTTACCGGTAATAAGAACCAACCTGCCGATTGTAGAGGTGGAAGGTGCTACTGCACCGATCACGCCAATCTGGGTCCAGACATCTTGAGTGGCACTGGCGTCGATACTTGCACCGAAAGAAACGATGCAATTACCACCCATATCCTGGGTACATGCGCCGGCTGAATCAAACCATTCGATATTCGCGCCAGCAACCTGGCCTCCTGTCATTGGATCATAAGAGCCGTTCATTGCCCAGGCAGTTCCATCTACGATATCGCCACCGTTTACCGCCAATTCTTGGAAAACGCCAGAGAAACCGAACATTTTCAAGACTTGGTTGCCATCGTGCGCTGGCACACCTGTAACAAAATCTTCGAGTGTGAACGTGTTGCCGCCAAAGTCCGTCCAGCCTGGAGCACCAAAGTACTCAGGTGCTCCGCCGCTTGAAAAGGGCGTGTCTGGATCTTCAAAGCTGGCGTTAGTTAAAAGATTTGCTGAGGCTGTTGCAGCTACGCTTAGCGAAACTACAGCCAAACCGATTTGTTTCTTAAAAGTTTTAATATACATCTTACGTTACTCCAGGGTTATTAAAGTTATATCCGG
>JABDNS010000088.1 GCA_013043705.1 Pseudomonadales bacterium
CGTAAGAGGGCACATTGTGTGTCGCCAGGCCGCAATCCGCTGCGCCCCGATTGCACGAAAAGCAGACGCTCAGCATCGCAGCGGCGGTCGCTCGCAGCAAGCACAGAGAGTGCCCGGCAGGAAATGAAGGTCTACTCCACAGGCCGGTTCTGGTCCAGTAAATCTTGTTCGCTTGAAGCGAAGCGCTCGGTATTCACTTTTTCTTCAAGGTGGGTATCCGGAGCGACATTCAAAATAGTGTCATCGGGCTCGTCCGACATCGACGGGGGAGATGGTCGTGGTGCTGCATCTGCCCGCGCTGGCTCACTGGATTGTAATTCGCCCTCGAGCTTATAAGCGGCTAGCGGCTGGTCAAATCGAAGCCGGTAAATTGGCTCTGGCAACGTAAAACCTTGCTCCGCCAGTGCTGCCATTGCCGCCCGAATGGCGAGACTGCGCGTTCTTCCAAAATCACTTTGCGACTGGTTCACCCAGCCCATAAACCTGATCACGATATTGGAGTCGCCTACGGTAGTGATAATGGCATTGGGCCCGGGCTCGCCAAGCACAAACTCAAGTTCGCGAATTGCATCGAGCCCGGTCTTCATGGCTGCAATGGGATCATCGTCAGCGTCGACACCTAGCTCGAAATCAAATCGTCGCTCAGGGTTGCTGCTAAAGTTGAGAATAACGCCTTTAAATACCGTTGAATTGGGGATACGCAGGTGGTTTCCATCCAGCGTCATCAAGATCGTCGCCCTGGAAGTTAGCCGTATGACCTTGCCTTCGTGCTGATCGATGATAACGTGATCGTTCGCCCGAAAAGGCTGGCGCAGGCTTAGCATGATGCTGGAAATATAGTTTTCCATCGAGTCGCGAACGGCAAATCCAATCGCGATGCCCAGTACACCAGCACCACCCAAAATTGTACCCATCAGTGCCGTTGCACCGACCAGGTTCAGTGCGAAAACAAAACCAAAAAGTAAGGTGATGACGCGGACTGCCTGCGCCATTAATTGCGCCAGGAAATGATTGGGTGCCACGCGCTGCCACAGGGAGGACCATTTGGCTAGGATATGCCCGGCGAATGCAATACAAAAAAAGCTCAGCAGCGCAACAAGCAGCAGGGGTATCGCGCGCGAGTAGCTCTGTAAATCAGATTTGAACTGGTCCAGCAGTGGCAGGACATTGCCCTGTAGGTCCATTGTCCTGTCAATTGCGTCATCAACGGTGACCACGCCCTCCAGTCGAATCGCCAACGCCAGCGCACGCTGCGCCTGCTTGTCGTTGGCCACTGTGCCCGACAGCATGACGACACCCTCGCGTACGTCCACACCGACATCCGCCAGCGCCTCGATTTGCTGGTAGATGTTTCGGATACGTTCGGCGATACGCGCGTCGGCGGGTCGCTCCCGAACCGCTTCAATCAATGGTTCTGGATCTACAATTTCACCGACCGGCTCGGCCAGCGCGCGTGGCTGCACAACCGTGCAGAGCAGTATCGAGCCAAGCGCTAGCAAGAGGGCGAAGCGGGGCTGCGTGGCCACGCTACTGCGAAGCCAATAGTTAAAGTGAATCATGTTGATATCTTTTGCTCCGCATAAAAGCTGGCCAGGCACAACTATGGGCTTTGAGCTTCGTATAGTTGTCGGCAAACGGGGAACAGGATGCGCGAGCACAGGTGATTGCAGCAGCTGCAAATTTTACCGCAGAATGCGGCCAGTGCCGCAAAGCGTAGCGACAGGCTTCAGTGCTATTAGTGCGCATAATATATATTATGTTAAATAAAGCCATACGCAAGAGTAGGCTCCCGGCGATAGCTTCGGTGGCGCCTGGCAGCGCTCAGGCTTCGCCTACCAGCGAGCGCAAGGCTAAAGCCAGGCCGTCTTCGTCTACATGCGCGCTGACAAAGTCGGCCTCGGTTTGCAGCGCCTGGTTGGCGTTGCCCATGGCCACGCCAGTGCCCGCGGCCTGGATAAACGCAAGGTCTGACTGTGCATCGCCAATCGCCATCACATTGGCTGGCTCAAGCTGGTGGTAATCGCAGAGCCGGGTAAACGCGCGTGCTTTGCAGGCACTGTTTGCCAGAATCGAAACAAAATGAATATCCGGGCGATCCGGCCCGTGCCCGGTATAAAAACGCAGCGTCGGCAATTGTTGTTTGATGTGCTGCAAGGCTTGTTTTTCCTGCTTGCTCGCTGCAACGATCAGCGCTTTGTTTAGCGCGTTACATCCAGTTACCGCATCGAAGCTATCAAGCACTGGCGCGACTTTTAAGTACGACGTATGGTAGTCCGTGTATTCTGTATTATGTTCAATGAAATACATTTCATTACTATACAGCTCAAGGTGTAATCCCGCCGCGCGCGACAAACTGATTAAGCTGTTAAGTTCGTTCTCTTGCAGTTTGTGCTCCGCAAGCGTTTGCTTTTGTTGCGGGTCATAAACAACAGCGCCAGTGCAAAATACGCCAGCATCATCAAGGCCGTATTGCTGGAACAGCGTTTCGCAGGCGAATAATGGGCGGCCGCTGGCAATTGCCGTTCTTACGCCCTGCGCTTTTATGCGCTGTATTTCTTTAGCGCAGCTTTCAGGGATTTGTTTTTGTGAATTAACCAGCGTGCCATCAACATCAAAGAACACCAGTTTAATGGCGTGGCCTTGCGCTTCGCGCTCGCGCCTCAATGCACTCAAAGCCTGCGCTGAATAATTTTCCAGGTGTTTAGACATTGCTGCTTTCGCGCTCGGTTTTGGCTTCGCTTTGCGTTTCGGCGCTGGGGTTTGCGGCAAAAAATGCAAACAGTAACAAGCCCGCAACGCTGGCTAGCGAGGCAATCATCCAGGTGAGTTGCCAGTTTGCACTTGGCGTATCGCTCCACAACAGCCCGCTAACAATCGCGCCAACCGCGCCGCCTGCGCCGAAACTTAGCGCGCTGTATAGTGCCTGGCCCTGGCCCTGGTGATGCTCGCCGAACTTTCTGCGCACCCACTCTACCGCCGCGGCATGATAACTGGCGAATGTTAGTGCATGCGCAATTTGTGCGAGCACGATGAGCAGCAGGTTTTCAGGAAAATAGCCAATCACCGCCCAGCGGATAATGCCGGCGACCAGGCTAATCGAAAGAATTGCACGCAGTGAATAATGAGCAAGCAGTCTGCCCATAAACATAAACAGCGCAAGCTCTGCAATAACGCCGATACTCCACAGAATACCGATGCTGGTTGTAGAGTAGCCGTAGCCATCCAGATAAATTGAATAAAAGGTGTAATACGGCCCGTGTGCGAACTTAACCAGAAAGCAGCCGGCAAAAAAGGCCAACACAGAGGGCTTGAAAATAATACTGCCCAAGCCATGCAGGTTTTCGGGTTGCGGCGAAGTACGCGGTTCCCCGGTGCCCAGGCTAGACAACCAAATGGTTAATAACAGTAACGCGACAACCCACGGCAGCGCATTAATTTCCAGTGTTTCAAACAACCAGCCTAGTAACGATACTGATGCAATGAAGCCAACCGAGCCCCAGGCCCGGATGCGGCCATATTTTTGATAGTGATTGCCCAGCGTGAGCATGGTTACCGCTTCATATTGCGCGATCACCGCGTTCCAGAAGAAGGTAAATGCGGCGATGATCAAGCCCATATGCAAGGTGCGACTGCCCTGCCCTTCGCCCTGCTCGCCGCCGAGCATGAATATTGGCAGGAAAAACAGGAACGCGGCCAGGTTACTCCACTGTATGGTTAGCATGGGCCGGCGCGTAACGTCGGCCAGCCAGCCCAGCATATAGGGCGACACCACCTTGGTGCCCATCATTACGGCGCCGAGCAAGCCGATATCGCGCGCGTTGTAGCCTTGCGCGTACAGGTAAAGGTTCCAGAAAGGCATAATCGCGCCGAGTAGCGCGAAATAAAAAAAGTAGAGGCCGGCCAGTCGCCAGTGCGACATCAGGGTGCGCTTCCGTGTTGTGCTTTGATTTGTAGCTCGTTGATGCCTAGCGCATCAATTGTTGTTATCGCTGGCGGGAATCGCCTGCGTAGCGGAAGCTACATCGGCATTCTGCCCGCGGTGACGCAAAAGGTGATCGAGCAACACCAGCGCCAGCATGGCTTCGGCAATGGGGACTGCGCGAATGCCAACACAAGGATCGTGGCGACCGGTTGTTACCACTTCGCTAGGCTGGTTGTGCTTATCAATACTCTCGCCAGGAAGTCGAATACTGGAAGTAGGTTTTAGTGCCAGGTGCGTGACAATGTCTTGCCCCGAGGAAATTCCGCCGAGCACGCCGCCGGCCTGGTTACTTTTGAAGCCGTCGGGTGTGAGCTCATCGCGATGCTCACTACCTTTTTGCTCAACCGACGCAAAGCCTGCGCCAATTTCTACGCCTTTTACTGCGTTGATACTCATCATCGCATGTGCAATATCCGCATCCAGCCTGTCGAATACGGGCTCGCCCAGGCCCACTGGCACCTGCGTGGCCTGCACGCTAATTTTTGCGCCAATAGAGTTGCCTTCTTTGCCCAGCGCCGCCATATACGTTTCCAGGTCAGGCACTAGTGCAGCATCGGGACAAAAGAACGGGTTGTTTTCAACCACGTCCAGGTCAACGCTGGATATCTTGTGCGGGCCAAGTTGCGAGAGATAGCCGCGTATTTCTATGCCGCAACTTTCGCGCAAGTATTTTTTGGCAATGGCGCCGGCTGCAACGCGCATCGCTGTTTCGCGTGCTGACGAGCGGCCGCCACCGCGATAATCCCGAATCCCGTACTTTAGCTCGTAGGTATAGTCAGCGTGTGCCGGACGAAACCGGTCTTTTATCTTGCTGTAGTCTTTGGAACGCTGGTCGGTATTCTCTATTAAAAGCCCTATGGGCGTTCCGGTGGTTTTACCCTCGAACACGCCTGAAAGAATTTTTACCGAATCAGCTTCGCGTCGTTGCGTGGTAAAGCGCGATTGTCCTGGCTTGCGCCGGTCCAGGTCGTGCTGCAGGTCGGCTTCGCACAGCGACATGCCCGGCGGGCAACCGTCTACTATTGCGCCAAGCGCAGGCCCGTGACTTTCGCCAAACGTGGTAAGCGTAAAGAGTTTTCCGAATGTATTGCCGGACATAAAATAACTGCACAAAAAAAAGATGCGGATTCGCCGTGAATCTGCTGCAAGGTAACGCTAAGGAATCCAACAGCAGCCAAGCGATAGAGCTTTAAGTATACTTGGATTATGTGAGTTAGCGGAGAAAGCGCAGCGCAAAAGCCTGTGAAAAGCTGCTGAAAA
>JABDNS010000094.1 GCA_013043705.1 Pseudomonadales bacterium
GCGCCGCCCACTATCGTTATCGACATAAAGATTTGCAGCACCTGGCCGCGCTGTTGGCCGGGCGCCGCAAGGGCCAGCAGATGATCGTGACAGACGCGGTTTTTTCGATGGATGGCGATTGTGCGCCACTGGCCGCGCTGGCAGCTTACGCAGCGGCGCAAGACGCGATATTAATTGGCGACGATGCGCATGGCTTTGGCGTGCTCGGTGAGCATGGCGCGGGGCTTGCTGAAAAGTTGCAGCTCGACCAGCAGGCGCTGCCGGTGCTAATTGCTACATTGGGCAAGGCGTATGGTGTGCAAGGCGCCTTTGTTGCCGGCAGTGAGGCCTTGATTGAAACGCTGCTACAAACGGCCAGGCAATATATCTACACCACGGCTATGCCGCCGGCCAGTGCCGCCGCGGTGCTTGCCGGGCTGGAATTAAACCTACGCGAGCCACAGCGGCGCCAGCACTTGCAATCGTTGGTGCAGCACTTCAAGCGCGGTTGCCAGTCATTGGGCCTGCCGTTGCTGCATAACGATGGCGAAGATACACCGATCCAGCCACTGCTGGTGGGCGACAATGTTACCGCCTTGCGCATCGCGCAAGAACTGCGCAGGCGAAATATACTAGCGGTGGCGATTCGGCCACCTACAGTGCCGCGCGGAACGGCCAGGCTGCGCATCAGTTTTTCGGCTGCGCACAGCATTGAACAAGTCGATCGCTTGCTCGATGCACTGGCACAGGGTTTCGCACTGTTTGCGGAGCCCGCAGCATGACTGCGCGATTTGCTAATAGTGACGCCGCGCTCGAATCGGAACTGACGCCCCTGCCTGAAAAAGCAGGTAGCGTTTTGGCTGCAGCGCGCAAACAATCATTCAAGTTGGCGTTTAGTGCGCAACAGCGCGGTTTGCCCGCTGTGTTGCTGCTGCATGGTTGGGGATGCGATAGCGGCATCTGGGCCGGGCTGCAGCAAGACCTCGGCGAGCAGCTGGATATGTATGCGCTCGACTTGCCAGGCCACGGCGTTAACGCAAACATTGATTGCGAGTCGGTGGACGTGTTTTACCAGCGCTTTCTGGCCGAGGTCGAGCCTCAGTTACCGGTGCGTTACGCTGTGCTGGGCTGGTCTTTAGGGGGCACGCTGGCGGCGCGCATCGCGCAGCGCTCGGCACGCGTAACCCAGCTATTCACCATCGCCACCAATCCCGTATTTGTGCAGCAGTCGCGCTGGTCTACCGGCATGCCACGCGGTGCGTTCAATTCCTTCGCGAAGTCTGTGGAGGAGGATGGCGAACGGGCGCTGCAGCGGTTTTATGCATTGCAAACCGGCGGTGCAAGCAGCTCGCGGCGTGAACTCCGCTTGCTGCAAAGCCTTGCTAAATCCGGAAATTTTAATTGGCAGCAATTATCCCGATCGCTACAGTGGTTGGCCACGCAGGATCTTCGCGATTGCTATCGCGACCTGCGCGTTCCAGCGACACACTTTTTTGGCCAACATGACGCGCTGGTACCTGCCGAGGCTGCAGGCGCACTCGCGCTGAATTTTCCGCATCACCAGGTTCACCAGTTCCCGGCGTCGGCGCACCTGCCTTTTTGTAGTGAGCGCGAACGCTGGAACAAATTGTTAGTGCCCGCACTTAAGTCGGCGTTGCATTCACCAGGCAGCGATACGCTCGACAAACATGCGGTGGCGATGGCTTTTTCAAAAGCGGCCGGCCAATATGAGCAACATGCCCTATTGCAGCGAGCGGTTGGGGATCGTCTTTTTGCACGTTTGCAGCCTTTCCTGCAGCGAGTATCTCAATCGCACAGCGAAGAGGCTATCAGCGTGCTCGATTGCGGCTCCGGCACCGGCCTGTTTGCAAGACAATTGCGCACGCAATTGCCTGCCGCAGCGCAGGTTGTGGAAATGGATCTGTCGATGGGCATGCTGCACCACAGTAAGGCGCACCTGCAACAGAGCGGTGTTGCAAATGCTGCGTTTGTGCTGGCAGATTTCGATTCGCTGCCTTTTAAAAATAAAGCTTTTGATGCCATATTCGCCAATTTTTCATTGCAGTGGTGTACGGATTTTGGCGGTGTGCTGCGGCGATTGTCGGGTCTGCTGAAGCCTGGCGGCGAGCTTGTGCTTAGCACGCTGGCGCAAGGGTCATTGCGCGAGCTGCGTGAAGCGTGGCACTTGGTAGACCAAACCGAGCACGTCAATCGCTTCGCAGACAGTAATGATTTATACCAGGCGGCTAACGCCTGTGGCTTGACGCTGAGAGCGTTTAAACAAAGCAAAGAGCAGCTGCATTTTGCTAACAGTACCGAGCTGATGGCCAGCGTAAAAGGTATAGGTGCGGGCAATCATTTGCGCAGCCGGTCGCGCGGCCTGTTAGGTGTGCAGCGCTACCGACGCTTTCTCAATGCCTTAAACCTGCAGCGAAGCAGTGACCGGGCGCTGCCCTTAACGTACAACGTGGTGCTAATGCACTTGCAGCAAGCGCAACAGCACCAATCCCAACAACAAGCGCAACCGAACCAAGCAAAAAACTTAGCTGCCAATAACGCAGCCCAGGTCGCTATCAAAAAGTGATGCCGCAGCCATTGGAAAAAACATTTTTTGTTACCGGCACCGATACGGGTGTAGGTAAAACCCGCGTGGCCAGCGCGTTATTGCATGCGCTGTCGGCGCAGGGTTTGCGAACTGCTGCGCTGAAGCCCGTTGCCGCCGGCGTAGATGTGAGGAGTGATGCCAACGGAGACGCCAACAGCGACGCGCTGTTGCTGCAACAGGCAGCTAATAGCGGGCAAAACTATCAACAGGTGAATCCGGTGTTGCTGCACGACGCTATCGCACCGCACATTGCGGCGCAAAAAGCGGAGCGTGTAATTTCTATCACTGAATTGCACGAGGCGGCACTGTGCGCCAGGCGCGGCGCAGATGCACTGGTTGTGGAAGGTGCCGGCGGTTGGTTGGTGCCATTGAACGACCAGCACACGCTGGCCGACCTGGCGGCAGAATTGCAGGCGCAAGTGATTTTGGTGGTTGGTATGCGCCTGGGTTGCCTTAATCATGCACTGTTGAGCGCCGCAGCAATTCGAGCTTGCGGATGCAAGCTGGCTGGCTGGGTGGCCAATTGCATCGACCCCGACATGCCACAGCGACGCGCGAACACCGATGCGTTGCAGCAGCGCTTGCAGGCACCGATGCTGGCAGAACTGGAATGGGCGCCCGACGCGCAGCTTGCCGATATCGCAGCACGGCTGCAGCTGGCGCCGCTTTTATATTGATTTAGGGCGCCACCGCCCGCCCGATTCACAGTTTGCGGGGTATTTTTACGCATCCGGTTGGCGAAAACGCGCATTGCCTGCTTAAATTATATACGGCAATCTTTTTATTTCGGGAGCAGCGCCATGACGGGAATCTCTGTAACGCAAACCGGTATAACCGGTGTTCAAAACGGCCTTGAGCAGGCCCAGCGCGCCGCACTTGAAATAGCCAAGGTCGGAACAACCGGCGGCGAGCAAAAGTCCGAGCTGGCAGATCTTACCGCCGCCAGCGTCGATCTGCTCGAAGCGCAAAACCAGGTGCAGGCTAGCGCCAAGGTCCTGAGCTCGGCCCAGGAAACTTTGGGCACTATTATCGACACCATTGCCTAGCGGCTCCGGCACTTTGTTTTCTCGCGTGCCGCGCGCCAGTTTGCTATAAAACGGTTTTAAAGAGCTGCTTGCGATTCTGCAAGCGAACATCGCCAAAGCCCTATGACATCGATCTCCTCGAGCGTCAGTCCCGCAATATCTTTCTCGCCGTTAAACGGCGCAACATCGCAGCGCACGCGCGATGGCATAGATAGCATAGCTGTCGCTAAAGCCTCCGAAACAGCGGGCCAGGCTGGCCAGGTTACCGAGGCAGCATCCAGTTCTTCGTCCAGCGCGTATACACCCTCACAGGCAGACCAGCAAGAGCAGCGCCAGTTGGCCAAGCTCGCCGCTCGCGACCGCGAGGTGCGAGCGCACGAAGCTGCCCATGCGAGTGTGGGCGGGGTATATGCTGGTGCCCCCAGTTACGCTTACCAGCGCGGTCCGGACGGTAAGAACTACGCGGTCGGTGGAGAGGTCAGTATTGATGCGAGCCCGGTTGCGGGCGATCCGCAGGCCACCATCATCAAAGCCCAGATAGTACGGCGCGCGGCACTTGCGCCCGCGGAGCCTTCGCTGCAGGACCGCGCGGTAGCCAGCGAAGCGCTGGCCATGGAGCAAAACGCCAGGCGGGAGTTACTGCAAATGAATGCAGAAGAGTATGCGCAAGCGCCGCAGCAAGCCCGGCCACAGGTGCAGCAGGGCGAGCAATTTACTCAAGCTGTCGCCGCTGTTACCGGGGCTACCGCAGCAAGTCCCGGTGCGCTGCTTGACACAAAGGTTTAGCGCGACTTTATTCTTACCAATATGTTGGCGCATCAGTGATTGCGCACAAATGATGCAGGAAACCGATGGGTGATTTAATTAGCAGGCCAGAGCCGAAGCGTGAAGCCGCTGCGGCCAAGCAAGAGCGTGACGGCGAAGCCGGTGAAAAGTTGTCTGCTGAAGATCTCGAACGCGTCGCCCGTTATCTGCGCTCTCCTGTGCACCAGGTAGAGCGCAAGCCTTTTCGTCCCTGGCTTATGATGTTGTTGTTGCTAGCAACCGTGGGTGCCTTAAGTTTGCTCAGCCTGTTAATATCCTGGCTGGTGCTCTAGCCATTGATGCTGCGATGCCGCGTATTAATAATTATTCGAGGTATGCTTGCAGCGCGAAGCGCGTGGTTTAGCGCTCTGTTTCGAAAGCCAGCCCAATGGAATTTTTGTTCGCGTAAACAACCTTCATTGAATAGATATCAAAATTGCGGTCGGCGTTTGAACTAACCACGCCGTCGAGTTGCAGCTTCACCTGCGCGCCGTTTTCTGGCAGTGGGCCGCTTTCCTGGTGCAAGCCAATACCACCTTCGGAGATGTTGCTGGTGCGAACCATGGTAATTGGGCTGCCAGGCATGCAAAGTGCGCCCTGCAGCTCAACGTTGACGCGTCGGTAAGCGCGTTCATTTTCTACGAGTTTCAGATTGGGATTGGACATAAAGTAATTCAGGTTTGTGGTTGGCGCCCGCTGTAGCAGGCTAAAGCGACTCAGTTGAGCGCGTGGTGTTTGAGTGCGTTGTCGACAAGCAGTACGACAAAAACTCAGCGAGATTACAGCAAATAGTATGCCGGGATTTGGTCCGGAGCCTGTGTTAATCAAAGCTGGCCTTACAGCCGCCCAGGCGTTTTGATAGCGCAGCGACGCTATATTACTGAAAAACAGCTATTTTTAGGCTTTTTTCTTTAATGTCTTGTTGGTAAACAAATGTAAAAATGGAATTTTCAGCCTGTTATAAATCGACCATGATGCGTTGTAATACAGTTGTTCAACGCGTCTGGTGCCGTGGAAGGCGGTAGAGTGCTTATTTTTTGGCAAAGCGCCGTCGATAAACTTTACGATCGCAAGTTTTAAGCGCAAATGCGGAAAATGTTTTCCGCTCTTTCGATAGGATTGTTTGCCCCAAAACGCTATCGCCAATGCGAAACAATATTTTAGTCCCGCAAAGCAGTTGGCTTGGATGGGCAGGCCAGAGAAAGGATAGTCTTGATGAGTATGAGAATTGGTTACCTCGAAGACGAGCAGTCACAAGCCGAGTTGGTATTGTCCTGGCTTGAAGCGGCTGGTTACGATGTTGTGCATGCTGCGAATGGCACCGACTTCGTGCAGGCGCTGAAACATAACCCCGTAGATTTAATGGTGCTCGATTGGCAGCTGCCGGATATGGAAGGCCTGGATGTGCTGTCTATTGTCAGGCAGCAACTCAATCTCGACGTGCCCGTAGTTTTCGCCACGCAGCGCGACGCAGAGACTGATATTGTTGAAGCGCTGCGTACAGGCGCCGATGATTACTTGATTAAACCGCTGCGCAAAGCGGAGTTGCTGGCGCGACTGTCGGCGCTGGCACGCCGCGCAGGCGTGAGTAATGAAGACAAGCTTATTAGCGTTGGGCCGATCGAAATCGATACCAGTTCGGAAACCGTTACCGTTGATGGCGAGGTGATAAAGCTCACGCCAAAGGATTACCAGCTGGCTTGTTGCCTGCTGCGCAATGTAGGCAAGCTGCTTAGCCGCGAATACTTGCTGCGTGAAGTTTGGGGTATTAATGCCCCGCTGAATACTCGCACGGTAGACGTGCATGTGAGCCGGGTTCGTCGCAGCCTGAACCTGGTACCCGAGGTTGGTTACTGTGTGAAAACGGTTTACCAGCACGGCTACAGGCTGGAAAAGGTCGGCCGCCTGCCCGAAGTGGTTTAGGCGCAATTTTTGGCGCCAATTGCAAGCTGCTTATCTTATACAGCCGCCTTGCAAGATCCGCTGCGCGGTAGTTCAATGGCCATTTTAGGCATTACCCCACCGGGTTTCCTCCATGTTTGTTCAAAACCTCCCTACAACCGATTGTAGCGCCCTGCTCGCGCGCATCGCACTGTCGCTCTCGTTTGCACCGGGCCGCTGCAAAACGCTACTACTTTGCACGTTGCTGTGGGTAGCGTCCAGCCTGGCAGCGCAAGCCGCAGATTGGCAATACACCGTGCGCCCCGGCGATACGGTATGGTCGGTTTGCGAAGAATATACAAGCTACCCAAACTGCTGGCGTGAACTTCCGGCGATTAACGACATTGCGGAGCCCCGCACTATGGCAGTGGGCCAGCGCATCAGGGTGCCAGCCAATTGGCTGAAGGTGGCCCCGGTTGCGGCTACGATTATTTTTGTACACGGCGAAGTTTTGCTTGGTGATGGTGATGGGCAATCGGCGCTCAAAGCCAACCAGCAGCTTGAAATCGGTTCCCGAATTACTACAGGACAGGGCAGCGCGACACTGCAGTTCCTGGATGGCAGCTTGCTCACCATGTCGGCCTTTAGCGAAATTACGCTAGACGCGGTTTCTGCGTTTAAGCAATCGCGTTCTACGGCGATTAGCGTTAGCGTGCCCGAAGGGGAGGTGAGTGTGCGGGTTCCGCCCAGGCAGCCGCGCACAAACTTTGAAGTTAGAACACCATCTGCGGTGGCGGCTGTACGGGGAACCCGGTTCCGCGTGAACAGCGATAGCGATGCTGCAGTCACGCGAAGCGAAGTGCTCGAGGGCCAGGTTGGCTTGAACGCCGAGGGCGTCAGCCAACTATTGGATCTCGGCTTTGGTTCGCTCGCGCGCCGCGGCCAGGCGCCGATAGACCCGGTGCAGTTATTGGATGCACCTTCCTGGAATCTTTCCTGCAATGATCCAGGCTTTGCCGAGTGGTTTGCGCCGCCGGGTGCGCAGCGCTACAAGCTGGTTTTACTCGAAGACAATTTGCGCTCCGATCGTGTTTTGCAGAGCCTTACTGTTAGTGATACGAATTACACCTTCCGCAACCTGGAAACCGGCTGTTACCAGTTGCGAGTTAATGCGGTTGATATGCAGGGTTTTAACGGCATGGAGTCGCAGCGCCAGTTTTGTTATGACTTGCAACTGGTTAGACCCGCAATAGAAGAGCTGCGCTGGCGCAGCGATCGCTTTGCTGTGCAATGGGATCCGGTGCAGTATGCGGAAGCGTACGAGGTGGAAGTTGCTCGCGAGGCAGACTTTAAAACAGTGCTGGCGAGTTATCCGGTTACTGCAACACAATTGAGTGCCGAGCTCGAAGCGCTGCCGGCTGGCGTGCATGTCCGCGTGCGCGCAGTTGCTCGAGACGGGCAGGTTGTGAGTGATTTCAGCGATGCGATGTATGTAGAGCACAGCCGGCCGCGGCACTGGTTGGTAGGGATCGCGGCAAGCTTGCTCGCCTTACTAGTTCTTTAGTAGCGGGGGGCGCTGCTAATGCAGTTCACAGCTTAGGTGTGCAGCATTGATCGCTAGCTTGAGTCGCCGCGCAAGCGCGCCGATCGCGGTTAGTTTATTAGCCGGCTTATTGGCGGCGGCCGGCAGCTGGTTCAATTGGTTTGCGGCACTCGACAAAGCCTGGTACGACCTTTCTATTCGCAACCACACACTTGGCTACCCGCAAGATATCGTTATTGTTGCAATCGACGAGTCCTCGCTAGATGCGCTGGGCGCCTGGCCCTGGGATCGAAGCCGACACGCTCGTTTACTTGAGCGCTTGCCGGAAGCGCGTGCGGTGGTATTCGATTTACTCTTCGCCGAGCCCCAATCTTCCGCTATCAAACCTGTAAACCCGACACCCGATTCTGCAGCATTGAGCGCGGATGGCACGCTCGCGAATGCCTTGCGCATACACAGTAAGGCGTTGCTGCCGATTTTTATTGAACAGCAGCAATACCGTGGTTTGATGCAGGAAGTTTTACCCATCCCCGAATTGGCGGCAGCTGCGGCCGCGCTGGGGCATGCGCACGTTGAATACGAAAAAGATGGTATTGCGCGGGGTATCTACCTGCGCATGGGTTTGGGTAAAGCGTACTGGCCACACCTGGCACTGGCGCTGGCGGACTTAAACAGGGACTTAAGCGAAGACCAGCGGCGCACATGGGGCGATGTTGGCAGCCAGGGTTCGCCCTACCAGATTTATTCAGCGCACTTTGCCAGGCTGCGGTTTGCCGGCCCACCGCGCACTATTTACCGATTTTCATATATCGATGTGCTAAGTGGCCGGGTGCCCGCAGCTGCGTTGCAAGACAAGGTCGTTTACGTGGGTGCTACCGCAACTGGTTTGGGCGATGATGTGCCCACGCCGTTTGGCGCCATGCCAGGCGTGGAGTTGCATGCCAACGCTTACCACGCCTTGCGTAGCGATGCTTTCATCGAAACTTTTTCAGAAAAAAACACCGCGCTTTTGCAAGGCCTGTTGGCATTCTTTGCGTCGCTATTGCTGAGCCGCTTGCCACCGCGCACATTTCTTTTCGCAACTATCTTGATGTTGCTGGTGTATGCAGCGGCGGTAACAGCTTTATTTTTTATTGGATCTCGATGGGTGGCACCAACGCCGTTTATTGCAGCACTGTTGTTCTTCTATCCGCTGTGGAGTTGGCGCCGAATTGAAATCGCGATGAATTTTTTGCGTGGCGAGCTAGCTGAGCTTCAAGGCAGGCCTGGAGAGTATGCGCCAAATCCGGAACAGCTGCGCGAAAGTCTCGAAACCCTGGTAAATTTGGGTTTATTTCGAAGCGCTGCCATCGAGGCGGTTCCGGGGGATGGGGGCGGGGCACTTTGGCCGGCTGTTGATTTTGCTGGAAACACCTTGCGCAGCAGTTTTTCACTGGATGAAAAATTCTATGCTATTCGTGTTGAGTCGGACAACCATGAGGATTCCGTAGCAACACTCAACTGCTTGTTGGAAGACCTGCCGGGTCGTCGCGATACCGGCGATGATTCCTATGAGCTGGTTGAAAAAACCATTGCAGAAATCTACGCCACGCGGAAAGTTGTAGAGCGCACGCGCGATAGGATGAACCAGAGTATGGCGCGCCTGCAGGATGTCGTGATTGTTTCGGACATTGCTGGCCGCATCATCTTCGTAAATGATAGCGGCAGTATTTATTTTGAACCAGGGCTGGCAGGTAAGAGCGTGCTTGCGTTGTCCGGGCACATTGACAAGAATATCTGGCAAGCCATTGTTCGCAATGTAATGGTGGAAGGTGAACAGGTTTACCGCGAAGTAGAAACCGGCGACGGCAGTTTGCTGCTTTGCCAGGCCGCGCGTTTGCATGAAACAGAAGTTTCACGCGATACATTGTTGTTTGTATTTACTGATGTCACGCAATTGCGTGCTTTGGAGCAAGGCAAGAACGAAGCACTCGCCTTCCTATCGCACGATATGCGTTCACCGCTGGTTTCACAGCTGGCGCTGATTGAAAATTATCGCAGGGACCAGCTGCCCGACACAATACAGGATGCGCAAGCCCCGCTGTTAGACAAGCTGGTTTTCTTTGCCGAACGCAGCCTTAAGTATTCAGAGGACTTTCTGCAGTTGGCACGCGCCGAAAACCTTGACCAGGAAAAATTCCAGCTTGTGGATTTGCATGGTGTGGTCGACGCTGCATTGGCCGAGGTAGCAGGGCTGGCAATGCAGCACGGGGTAAGGCTTGAAATAGTACGTACGCCCGAGGACTGCTGGGCCGAGGGCGATGCGCAGTTGCTGGAGCGTACGGTTAGCAACTTATTGTCCAACGCTATCCAGCATAGCCCGCGCGACCAGCTTGTAACGGTTACCTTGCAAGCAGGCGATCGCCTGGCAATAGCCGTTGCCGATAATGGTGCCGGCATCGATGCCGAGGCGCTGCCGCACTTGTTCAAGCCGTATTTCAGGGCCAGGCGCAGCTCGGTAAGCAACTCGGTAGAGGAGACGCGGGGTGTCACGGAGCCTGCCGACCAGCAGCCAGGCGGGCACTCACGCAACTACGGCCTGGGCCTGAGCTTTGTGCACTCGGTGATCGAGCGCCACGGTGGCCAAATCGATGTTCAATCTTCAATCGGCAAGGGCACCTGCATTACGCTTTATCTGCCGAAAACCGAGCTCGATTGAACGAAATCTACGCGGCTTCGGCCGGCAAGCGCCAGATCAAGCCAATTGATAGCAAAATTCACCTTTCACAGTTGTGGTTTTCTACAGACTACGCCCTGAATCTCAGGCACATTAGCGGGGTTGGCAGGCAGTCGCGTTTTATACGAGCTGGCTAGACCTGCCGGAATACTTTTTTCGCAAGAACCAGTTGGAGATTACATGAAAAAGCAAAGCCTTTATGCTGCAGTTTTCGCAGCAACCACGCTGGCATCATCGGTCGTCCTTGCCGAGGGCAACGGATTCACCGTAACGCCTAGCGTAGGTTTTATGGATTATGAAGATGATCGCCCGATGGATCCCGCGTTTAATCCATCGCTTGGTACCAATGAGCTCGACGATGATATTTTCGGCTCACTGGGCCTGGGTTACCGCTTTAATAGCCCATGGGGCATTGAGCTGGTTTACCAGCGTGGCGAAGGCGATACCGATCCCAAAAGTACTACCGACTATGTTTACGAGGGATATCGCCTTGATGGTCTTTATCACTTCGATAACGACAGCAACGTAACGCCTTACCTTGCATTCGGTGGTGGCTACGTTGAAACCGAGCTGGAAACTGGTAGTGCATCTACCACGCCTGATGAAACCAACCTGAATGCCGGTGGTGGTTTGAAGATCGGCTTGAGTGATTTGCTTTCATTGCGCGCAGACCTGCGTGCGTTCCGTGAATTCGACGAGCGCCATGTCGACCTCGCCGCTTCGCTCGGCCTGCAGTTTTTGTTTGGCGGTTCGGATTCAAGTAAATCAGATTCGGCTGCGGCAGCCGCAGCTGCAGCAGCGGCCGCAGCAGCTGCACAGGCGGCGAGACCTGCCGATAGCGACAATGATGGTGTGCCCGACGCACGCGACAATTGTCCTGCAACGCCAGCCGGCATCCAGGTTGGCAGCAATGGTTGTGCGCTTGATGACGACGGCGATAAAGTACCGAACCATCGCGACAAGTGCCCCGGCTCCGAGGCAGGCTCGTTGGTTGACGCCACGGGCTGCTACGTGATGCTGGAAGTCGACAAGCAAATCACGCTGAAAGTGAACTTCGCGAACAACTCGGCTGAAGTAACGCCGCAGTACAACAGCGAGATTCAGCAAGTTGCCGACTTCATGAAGCAGTATCCGGAAAGCAAGGTTGTTATTGAGGGCCATACCGATAGTCGTGGCTCTGCTGCTTACAACCAGGGCTTGTCCGAGCGTCGTGCCGCAGCGGTAGCGCTAGCGTTGGTGAATCGCTTCAATGTTGCACCGGAGCGTGTTGCCTCGGTTGGCTACGGCGAATCCAAGCCGGTTGCCAACAACGAGACTGCTGATGGCCGCGCTGCAAACCGCCGCGTTGTCGCGGTTGTTTCGGCAACAGCCAAAAAACGTGCACCTGCTAAGTAGTGCGCATCTCGCAATAACCCGTAGTTAAAAACCAGCGGATCGCTTAGCGCGGTTCGCTGGTTTTTTTTGAGTGGAGGTTTTACAAATGAATTGGCAGGAAATCGATTTTCAGAAATACATCGAGATGGTGATTCCATTCGGTATCAAGGTCGCGATGGCAATTTTAATCTTTGTTATCGGCCTTAGCATTGTGAAGCTTGTTTCCAGCATGCTGCGCCGGGCAATGAATGCGCGCAGTGTAGAGCCCACTATCGCAACTTTTGTGGGACGCATTTTGCATTATTTGATGCTCGCGTTCGTTGTCATTGCGGCGCTGGGCCAGCTTGGCGTGCAAACTGCTTCGGTCATAGCAATTCTAGGTGCGGCCGGCCTTGCAGTCGGTCTGGCTTTACAAGGCACGCTATCCAACTTCGCCGCTGGCGTTATGTTGATACTACTGCGGCCTTTAAGAGTTGGCGACTTTGTAGAAGTATCCAATACCTCGGGCACGGTTTCGGAGGTATCAATTTTTGCTACCAGGCTGCTCACCGGCGATTACAAAACCGTGGTGGTGCCCAATTCCGCCGTAATGGGCAACACCATTACCAACTATAGTGCGCAGGAAAGACGGCGTATCGACCTGGTGGTTGGCGTTGGCTACGGCAGCAACCTGCAACAGGTAAAGCAGGAATTACAAATTATTGCAGATGCCGAGCAGCGTCTTCTGCGAGAATACGATGTGGTAATTGGCGTAAATGAGTTGGCCGACTCGTCGGTGAACCTGGTTTTCAGAAGCTGGGTAAAAACCAGCGATTACTGGCCGGTGAAGTGGGCCTTAACCGAAAAAGTAAAAACGCGTTTCGATGAGCTGGGTATTGAAATTCCGTTCCCGCAACTCGATATACACAACAAGTCGCAACAGCAGGCGGCTTAAGCACTAACCCATTCAACCACTTTGAAACAAATGGAGATTCAACCTATGACAGTCCAGAAGTTTACGCTTAAATTTGCTATCGCAAGTCTTGCACTGGCCAGCACCGCCGTTATCGCCGAGCCTATCAAGGGCGAGGCAGAGTTGGGTATTGTTGCCACCTCGGGCAACACAACCACGGAAAACATCAATGCCAAGCTTAAGCTCACCACGGATACACCAAACTGGGCGCACGAAGCCAATCTTGGTGCGCTGGGTAGCTCCAACGAAGACGCAGATACGGGTGTTGACCAGACTACCGCAGAAAAATATTTTGCGAACTACAAGGCCGATCGCAAGCTTGACGACCGTAGTTACCTGTATGGCCTGACTACCTGGGAAGACGACCGCTTCAGTGGCTTTGAATACCAGGCCACTACTGGCGTGGGTTACGGCTACAAGGCAATTGCAGAGGAAGACAAAACGCTGTCGTTCGAAATCGGGCCCGGTTATCGCTATAACGCGATAGACACAACGCAGGCGATCGCCGAGGAAGATGAAGACGAAGCGACATTGCGCCTGGGTGAAAGGTATGACTGGAAATTCAGCGAAACGGCAGAGTTGAACCAATACTTAACAGTTGAAGGCGGTGAAGAAAACACGATTAGCCGCTTTGGCCTGGCATTGAAGTCTGCGCTTAGCGGCGCGCTTGCATTGCGTGTGGGTATTGACGTTAAGCACACCGAGAACCCGGCTAAAGATGCTACCGGTAAGGAGTTCGATGATATCGATACCGAAACTTATGCAACGGTGGGTTATTCGTTCTAGCCGTTTGCTAATAGAGCAAGAATAAAAGAGCCGCGGCCTGCTAAGGGTCGCGGCTTTTTTATGCGCGATATGTTGCTATTGATGCTGAGAGATTGGAGTGTAAGTCTTGCGGGGCGGCCAAGGGTCGCGGTTTTTTTGTGTGGCATTGCTTATTTGTTGGCGAATAGCTAGCGGGCAGGGAGGTGGGTTCATTTTTATGACCGTCGGGCGACATGGACGTCGCCCGCGAGCGTACACGGATGTATTTACAGCGTGTCATAAAAATGGATCCGGCTCGCTGTACCGCGGGTCGCCAATACAGATCACCCTGGTTCCAACGCATATCGCGCTATATTTGAAGCCAGGCAGGTACCGGCAGGCCTTTCTTCTCAAGGAACACCGGGTTGTACAACTTGCTCTGGTAGCGCGTGCCATAGTCGCAAAGAATCGTCACGATGGTGTGCCCGGGGCCCAGTTCACGCGCCAGCGCCACTGCACCGGCCATATTGATACCCGACGAGCCACCCAGGCACAGACCTTCATGGGCGAGCAGGTCAAACACCAGTGGCAGCGCATCGTTATCCGACACACTGCAGGCAAAATCAACTTCGGCGTCGGCCAGGTTCGGCGTGATATGGCTAATGCCAATGCCCTCGGTAATCGAATTGCCTTCGCTTTTCAGCTCGCCGTTATTGTAGTAGTTTGCCAGCGCAGAGCCTTCCGGGTCGGCCACGCCAATCTTAATGTTTTTATTGTGTTCTTTTAAGCAAGCAGATACACCTCCCAGCGTGCCGCCGGTACCTACCGCGCAAATAAAGCCGTCGATCTTGCCATCGGTCTGCCGCCAGATCTCTTGACCGGTAGTTCGGTAATGCATTTCCCGGTTGGCGGTATTGCCGAACTGGTTGGCCCAAATGGCGCCGTGTTCGCTTTTGTCATTCAGCTTGTTAGCTAACCGTTCAGCCACGTGGGTATAGTGATTCGGGTCATCGTAGGAAGTGGCTTGCACCAGTTCAAGGTCGGCGCCGAACATCTCCAGTGCGTCGATCTTTTCCTTGCTTTGGGTGAGCGGCATTACCACCACGCTCTTGTAGCCCAGCGCGTTGGCCAGCAGCGTTAAGCCAATGCCGGTATTGCCCGCGGTGCCCTCTACAATGGTGCCGCCGGGCTGCAGCGTGCCGCGTTTCTCAGCGTCCTGCACAATACCCAGTGCGGTGCGGTCTTTCACCGAACTGCCGGGGTTTAAAAACTCGGCTTTGCCGTAAATATCGCAGCCGGTTTGCTCGGATATTTTCTTAAGCCGGATTAACGGTGTGTTGCCAATCAATTCGGTGATACTTTGGTGTGTGGTCAAACTTGGCTACCTTTGCGTATTGGGCAATTGATAGTAGCGCCACGATGGCCAGCCTGTAAACAGGCAAAAAAAATGGCGCCTGAAGGCGCCATTTTTTAACTACTTGAAAACTTATGCTTTGCGAGCACGCTTGGCTGCACCAAGGCCCAGCAGGGCAGACAGCAACAGCGGCAGCGCGGCAGGGACCGGGATTACCTGTGCATAGGCTGCGTCCGCTATCAGGATATGCCCTGCTGCGGTGGGGTGCAGGTCGTCCCAAAATAAGTGGCCGTCACAAGTGCCTGGGCCGGCATACGCAGTCGCCAGGCAGTTATCGTCAACATTAGTCAGGCCATATGCGCCCGGATCTGCGGCAATTTGGTTGGTCAAATCATATGCGTCTAGCAACATGATGTTACCGCCAATCACGTTCGCCAACCCAGCGGCTAAAGCGCTGTTGAAGTTAAGGGTAAAGCCTTCCGCGACAAATTCGAAGCCGGCTGGGATGCCGGGTACTAAACCGAGATTGGGCAAGTTGTTGACCAAGATATGCACGGCGCCATTAGAAATAAGATTCTGCGCGATATCTTCAACAGTTTCGGCTGCGCCTAAATAGTCCGCGGTCGTATCACCACCAAGCGCGCCATTAATATCGTTGCCGCCAGTCCATATAGTGTACAAAGCACCCGAGTCAAGATTTCCCGCACCCACCGCGTCGATATAGTCTTGAACTTGCTGCTCAGTGGAGGGTACTCCTGAGCCCACACCGCAACCAGGTTCGCCAACTATCCCGTCAGGGTCTACGGCGTAACAGGTTCGTGCGCCGCCCCATGCATGGTTGGTGCCACCGAGCAAAGAAGGACTCGAAGTTACGCCCAGCTGCGCGGCGAGCAAACCTGTCCAAACATCGCCATTTGAAAATTGGCCGTTAAAGTAAGGGGAAGGCGGGTTTGTACCTCCAGAGAAGGCAAACACATTGCCTCGGTCGGACAAGCTGTCGCCAAATGAAAAGAGCTGCGTGTAGCCGTAGCTTAAACTAGAAAGCGACAGCGAAAGGACAAGCGCGCACAAATTGCGTGCGTGGGTAAAAGTAAACATGTCGTGCCTCCAGGGTAAATAACTTGTTTTACGTTTTTCTTAATCTTGTGAAGCCTGGCGCTGCAAATATTGCATTGCCAACAGGTTCTACGGCAGGGGAGCCGCTGGCCTTGGCTTCTTGATGCTGCTTGCTTTAGTCGGCGAGCAGGTTTTTCGTATTAGCTTTGTGTTTTGCGTTGATTGCTACTGTTTGTCTCGCAGCGATCGGCTACACGCGCTATGTACTTCGCGCTTTATCAGCAACCCGATAAGGGCACCTTTTATTGACGATGTACAATCCAGACCTCCCGCCAGGGCGGCCAAGAAGTGTACAAAGTAAAGGCTGTGCTGGACAGGGTCAAGCATGCGGTCCTTTCATTACCTACAGGTAATGAAAAGGTCGAGGTCGGTATTTGCCTCCATTATGCATATGCGCGCCATGCTGCTGTATTTACGCGGGTTTTTCGTAGTGGCGGGTATTGAGGGCGCTATCAGGATGCCTTAGGCAAGCCAGTGGCTCTGCGCCCGACGCAGAAATTCTAAAAATTTGGCCGCAGCGCCGGGTTGTTAGCCACCGGTGGCATTCATAAAGCGCACGATTTCGGGTTCTCCATGCAGCGAAAAATAATGCCGCTCGGGTTTTATCGACATGCTATTGCGCACAAGCGCCGCAATATCAGCCGCACTCGCGGCTCGCTCGCGCAGCGGGCCGCGCAGGTCAACCGAATGCTCATTACCCAAACATAAAAGCAGGCGACCCTCTACGGTTACCCTGATTCGATTACAGTCGCCACAAAAATTATTGCTGTGTGGCGATATAAAGCCGATATGCGTATTGCTGCCGTCTATTTTCCAGTAACGCGCCGGGCCATTGCTGCGCATGCTGGAAGGCTCAAGCAAAAATTTTGTTTCTATGTGGTCGCGAATTTCATCGCTGCTACAAAACGCCAGCGCCCGGTTATGTTCGACGAT
>JABDNS010000095.1 GCA_013043705.1 Pseudomonadales bacterium
ATCATCCCATTGTGCTGAAGTTGCTGGCGCGCGTGTATACCGAGCTAAATGACTGGCAGCAGCTGTTGAAAATGTTGCCAGCATTGCGCCAGGCAAAAGGCAGCGGCATGAGTGATGCGGAAATTGCCGCGCTGGAGCAGTCAGCTTGTCGCGAGTTACTGCGTGACGCAGATAAAAAAGGCGGCCACGAAGCGCTGGCCAACGCCTGGAAGCAGTTGCCTGCTGCTGCAAAAAAGCGTGCCGTGATTGTGGCGGATTACGCCGAGCGTTTAATTGAGCAAGGCCAGTTGGTTGAGGCAGAAACGGTTGTTCGCAACCAGTTACATCGGCTGTACGATAGTGACCTGGTAGAAATTTACGGGCGCACGCTGGCCGATCGCCCTGAAAAACAATTGGCCTTTGCCGAAAAGTTGCTGAAGTCGCAAAAAGACGACGCGCGATTGCATATTGCATTGGGGCGCATTTGCTCGCGCTTGAATAAGCTTGATGATGCGGAGCGTTATTTGCAACAGAGTATTGCGCTTGAAGAGCACGCGGTAGCCTGGGCCGAGCTGGCAAATTTGCATGCGGCGCGCGGTGATTATCGCGCCAGTGCCGAATGTTATGCGCGCGGTGCGGCGCTACAAATTGGCGCCAATCGCCCCATGCTGTTGCCAGCGGTTGCAGCGAGCGAACAGGGCGAAGATAGCGAGGCAGCGGATAAATCAGTAGCGCAGCAGGGCACAGCTGAAACTAAAGCTTCGTAACGAGCCAATAAAACACTAAATCACGGCAATTCCAACACTTCAATTACGCGCTAAACCAAGTGTCGGTGGATGAGCTTGCTACCGCCATGACCGTCGGCAGCATGGACGCTGCCGTCGAGCGTGCACGGATGCATTTACAGCGTGTTATGGCGGTAGCAAGCTCATTCGCCGGCCCGGCTTAAGTGCGCAACCCCCTGGCACTTGCCTGCTCTAATTCTTCTAGCGCCCAATCCACATGCTCGCGCACTAGTGGTGAATGATCGCGACGCGCACGCAATGCATCGAGCACTTTTTCGCTGCGCTTGCCATTACCCAGCGCCACGGCAATGTTTCGCAACCAACGCTGGTAGCCAATGCGGCGAATCGGCGAGCCCTCGGTGCGCTTTGCAAAAGTCGCTTCATCCCACAAGAAAAGATCGAGTAGTGCAGCATTGTCCAGGCCGTGCCTGGGCTGGAAATCTTGCTCGTCGGTGGGCCTGGCAAATTTGTTCCATGGGCAAACGGCGTTGCAATCGTCACAGCCAAAGATGCGGTTACCTATCGCTTTGCGATACTGCAGTGGAATAGCGCCCTTCAGTTCGATGGTTAAGTACGAAATACATTTTCGTGCATCCAGCTCGAATGGCCCGCTGAAGGCCTTGGTTGGGCAGATATCCAAGCAGGCGGTGCAACTGCCGCAATGATTTTGTTCTGTTGGCGCATCGAAGGGTAGTGCCAGCTGGGTAAACAGCTCGCCAAGAAAAAACCACGAGCCCGCGCGCGAGTTGATTAGCATTGTGTTTTTACCAATCCAGCCGAGTCCGGCGCGTTCGGCGCAACCGCGCTCAAGCACTGGCGCGCTATCCACGAATGGTCGCATTGTGCCGCTGTCATCCGGCCTGTGGTAGTCGCGAATATAGCTGGCCAGTTTCGCGAGTCGTCGGCGCAGGGTTTTATGGTAGTCGCGCCCTAATGCATAGCGCGCGATATAGGCTGTTTCGGAGTGGTCGAGCAGGGTTAGTGTTTCAACGCCAGCTGGCAGGTAGTCCATGCGGGCTGCAATCACGCTGCGCACGCCCGGGAACAGGCGCTCGGGGTCCGCGCGCAACGCTTCACGCTCTGCCATATAGTCCATCTCCCCGTGATACTGTTGCTTGAGCCAGGCGTTCAGGTATTGCGCATGCCGTTCCGGTTCAGGCGGGCAGATGCCAACTTCGGCAAAGCCAAGCTCGAGGCCCCAGCGTTTGATCTGGCTGGCCAGCGCGATGCTGGCATTGCTGTATTCCACGCGGGGAGCTCCTGTTGCGCGTTGCCTTGTGGCACTTTGCGTTACTTTGAGATGCCTGGCGGTGCGGTTTTGCGGCTCCGCGTTTGGCATTTGTTGCCCAGAATGGGCCGCGCCGCTGCGAAGCTGGCCCTTATAATAGTGTCAGATTATCCACACCGCTGCATGCGCAGGCGCCGCGGCCTGGATTAGCGCGGCCTGGAATGGCTGCCGGTTTACATACTGCAAGTAACGTTATGAGTATGCCACTAGCGTCAAGTGCCCTCTACACGGCCGCGCAGGTCCGCGAGATCGACCGGAAGGCCATCGCGTCTGGTACGTCCGGCATCGTATTGATGCGCCGTGCCGCCGAGGCCGCGTGGCAAGCTGCGCAACAAAAATACGCCTCCTTGCAGTCTATCGTGGTGCTTTGCGGCGCTGGCAATAACGGTGGCGACGGCTATCTATTTGCACGCGCGGCGCGCGCCGCCGGCAAGCGGGTTGAAGTATTCGCGTTTGCGGAGTCAAAAGGCGATGCCGCCACGGCACGCCAGGCGCTGCTTGGCGACGGTGTGCATATTCGCAACGCAGCGGAAGATTTGGAAGCGCTGCCGCATTGTCTTGCCGGAGCCGACCTGGTTGTCGATGCGTTGCTGGGCACCGGCCTTGCTGGTGCGCCGCGGCCGGCCTATGCCGATGTCATCGAAAAAGTAAACCAGCTGCAAACGCCGGTGCTGGCGCTGGATATTCCCTCGGGCATCTGCGCAGACAGCGGGCGCCTGCTCGGCGAGCAGGCCGTTGCGGCACAACTCACGGTAACCTTTATTGCGTACAAGCGTGGCCTGTTTACCGATGCTGCAACCGAGCACGTTGGGGAACTGGTATTCGCATCTTTGGGCGTGACAAGCCACAGCCCGCCGGATGCCGAGCCGGTGCTGCTTTGCAACCAGGCGCAGCTGCTCTCGCAGCTGCCACAAAAACGCGCTAATCACTACAAAAACCGCTCCGGTCACGTGCTTGTAGTCGGTGGTGACTATGGCATGGCCGGCGCAGTAATACTGGCCGGTCGAGCGGCACTGCGTTGCGGGTCCGGCTTGGTGACGCTCGCAACGCGACCAGAACATGTATCAGCGGTGGTGGCGGCACAACCTGAGTTGATGGCGCACGGCATTGAAAAAACCGCACAACTTGATGCTTTATTGGCGCGTGCCGATGTTGTTGTTATTGGGCCAGGGCTAGGCCAATCGGCCTGGTCGCGGCAGTTGCTCGAGCGCGCCGCGCAAAGCGCTGTAAAAGCCGTTGTTGATGCTGACGCACTTAACCTGGTGAGCGCTGAGCCGAAGCTAATGCCTGTTGCGGAGGCGTTGCTTACGCCGCACCCTGGCGAGGCGCGAAGGTTGGCAATTGGGCTGGGCGTTGATACCAGCCTGGATCGTTTTTCACTTGCACAAGCGCTGCGCGATAAAAGCAAAAAAAATGTACTTTTAAAAGGCGCTGGAACGATAGTGGCTGCGCAGGATCAAACCCGTCTCTGCCAATATGGCCACCCGGTGTTGGCAACCGCCGGTAGCGGCGATGTGCTTAGCGGTATTGTGGCGGCGCTAATGGCGCAGGGCATGTCCAGCGGCGATAGTGCTGCGCTGGCAGCGTGCCTGCACGGTCATGCCGGTGAATACTGGGCCAGTGAAAACGGTGCGTATGGCATGCTGGCCGGCGATATCATTGCTGCTGTCGTTGCAAGAATGAATGGAGCAGGAATCAATGCTGCAAAAATGAACGGCGTATAAATGAATTACCGCGACTTAGATGCCGGGTCAAAAAAACCAACGCCAATTAGCTTGGCGTTGACATGAGCAATAGCACAAGCCAGACCGGGCAGTCGGGCCAGAATAGCTTCGAAAGCTTGTTGCCCGATGAGTCTGCAACAATTTCGCTGGGCAATGCCATTGCCAATGCTGTGCTGGAATTGCATCGGCGCGGCGCGCTACCCGGGCAGGCGCTGGTTATTTACCTGGTTGGCGACCTCGGCGCCGGCAAGACTACGATGTCGCGCGGCATCGTGCGCGGCCTTGGGCATAGTGGTGCGGTTAAGAGCCCTACTTTTACTTTGGTAGAGCCCTACGCGCTATCGCCTTGCGCGGTGTATCACTTCGACCTGTACCGTATCAGCGATGCGGAAGAATTTGAGTATATTGGTGTCGATAATTATTTTAACCAGCACAACGCCGTTTGCTTGCTGGAGTGGCCCGAGCGGGGCGAGGGTATTGTGCCACTGCCCGATTTAACCATTATGCTCGGCGACTCGCCGACGTTGTCTAGTTCGCAAGAGCACGATTTAAATGAAGCAATGGGCCAGCGAAGTTTGCGGCTTATTGCGCAGGGCAGCGTCGGCATGCGTTTACTCGAGGCGATAGTGTTGCAGTGCAAAGCAGGCGGGCCGTTGTTACAGACAGGCGCAGCGCGCGAAAACAGGCCGGCGTGAAACGGCTCAAAAAAGTTAAACGAAAAGCCAAATGAAAAACTGAATGGAAAGCTCAATCAAAAACCAGCCGAAAAGCCCGCTAAATGCAGGCTGCATTCGCGCTTTGTGCTTGCTGCAAATTCTGCTGGCTATGTTGTTCGGCGTGGCCGGCACCGCGAGCTATGCCGCCGCGGCCGCTAGTATTGAGGCAGTTCGTGTTTGGCGCGCCCCCGATCACACGCGCGTGGTGTTGGATCTTTCAGCGCCAGCCAAGCACCGGTTTTTCACGCTTGCCGATCCACAGCGCATCGTGATTGATCTCGAGCAGGCTCGCTCGGCTACGCAGTTAAATAGCATCGATTTACAGGGTACGCCGCTGGCCAGGATAAGAGGTGCCGAAAGATCCGGCGGTGCCTATCGCCTGGTGCTCGACGCCGATAGCGAGCTTCGACCTGAAATTTTTGCGCTGCAAGCCAATGCGCAATATGGGTATCGGCTGGTTATCGATTTGTACGATCCGAATGCCGAGCCAGTCAAGCTGGCAACCAGCAGTCGCGAGCATGGCAAGCGAGATTTGGTGATTGCCATCGATGCAGGCCACGGCGGTGAAGATCCCGGTGCAACCGGGCCCAGGCGGGTGCGGGAAAAAAATGTTGTTATGCAAATAGCGCGCAAGATGCAGCGGCTATTGAACGCGCAGCCTGGTTACAAGGCGGTATTGGTGCGCGATGGCGATTATTACGTGGGTTTGCGCAAGCGCCGCGACCTGGCGCGGCGCAGCCAGGCCGATCTTTTTCTTTCTATTCACGCCGATGCATTCAAGGATAAAAAAGTTAGCGGCGCCTCGGTTTATACGCTGTCACAGCGCGGTGCATCCAGTGCATCGGCCCGCTTCCTGGCCGATTCTGAAAACAAGGCCGACCGCATCGGCGGCGTAGATTTGTCGAACAAGGACGACATGCTAGCTAGCGTGCTACTCGACCTGAGTATGACCGCAACACTCGACGCCAGCGCGAGGGTAGCTAAAAATATTCTCAGCCAGCTTGGTGACGTGTCGAAATTGCATAAGCGAGGCGTTGAACACGCGGGCTTCGCTGTGCTGAAGTCACCAGATATTCCCTCGGTGCTAATTGAAACCGGCTTTATTTCCAACCCAAGTGAAGAGCGGCGACTATCTTCTGCCAAACACCAACAGCAAGTTGCCACCGCTGTGGTGGCAGGCATCCAGCGCTATTTTGCGGCGCATGCCAGCGAGGGTACGCTAGTGTACTGGCAAAAAAATAATCCCAAGTTAGCCTCTAATGCTGCTGCGAGTCCGGCCAGCGCAACCCGATACAAGGTACGCGCTGGCGATACCCTCTCTGAGTTGGCGCAGCGAAACAAAATATCTGTTGCGGCGCTGCGCAGCTACAACGGCTTCGGCAATGATAAGATCCGCGTCGGGCAAGTCATCCTGATTCCGCCCGCGCGCTGAGTATCACTATGTCGAAAATAAAAAAACTTGGCACTCGCCTGGCCAATCAAATTGCGGCCGGAGAAGTAGTTGATCGCCCCGCATCGGTGCTCAAGGAGTTGCTTGAAAATAGCCTCGATGCCAACGCAAAGAAAATAGAAGTAGAGCTGGAGGCTGGCGGCACGCGCCGCGTGTTGGTGCGCGATGACGGTGAGGGAATCGATAGCGACGACATGGCGCTGGCACTGGACTCGCATGCGACCAGTAAAATTGTTGCGTTGGAAGACCTGGATGCAGTGGCAACGCTGGGATTTCGTGGCGAGGCGCTGGCTAGTATCAGTTCGGTTTCACGCTTGCGCTTGCTGAGCAATGCCAGCGCCGATAGTGGTGCGGGCTGGGAGGCGGCTTGCGCGGGTCGAGACATGGACGTGGAATTAAAGCCAGTGGCCAGGCCGAAGGGAACCACGGTTGAAGTGCGCGACCTGTTTTTCAATACGCCTGCGCGGCGCAAATTCTTGCGCACTGAAAAAACTGAATACAATCATTTGGAAGAAGTGTTCCGGCGCAACGCGCTGGCCGCGTTTGATCGCGCCTTCGAGCTTGTGCACAACGGCAAAGCGATTTATTCGCTGCGCGCCTGTAGGCAGCGCATCGACCGAGAGCAGCGATTGGCGCGCCTGCTCGGGCAGGCCTTTATCGACAGCGCGTTGCACATTGAAACCTCGGTCGATAACTATCGTCTGCAAGGCTGGATTGCGAAGCCGGAATATTCGCGTAGCCAGGCCGACATGCAGTACTTTTTTGTCAACGGCCGGGTTGTTAAAGACAAAACCATCGCGCATGCGGTGCGCCAGGCCTACCGCGATGTGCTCTACCATGGCAGGCACCCGGCCTTTGTTTTGTATTTTGAGCTGGATGCGGCCGAGGTGGATGTCAATGTGCATCCGGCTAAACACGAAGTGCGCTTTCGCGATGCAAGGCGCGTGCACGATTTTATTTACCGCCAGCTGCATCGGGTGCTGGCCGATGTCCGCCCCGGCGGCGTCGATGCCAACCTGCAAGCGGCTGCGGCAGATTCCGCGCAGCCGCCACAGCAGACGGGCTTGCAGCTGGCTGAGCGCATCGCCGACGATTACCAATCGTCGGGCGCTACCGGGTTTGCAGATAGCGCAAGCCAGGCCAACGGTGCAGCTGCCTGGGCGCCGAATAATTTTTCCGAACGCGGCGGCGGGCAATATTCCGCTCAGCACTCTATTAAAAGACAGCAAGCAATGCAGCGCCTGTTTGGCGCAGCGGGCGGTGAAAATTCTGTTGCCGTGCATGGCCAGCAGCAAGGCGAGGACATCCCGCCACTGGGTTACGCGCTGGCGCAGCTAATGGGTATTTATATACTCGCCGAAAACGCGCACGGGCTGGTGGTCGTCGATATGCATGCCGCGCATGAGCGCATCACCTACGAGCGCATGAAGCGTGGCTGGGCTGCCTCGGCTATGCAGTCGCAGCCCTTGTTGGTGCCGCCTTCGGTTCAGGTAAGCCAGGCCGAAGCCGACCGTGCCGAATCGTCTACCGAATTGCTCACTCGTTTGGGTTTGGCGGTACAGCGCGTTGGCGAAGAATTGTTGCTGCTTCGCGAAGTGCCGGTTGCGTTGTCGGGTTGCGATGCCGAGCAGTTGCTGCGCGATGTGCTGGCAGATTTATCTCAGCACGGCAGCAGTGAGCGGGTTGCCAACAATATTGACGACCTGCTTTCAACCATGGCTTGCCATGGCTCGGTGCGCGCGAACCGCAGGCTGACCATTCCTGAAATGAATGCATTGCTCAGGGATATGGAGGCCACCGAGCGCAGCGGCCAATGCAACCATGGCCGCCCAACCTGGACACAAATGAGCCTCGCCGAGCTCGACAAGCTTTTCTTGCGCGGCCGCTAGTCAAGCGCAATGCCCAACAGCGCAAGTTCCTCACACACGGTGTCACCCGCGCCAATGCCGCCAGCTATCTTCCTGTTCGGCCCCACCGCAAGCGGCAAAACCGACTTGGCACTGGCGCTCGCCGCGCAGTTGCCGGTGGAAGTTATTAGTGTTGATTCCGCCCAGGTCTACCGCGGTATGGACATTGGCACCGCCAAGCCTGGCCGCGAGTTTTTAGCGCAATTACCGCACGCTTTAATCGATATTTGCGATCCCGACCAGGCTTATTCAGCGGCCGATTTCAGGCGCGACGCGCTGGCAGAAATGGCAGCGATTAGCGGGCGCGGCAACATACCGTTGCTGGTTGGCGGCAGCATGCTGTATTTCAAGGCACTGCGCGATGGCCTGGCCGATATGCCTACGGCTGATGCTGAAATTCGCGAACGAATATTGCGCGAAGCGCATGAATTAGGCTGGCCCGCGTTGCACCAGCAGCTGCAGCGCATCGACCCTGTTACCGCGGCCAAACTGCATCCCAATCACTCGCAGCGCATCCAGCGGGCACTGGAAGTTTATTACGCCAGCGGAGAAACGCTGTCGTCGCTGCAAGCAATGCAGGTCGACCAGCCGTTACCTTACCGGCTCCTGCAGATTGCGTTGTGGGTCGATGATCGCCAGGCGCTACACCAGCGTATAGCGCAAAGGTTTGACGCTATGTTGCTAGCCGGGTTGGTTGATGAGCTGCGGACGCTGCGTGAAAACTACCGTCTGCATCGCGACTTGCCCTCAATGCGGTCGGTCGGTTATCGCCAGGCCTGGGCCTTTCTGGAGTCGGAGCTGGATGCCGCCCAGCTTCGCGAAGCCGGCATAGCGGCAACCCGGCAGTTGGCCAAGCGTCAGTTGACCTGGCTTAGAAAGTGGCCGGACCTGCTGCGCCTGGCGGTAAATTTTGAAGAAACCGGCACAAAAGCGGAATTAGTGCGCCAAAAAGTGTCAAAAATCGAGCAATGGTTGTCAATACTGCAGTAATGATGCCGAGCCGCTGCGGTATAATTCGCCGCCGCGCAGCTTTCGGGCTGCATTTTGCAGCGATGCTGGATGGTCTTCACCGGTTTTGCTTGCAGCGGCGGTGTCTATGCAGCGTATGTCTTCTGGCAGCACAAGGTTGTTCCTATATTGTCAGCAGCGTCGTTAGCCGGGTCTTATTGGCCCAGATGAAATTTGTCGAGGCGCGTTGTCAGGCATTTAAATTGGTCCGGGATTATTTCGGACACCTATCAACCCCTTTTTTTGGGAGAGTCCTATGTCCAAAGGGCAGAGTTTACAAGACCCTTACCTCAACCTGCTGCGCAAAGAGCGCGTGCCGGTTTCCATTTACCTCGTCAACGGTATCAAGCTGCAGGGCCAGATCGAATCTTTCGATCAATTTGTCATCCTGCTGAAAAATACGGTTAGCCAGATGGTGTACAAGCACGCGGTTTCAACCGTTGTGCCAGGTCGCAATGTGCGGCTGCCGATGCAGCATCCGGGCGATGAAGAAGATTCAGCCGGCAACGGTTAGGCAGCCGGTAGTTGCTGCACGCCGCACCTGGAAATTTTGCAACTGCAGTTGCGGCTTGCAGTTCGCCAGCGCAACCTGATTATCGCATTGGCATCGTGGGCGTAGCAGCGCCTGCGGGGTATTCGCCTGTTCGTTACTTGAGTTCGCGCCTTGTTTTTTGAACGGCCGGAGGCCGGTGAGCGCGCGCTACTGGTGCATTGTCATTTCACCCGGCCGCAGCGCGATGCGCTCGATTCCAGTGTTGATGAGTTTATCGAGCTGGTCAGGGCTGCAGGTGTCAGTCCGGTTTACCTGGAGAGCACTCGCCGCGACGATGCCACGCCGCGCTACCTGATTGGCGCTGGTAAAGTGGAAGAAATGGCGGAGCTGGTGGCGGCGCACGATATCGATGTGGTGCTGTTCAACCATTCATTGAGTCCTTCGCAGGAGCGCAACCTCGAAAAAGTGCTGCAGTGCAAAGTGGTCGATCGCACTGGCTTGATCCTGGATATCTTTGCCCAGCGCGCGCGTAGCCATGCCGGCAAGCTGCAGGTTGAGCTGGCCCAGCTCGAACATATTTCCACGCGCCTGATACGCGGTTGGACCCACCTTGAGCGCCAGCGCGGCGGCATCGGTTTGCGTGGCCCGGGCGAATCGCAGTTGGAAACTGATCGACGCTTGTTGCGTGAGCGTATCAAGACCATTCGCAGGCGCCTGCAAAAAATTGATGCCCAGCACCAGCAGGGCAGGCGTGCAAGAAACCGTGCGGAATTGCCAACGGTGGCGTTGGTCGGTTATACCAACGCGGGTAAATCAACGTTGTTTAATGCGTTAACCGCGTCGACCGTGCTGGTTAAAGACCAGCTGTTCGCCACGCTGGATACCACCATGCGGGCGCTGGAGCTGCCTGGCTTCGGGCGCCTGGTGTTGGCCGATACGGTGGGCTTTGTCAGCAACCTGCCGCACCAGTTGGTCGACGCTTTCAAGGCAACACTGGACGAAGCGGCTGAAGCAGACCTGCTGTTACATATTGTTGATGCCTCTGCGGCAGACTTGCGCGAGCAATTTGTGGCCGTGGAGCGCGTGCTGGAAGAAATCGGCGCAGAGGATTTGCCGTGCATTTGTGTGATGAATAAAAGCGACCTGCTGGCTCCGGCAGCGGCTGGGCCCGGCGAAGCGCTGGCTGCAGGTGATCACCCGGCAGCAAATACCGGCAGCTTAAGCGACAGAGTCACTGTCTCCGCTCGTACCGGCGCAGGCCTGGATCGATTACGCGAGGCCTTGATAGCCGCGCTGGACGAGGATCGCTGGAATGGTGAGTTGCAGCTGGCGCCTGGTGATGCCCGGCTGCGCGCCAGGCTGTTTGCTATGGGTGCGGTGCAAAGCGAGCACATTGCCGAAGATGGCAGCGTTACGCTGAATCTGGCGCACCGTCGCAAGTTGCTGCAGCGGATATTGCAAGCCGAGGGTAAAAGCCTGCCCACGGCTTAAAACCGGCTGGCGTTTCTTGCTACAATCTGGCGCCGCTGGGCACCGGCGCCCTCTGGATTTTAGAGCAACTTGCGCGCAACTTTGCGCGGCCTATACAAACAGTGATTGCAACCGCCGCCGCCAACAAAACTTTCGACCTGGAGTAGTGCATGGCTTCCAACACCACCGTAATGAATTCCGGTGACGACCGCGACAAGGACAAACGTCGCGACGACCCATGGAGCAGCCCCGAACAGGGGCCGCCGGATCTCGATGAGGCACTAAACAAGATGCGCGATCAACTCCGCGGCATCTTCGGTGGCAAAGGCGGTGGCGGCCAGGGCGGCGGCGGTCGCAGCGGTGGTGGACCGGGCATCAGCTCCGGTGTTATTGGCATGGCTGTTGTCGTGCTGCTTGCGATCTGGCTGTTTGCCGGCATCTACCAGGTTGATGAAAAGGAGCGTGGTGTTATTTTGCGGCTCGGTAAATACCACGAGACAGTTGGCCCTGGCCTACACTGGAACCCGCTCTTGATCGACCAGCGCTTTACTGTGCTGGTTACCCAGGAGCAGGATTATTCTTCGCGCGGCTTGATGTTGACCCAGGACGAAAATATCGTCGAGGTGCCGATTTCAGTGCAATACAACATCCCCGACCCGAAGGCTTTTATACTCAATGTGAAGGACCCAATCACCAGTTTGAAGCATGCCACCGATAGCGCATTGCGACACGTGGTGGGCAGCACCAAGTCGAACAACGTGCTGTCCGATGGCCGCGAGTTGATGGCCGAGGAAACCAAGCAGCGCTTGCAAACCTATCTCGATAGTTACCAAACCGGTATTGCGATTACCCGGGTGAATATTCTGAAGGCCGAGCCGCCATCAGCGGTAAAATCTGCGTTCGATGATGTGATTGCGGCCAAGGAAGACAAGGAGCGCTTCGTGAATGAGGCGGAAGCCTACGCGAATGGCATCGTGCCTGAATCGCGTGGTAAAGCGCAGCGGATTTTGCAGGAAGCTATCGGCTACCGCGACCGCTTGATCGCTGAGGCACTTGGTGATGCGCAACGCTTTGACCAGCTTTTTATTGAATACAGGAAAGCACCCAAGGTTACGCGCGAACGGCTTTATCTGGATGCTGTAGAGCAGGTGATGAAGAACTCTTCCAAGATTCTTGTCGATGTAGAGGGTGGCAACAACATGATGTACTTGCCACTGGATAAGCTTGCCTCGCAAAGTAGTGCGCAGGAAACCAGTGCCTCGGCGCAGCCCGAGTTGGCCAGCAAAATAGCACGCGAAGTGCTGGATCAACTTCGCCGTGAACAATCGCGCAGTCGTCGCTCGGAGGGACGCTAATGTCTAATAGATTTTCTAGCATGGCACTAATAGTAGCCTTGCTGTTACTGGTTCTATCCAGCTCCCTGTATCGCATTATGGAAACTCAAACTGCGGTGAAGTTGCGTTTTGGCGAATTGGTCGAATCTGGCATTGCGCCCGGATTGCATTGGAAGTTTCCGCTTGCCGATGTTATCCGTAAGGTTGATAAACGCCTGTTGACGCTGGATGCGCCACCATCGAGTTTTTACACATTGGAGAAAAAGCGTCTTGAAGTGGACTCGTTTGTGAAGTGGCGGGTGCATGATGTAGGCACTTTCTATAAAGCGACGGGCGGCGATGAAACGAGGGCGACAGCGTTGTTGGCCAATCGCGTCAACGATAACTTGCGTAACGAGATCGGTTCGAGAACCTTACATGAAGTGGTCTCTGGCGAGCGCGATCAAATGATCCTCAATCTCACGGCGGGGCTGGATAAGAGCGCTAGGGGAGAGCTTGGGGTGGAAATTATCGATGTGCGCATAAAGCGTATCGACTTCCCGCAAGAAGTGCGCTCTGCAGTTTTCGAACGCATGCGCGCAGATCGCGAAAAAGAGGCCAGGCAGTATCGCTCTGAGGGCTTGGAGCTGGCTGAGAAAATTCGTGCCGATGCCGACCGCGAAAAAGTAGTCATCGAGGCAGAGGCTTACCGTGAAGCGGAAGAGACCCGCGGTGCCGGCGACGCCAAGGCAGCGGCCATATATGCCAAAGCCTACAGCAAAGATGCCGAGTTCTACGCGTTCCTGCGTCGCTTGAATGCCTACCAGGCATCATTTTCCAATAAAGGTGACATCATGTTGATCGATCCCAAGAGCGACTTTTTCCGTTACCTAAAAAGTGTCGACGGAAAATAGCACACTTGGCGAAGTATTAGCGCGAGCGGTGGCAAGTTATGTTCCAGGAATTGATTGTGGCCGCCTGCCTGGTGCTAGTGATCGAAGGCGTATTGCCCTTTCTCTCACCGTCGACCTGGCGCGAGGCGCTGGGTAGCCTGGCAACGCTGAGTGACAGGCAAATTAGATTCACCGGCCTTTCCAGTATGTTGCTTGGTGTAGCGTTACTTTATTTTTTTAATTAATTGAGCACGGCCGAGCGGGGCCTATCATGACAGCTAATGATCGCTGGTTGCTTCCCGAGGGTATGGAGGAGTTGCTGCCCTTGGAAGCAGCCCAAGCCGAGCAGGTGCGTCGCAACGTACTCGACTTGTTTCGTAGCTGGGGATACCAACTGGTGATGCCGCCGTTGGTAGAATTTACCGACTCTTTGCTCATTGGGCTTGGCAGTGATATTGAGCTGCAGAGCTTCCGCCTGACCGACCAGCTCAGCGGCAAGCCGATGGCGATACGTGCAGATATTACACCGCAAGCCGCGCGCATCGATGCGCACAGCCTGCGCGCCAGCGGCATCAATCGGCTTTGCTACGCCGGCAGCGTTATGCACACGCGGCCAAAGTCGATGTTTGGTTCTCGCTGCCCGATCCAGGCAGGAGCCGAATTGTACGGTGATGCCAGCGGCGAGGCCGACATTGAAATCATTTCCCTGATGCTCGATATGTTGTCTGCGGTAGGTAAGCAGGGCGCGGAAACGCAGGGCACTGCTGAGTCGCCGCGATTTACACTCGATTTGGGGCACGTGGGTATTTATCGCGCCGTTGTAGTGGCTATGCGTGCCGCCCAACCTTCGCTTGGTGACAATGCGCTGGATCAAATTAACGATGCCATGCAGCGCAAATCCAGCGCAGACCTGAAAGCGTTAACCAGCCAGCATTTTGGCAGCACTGCTTTGCAAGATGCGCTTTGCCATTTGCCGTTGCTTTGCGGCAATAAAAGCGTACTTGAACAAGCGCGCAAGTTAATGCCCGCGCTTTGCATGCCTTCGACGCAAGCCGAACAAGATTTTTTGCAGGCGCTAGCAGAGCTCGAGCAGGCTGCCGATGTTGTCGCGGCGCGTTTCGACAATGTTGACATTTATTTTGACCTCACCGAACTGCGCGGTTTTTCATACCACACGGGCCTGGTTTTTGCTGCGTATACAGCAGGCCATGGCACGGCTTTGGCGAATGGTGGTCGTTACGACGAGGTTGGCAGCGTGTTTGGTGCTGCGCGGCCGGCAACCGGGTTTAACGCAGACATTAAAGCGCTAATTCGTTGTTTGTGCGCATCGCCGGGTGACGCCGGTACTGCGCAGGATATGTTGGCGCACGCCAATGCGATCGCTGCGCCTATCGATAACGATTTGGCATTGTGGGCAGCGATTCGAAAGTTGCGCAGCAACGGCGAAGTCGTGGTTAGCGTGCCGGAAACCATTGCCAACAAATATCAGCGCAAACTTGTAGCCAGGCAAGGCGCCTGGACAGTGGTGGCCAATGCAGCGCAGGCCACCTAAGTTAGAAAGCCGTGGCCATATCGGAACCTGTTAAAAAATGAATAGAAATATTGTTGTGTTGGGCTCTCAATGGGGCGATGAAGGCAAGGGCAAAATAGTCGACCTGCTCACCCAGAAAGCCAATGCCGTAGTTCGTTTCCAGGGTGGACATAATGCTGGGCATACGCTGGTTATCGATGGTGAGAAAACTGTTCTGCACCTGATCCCTTCAGGTATTTTGCATGATGGCGTCAATTGCTTGATTGGCAATGGCGTGGTGCTGGCACCCGACGCTTTGCTAAAAGAAATTGCCGGCTTGGAGCAGCGTGGCGTACCGGTTGCAGAGCGTCTCAGGCTCAGCCCTGCCTGCCCGCTAATTCTTCCTTATCATGTTGCGCTCGATGTGGCTCGCGAAACAGCACGTGGCGCTGGCAAGATAGGCACTACCGGCAGGGGTATTGGCCCGGCCTACGAGGATAAGGTGGCGCGGCGCGGTTTACGTTTGGGCGATATGTCCAATCCGTCTGCGTTTCGCGAGAAGCTGGCGACCGTGCTCGACTATCATAATTTTGTGCTGGCCAACTACTACAAAGCGCCGGCTATTGATGTGCTGCAAACCTTTGATGAGGCGATGGCCATGGCAGATAAAATTTTGCCAATGATGACCGACGTCACCGCGTTGTTGCACCAACTGCGAGAACAAGGCAAATCTATTTTATTTGAAGGGGCGCAGGGCTCGCTGCTCGATATAGACCACGGCACCTATCCATTTGTCACTTCATCAAATACAACTGCCGGCGGGGCGGCCACCGGTACCGGCGTTGGCCCATTGCATTTTGACTATATCCTTGGCATTACCAAGGCCTATACCACCCGCGTTGGATCCGGGCCATTTCCCACCGAATTACACGATGCCGTGGGCGAGCGCCTTGCCAGCCGTGGCAACGAGTTCGGTGCTACTACCGGAAGGCCGCGGCGCTGCGGCTGGTTTGATGCGGTCGCCGTTGCCAGGGCGGTGCAGTTAAACAGTATGTCCGGCATTTGCTTAACCAAGCTGGATGTGCTGGATGGCTTGCAGGAAATAAATGTGTGTACCGGTTACACCGATGCGAATGGCGCGACGCTAAGCCTGAACACCGACAGCGAACATTTTGCTGAGTTAATTCCTGTTTACGAAACGCTGCCTGGCTGGAGTGAATCGACGCAGGGCGCCAAATCGCTGGATGACCTACCCAAGGCGGCTCGCGATTACATCACCAGGCTGGAAAGCCTGGTCGGCGCACCGATTGACATTATTTCAACGGGGCCCGATCGCAGCGAAACAATCGTGCACAATGACTTGTTGGCCAAGCATCTTTAAGCCTCTCCGCTATAATATTCGATGTGATTAATAAATCGTGTGTCGCAAAGCCGGTTGTCATTGCAGTGCAATCGCTTCGTTGCTAAAAAAGAAGGGCAAGGACGAGTCAATATGGGAACCCCGGCGGCAGATAAGCACGCACAGCTAGCCAGCATTTTTGCTCACCAGCGGCCCAATCGCTTACTGCAAAATCTGAAGCAAAGCATTAGCAGCGGTAATTCATTCCTGGATTTTCGCGCGCGCCTGGTTGTTTGCGTAGCGGCAGCTGCAATATTGCTTTGCCTTCCCACGCTTGTCGTTGACCTATTAAATGGCAATATTGCGCTGGTTATGGTTACCGGACTAGGTGGTGCGGCAATGGTTGCAGCCGCTGGTGCCGTGTTGCTGTACCAACGCGTCGAACTTGCTGTGAATATTGTTTTGCTTACCTTAAGCACAATGATGGTGGGCTTACTATTCATCAGGCAAGGCGAAACGCTGGGGTTCTATGTTGGCGTTCCGGCGATCATATTTCTGGCCAGTATACTGGCAAGCAAAACACTAGCGGTTTTTTATTGGCTAGCTTGCACCGCATTGTTCGCGGTCGCGGCCTATTTGAGTCATACCCAGTGGGTAACCATTATCGATATGACCGACCCTGTCGTCGCTAGCGGTGGTATTCGCATAGGGTTGATTATCCTGTTTTTTAATCTCCTCACGGTAATAGTGTTTCGCGATTCGCTTCGCGATTTGCTATTAGATCACAACGCCAAACAAGATGAAGTATCGCGCCTTAACAATACGCTGATGCAGACCATTGACGAAAAGCACGCCTGGACCCGGGTGTTGGGGCATATTCATGATACCGGCTTCGCGATCGCCTGGTTTTACGACGCGAAGGCCGGCCAGCTGAAGCATACAGATGTGGCCGCCTCTGGCAGTGGTGCTGCAGAGCCGGCGGTATTGGAAGACTCTCATTTGGAAAAAATGAACCCGCAAAGCTGGCAGGCAAAAATATACCAGGCCATTGTTGCAGCTGGAAATGGTACCGAACGATGGGCCCGTGAAATCAGTTGTGTAGATTCGCTTACAGGTGATTTGCGCTGGTATGCGGTTACAGCAGAGACTCACTTTCTGGATACAGGTACGCAAGTGGTTGGCACCCTTCTTGATATCACCGACGAGAAGCGACGTAGCAGGTAATAAATGGCCACTTACAGAAAGGACATGCCAGAGAATGTGGGTTTGCCTGAAGCACGCCCCAGTCGAGCCCATCCAAGCAGCCGGCTTCTTAATATCTTGCGGCGCGCATTTTACTTCGGCAATGCGTTCCAGGACTTCAGGGTTCGCACCAGTTTTTGTATTGCTGTGATTAGCATGATCACTTGCTTGCCAGTGATCATGATAGAAAGCTATACGGGTAAAAGTGCCGTGGTTTTCATTGCTGTAACCTGTTTTTTCATGCACGCCACAGCTGCGTCATTGGTTCTCTTTTTTAATCGTATTGAAATTGGCATCAATCTGGTGCTGTGCACATTACTGTACATGGTTTTTGCTTTGGCGTGGTTTCAAAAGGGCGTGTCGCTGGGCTTCTACGTAGGTCTGTCAGCGGTGCTTTTTCTGGTGACTATTCTAGCGCGTGGCAAGCCGATGATTTTTCTTTGGCTAGCTGCCACCGCTATGCTGGCTTTGGTTGCCTATATGGGTTACGCGCACTGGCAAACCGTTATTGATATGCGAGACCCCAATGTTGCCTGGACTGGCGTTCAAATGGCGTTAGTAGTCTTATGTTTTAATCTGTTTGCTGTGCTGGTTTTTCGCGATTCAACCTATGCCTTAATCGAAGATTTTCAAAACAAGCAAGCTCAAATAGCCGGCATGAATACTAGGCTGCAGAAGCAGGCTGCTGAGAAGCACGCGTGGTCGCGCGCGTTGGCGCAACTCGGCAACGCAGGAATTTCCGTGCAGTGGCACTTCGATGCTGACGCGGGCCTGTTGAGATACTTCGAAGGTTCACGGCAGGGTGATCGTGCGCAGAAGCTCAACGCTGCGGAACTAGAATCGTTGGACGCGATGAGCTGGCAGGCACAGTTACTAAAGCTTGTTTCTCCCTGTGTTGGCGATAGCTTCGGTGATAGTGATGGCGCTACGCAGCGCGACCTGAATCGGGAGATTCGCTGTGTCGATCCGCGAACGCGGGATTTCCGATGGTACGTAATGTCTGCATCAAGCAACCGCAAGCAGGGCGGGGGTTTGCAGCTAAGCGGCATTCTGCGTGATATCACTGCGAGCAGGCAAGGCGTAAACGCATGAGCCTGGTAGCTCGCCGGAGTTGTTTCTTAGCGGGTTGAATTGCCTGGCGTTAAGGGCAAGAGTAGCTTTTGGTGGTTTTACCCTGCCACACAGAATCAAGCTTCACATCAAAGCCCCACAGGCGATGCAGATGCTTGAGCACTTCCTCGGTACTTTGGTCAAGCGGTTTGCGATTGTGCTGACGGTGCTGCAGGTGCATAGAGCGATCGCCACGAATGTCGATGTTCACAATCTGTATGTTCGGCTCACGGTCGCCAAGGTTGTATTGCCCCGCCAGTTGTTCGCGCACATCCCTGTAGCCACTGTCATCGTGTATCGCCATAATTTCTATAGTTGACTGTTCGTCGTCATCGAGCGCGCAAAACAGTTTCAGGTCACGAATCACTTTTGGCGACAAATATTGCTGGATGAAACTCTCGTCCTTGAAATTCCGCATCGCAAAATGCAAGGTGTCCAGCCAATCGCTGCCGGCAAATTCAGGAAACCAGCGCTTGTCTTCTTCGGTTGGCGCCTCACAGATGCGACGTATATCCTGCATCATGGTAAAGCCCAGCGTGTAGGGGTTGATGCCACTATAATACGGGCTATCAAAATCCGGCTGGTAAATTACGCTGGTATGAGACTGCAAAAACTCCATCATAAAGCCGTCGGTAACCAGGCCGCGATCGTACATTTCGTTCAGTATTGTGTAGTGCCAAAATGTCGCCCAGCCCTCGTTCATCACCTGGGTTTGACGTTGTGGATAAAAATACTGCGCCACCTTGCGCACAATGCGCACCACTTCGCGCTGCCACGGTTCGAGCAACGGTGCATTCTTTTCTAAAAAGTACAGCAGGTTTTCCTGCGGTTCTTTCGGGAACGGCGCGGCCTGCAGTTCGGCATTTTCTCCAGGCTTGCCAGGAATGGTTCGCCACAGGTCATTAACCTGTTCCTGTAGTAGTCTTTCGCGCTCTTTCTGGCGCAGTTTTTCCTCGGCAGTGGATATCGGGTGGGGGCGCTTGTAGCGGTCTACGCCATAGTTCATCAGTGCATGACACGAGTCCAATAATAACTCTACAGCTTGCAGGCCATGGCGTTGCTCGCAGTCGGCGATAAAGTTTCGCGCAAACAACAAATAATCGATGATGGAGTCAGCGTCGGTCCAGGTTTGGAACAGGTAGTTGCCCTTGAAAAAAGAATTATGGCCATAACAGGCGTGCGCGATAACCAGCGCCTGCATGGTCATAGTGTTTTCTTCCATCAGGTAGGCAATACAGGGATTAGAATTAATAACGATTTCATAAGCCAGCCCCATCTGGCCGCGCTGGTAATTATTTTGTATGCCCAAAAACTGTTTGCCATAAGACCAGTGATGGTAGAAAAGCGGCATGCCCGAAGAGGAATAAGCGTCCATCATTTGCTCGGAGCTAATCACCTCAATCTGGTTGGGATAGGTCTCAAGCCTGAAGTCGGCAGCAATGCCGGCAATTACTTCGTTGTACTCTTCTATCAGTTCGAAGCTCCACTCGGAATCGGTAGAGATCGGTTTTCGATCGGCGCCTGCCATCAGGCCGGCCTCCTGCGGAACAGTTCACGAAACACCGGGTAGATATCGGCGTTGCTGGTGATTTGTTGTAATGCAAAAGATTCTTCAAACTGGTTGCGAACTTGTTCGTACTCGTACCAAAGTGCCTGGTGCTTGTTGGGTGTTATTTCCACGTAAGAATAGTGCTGCAATTCGGGCATGATGTCGTTGCTTAGCAAATCAAAGCAGCTGCTGGAGTCATCCTTCCAGTTGTCTCCATCCGATGCTTGCGCACCGTAGATATTCCACTGCGAAGCGGGGTAGCGCGCCTGCATAATACTTTTCATTAATTTCAACGCACTTGAAACAACGGTGCCGCCGGTTTCCCGGCTATAGAAAAATTCTTCTTCGTCAACTTCCTTGGCGCTGGTGTGGTGCCTGATAAAAACCACATCGATATGGTCATAGTTCCTTTGCAGGAACAGGTACAATAAAATGAAAAAGCGCTTGGCAATATCTTTAACGTCCTGGGTCATGGAGCCGGACACATCCATAATGCAAAACATCACTGCCTTGGAGGTAGGCTGTGGCTCCTTCACATTCATGTTGTAGCGGATGTCGAAGTCATCCAGGAAAGGGATTTTTTTTAGGCGCGATTTAAGCTCGCTAATTTCTTCATCGAGCTGCAGCAGCTTGAACTCGTTGGGCGATGTTTCGGCTTGTTCTGCAGCCAGCTGTGTTTCCAGCTCCTTAAGCCTGCGGCGCTTGGAAGCGCCAAGCGCTATGCGCCGGCCATTGGCTGCTTTTAGCGAACGCACAATATTGATCTGGTTGGGCGTGCCAACCGTGGAAAAACCGGCGCGGCGGTATTTGAATGAATCAGTGCCAGCTAGCTGCCTTTTAACCAGGTTGGGCAGCTCGAGCTCGTCGAACATAAAATCCAGGAACTCGTCCTGGGTAATCTGGAAAACGAAGTCGTCCATGCCTTCGCCCTGGTTGCTGGCTTTACCACCCGCGCCGCCGCCTTTGCCGCGCTTGGGCCTTTCAACCTGGTCGCCGGCAACAAATTCCTTGTTGCCTGGATGCACGATGGAGCGTTTGCCGCCGGGGCCATGGCCAAAAACCGGCTCTTCAATATCACCCTTGGGAATGGTGATTGTTTCGCCGCTGTCGATATCGGTAATTGAGCGGCTGCTTACGGCATCGGCCACCGCTTCCTTGATATGTTTGCGATAGCGACGCAAAAAGCGCTGTCGGTTGACCGCACTTTTGTTTTTTCCGTTCAGTCGTCTATCGATCAGGTAGGCCATGCTGGCTCTCCACATCACGGCTGGTGCCGTTGCAAGGCACCGCCGCTTTCCCGGTCTTCAGGCTATTGTGATTTTCTTACCCGTAAGTACCACTCCGACAGCAGCCTAACCTGCTTCTCGGTGTATCCGCGCTCAACCATGCGGCTGACAAAATCGGTATGCTTTTTCTTGTCTTCCGCTGAGGCTTTGGCGTTAAAAGATATAACCGGCAACAGGTCTTCAGTATTCGAGAACATTTTCTTCTCAATAACGGTGCGAAGTTTTTCGTAGCTGCTCCAGATCGGATTCTTACCGTCGTTATTGGCGCGTGCACGCAGCACAAAGTTAACGATTTCGTTACGAAAATCTTTCGGGTTGGAAATGCCCGCGGGCTTCTCGATTTTTTCCAGCTCCTCGTTCAGCGCAGGGCGGTCCAGCAATTCGCCAGTCTCCGGATCGCGATACTCCTGGTCCTGGATCCAGAAATCGGCATAGGTTACGTAGCGATCGAAAATATTTTGGCCGTACTCGGAGTATGACTCCAGGTAAGCTGTCTGGATTTCTTTACCGATAAATTCCACGTAGCGAGGTGCAAGGTATTCCTTGATAAAATTCAGGTAGCGCTCAGTAAGATCACCATTAAATTGTTCCTGTTCGATTTGTTGTTCTAGCACGTAAAGCAAATGCACCGGGTTGGCCGCTACTTCCGTTGGGTCAAAATTAAACACCTTGGAAAGAATCTTGAACGCAAAACGCGTAGACAGGCCGTCCATACCTTCATTGACACCGGCTGAGTCTTTGTACTCCTGCATGCTCTTGGCTTTCGGGTCGGTATCCTTCAGGCTCTCGCCATCGTAGACGCGCATTTTTGAATACAGGTTTGAGTTCTCGGCTTCGATAAGCCTGGAAAGTATGCTGAACTGGCCCAACATTTTGAGCGTATCGGGTGCGCAAGGCGCTTTGCTCAAGGAGCTGTTCACCAACAACTTCTCGTAAATGCGAACCTCATCGGATACGCGCAGGCAGTAAGGGACTTTGACAATATAAACGCGGTCGATAAATGCTTCATTATTTTTGTTGTTCTTGAAAGACTGCCACTCCGACTCATTTGAATGCGCAAGAATAACGCCATCAAACGGAATCGCGCTAAGCCCTTCGGTGCTGTTGTAGTTGCCTTCCTGGGTAGCGGTAAGCAGCGGGTGCAGCACTTTGATCGGTGCCTTGAACATTTCGACAAATTCCATCATGCCCTGGTTGGCACGGCAGAGTCCGCCGGAAAAGCTGTAGGCATCGGCATCATTCTGCGGAAAATCTTCGAGCTTGCGAATATCGACTTTGCCTACCAGCGATGAAATATCCTGGTTGTTTTCATCGCCGGGCTCGGTTTTGGTAATTGCAATTTGGTCGAGCCGTGAAGGATAAAGTTTCACAACGCGAAACTGGCTGATATCACCGTTGTATTCGTGCAGTCGTTTAACCGCCCACGGCGACATAATGGTTTGGATGTAGCGTTCGGGTATGCCGTAGTCTTCCTGCAGGATGTTGGCGTCTTCGAGCGGGTCAAATAATCCCAGTGGCGATTCAAATACCGGAGAACCTTTTAGCGCATAGATGGGCGCTTTCTCCATTAGCACTTTTAACTTTTCTGCCAGTGAAGATTTACCGCCGCCTACCGGGCCAAGTAAATACAGAATTTGTTTTTTCTCTTCGAGCCCTTGTGCGGCGTGGCGAAAGTAAGAAACGATATCTTCAATCGCCTCTTCCATGCCGAAGAAGTCGTGAAAGGCCTCGTAGCGCTTGATAATTTTGTTGGAAAAAATACGGCTCAGGCGGGGGTCCGATGCCGTATCAATTGTTTCGGGTTCGCCAATCGCCAGCAATAGTCGTTCGGCGGCGTTCGCGTAAGCAGATTTGTCTTGTTTGCAGAGCTGCAAATAATCTTGCAAGCTCATCTCTTCCTCTTGAGTGGTTTCGTAACGCTCCTGGTAGTGATTAAAAATACTCATCGTGGTCACCTTGCCTTGTGTGCGGCCTGTCTGAGGCTCTTGAGTGTTTTTGTGGCTGCGTACTACATCCGCGCACTGCGTTATACGCGGTGCGCGATCACTTGGCTTGCCCTGAATAAAAAGCGGGTTTCGCTTCTTTAAGGATAGTCTTATATCGGCCAACTGTTTAGTTTGTTTTTTGTTTTAGTGTGTGTAATCTGCCGCGCGTGCCGGGAACTTTTGTAAAATACGGTAAACCACAACGCTGACCCTGCCAGCATTGACGCGCGCTTACATATAGCAATTATTTATAAGGCTGCTGCTACTTCTACTACTTTTGTTTGTTATTGGGGCAGCAAGCTTCGGTTTGTTGCCTGGCAATTCAAGCAGCAGGCTCAGCACTAGCCTGCGTTGGGCAAGTAATAGGTGAGTGTTGACTTTCATCTACGCCGCTATTCACAGGCAATAAATTGCAAAGCACTGTGGTTTTGGCACTTGTAGCGGAAGACTGCCAGCCAGATAATTCATACCAGCCGCGCATAATCGCCCGCCTTCGCGTATGCGATAACCTAGCTGGCAAACGGAGAGATTTACTTATGCAAGCAGAACGTCTTAGCCATAGCCCCGCCGACTTTAGTATCGATGCGGAGGAGCAAGCGCAACTAGCGTTATTCAGGGACACGGTACGACGATTTTGTGCCGAGCAGATGGCGCCCTGCTATGCGCAATGGGAGTCTGACGGACTGGTGCCTCGCGAATTGTTCAACAAGCTTGGCGATGCCGGCTTGTTATGTGTAGATGTACCCGAGGCCTACGGTGGTTACGGCGTCCCCGCTCAATTTTCTTTCGCCATTGTTGAAGAGCTGGGATATGCCGGTTTTACCGGATTTACCGGTGGCCTGCAGGTGCATAACGATATTGTGCCGCCTTACCTGGTTAGTTTTGGCACCGAAGCGCAAAAGCAGCGCTGGTTGCCTGGTATGGTTAGCGGCGAGATTGTCACGGCCATAGGAATGAGCGAGCCCAATGCCGGCAGTGACCTGGCCAATATTAAAACCAGTGCACAGCGCACTGAAAACGGTTACCTGATTAACGGTTCAAAAATTTTTATATCGAATGGCCAGCACGCCGATATGCTATTGCTGGCCGCAAAGACAGATAAAGGTGCGGGCGCTCGCGGTACCAGCTTGTTTTTGGTGGACGCGAGCTTGCCAGGATACTCACGGGGCTCCAACCTGGCCAAGGTCGGTCACAAATGCGCCGACACTTCCGAGCTATTTTTCGAAAACCTGCTGGTACCGCACGATGCATTGCTCGGCGAGGAGGGCGCGGGTTTTGGCATGATGATGGAGAAGCTTGCCCGTGAGCGCATGATTATTGGTGTTCTTGCAGTGGGTGCAGCGCGTGGCGCGTTGGATTGGACCATCGACTATGTGCAGGAGCGACAGGCTTTCGGTGCGCCATTGGCCAAGTTACAGAATACCCGCTTTAAGCTGGCAGAAGCGCACACGCGCATCATGGCCAATACCAGTTTTATGCAGCAGTGCTTTGCGGCCTACAGAAACGGCCAGCTAACACCAGAGGTCGCTGCCGCCTTCAAGCTTTATGCCACGGAAATGCAGTGCGAAGTTATCGACGAATGCCTCCAGCTATTTGGCGGTTATGGCTACATGAGTGAGTACCCGATATCCAGGGCCTGGGCGGATGCGCGCGTGCAGCGCATTTACGGCGGCACCTCGGAAATCATGAAAGAAGTCGTTGCGCGATCGTTGGTAGGTAAATAAAAACCCTGGGAGCACAGTATGAAGTTTGATAATCGCATTACACGAATGCTGGGCGTAGAAGTGCCGCTGGTGCAGGCGCCTATGGGCTGGATAGCCAGGTCACAGCTGGCCTCAGCGGTGTCAAACGCTGGCGGCATGGGCATTATTGAAACGTCATCTGGCGAGCTCGACAACATCAGGCATGAAATAAAAAAAATGCGTGAACTGACGAGCAAGCCGTTCGGCGTTAACATCGCGCAAGCTTTTGTGCGCGACCCTAAAATTATTGATTTTGTTGTTGAGCAAGGTGTGAAGTTTGTTACCACCTCGGCGGGTAACCCGCAAAAATATACCTCAACGCTAAAGGCTGCCGGCCTCACCGTATTTCATGTTGTGCCAACGCTGGATGCGGCGTTAAAAGCGGTAGATTGCGGCGTAGACGGTTTGGTAGTTGAAGGCGGTGAGGGCGGCGGATTTAAAAATCCGCGCGATGTAGCCAGCATGGTATTGCTGCCACTGGTTCGCGAAAAAGTTGAGGTGCCAATTATTGCGGCGGGCGGATTTGTCGATGGCGCCAGTATGCTGGCGGCATTCGCGCTGGGCGCCGAGGCTGTGCAAATGGGCACGCGTATGGTTTCCGCTGCAGAGTCGCCGGTGCACGATAATTGGAAGCACGCCATCGTGAACGCCAAGGAAACCGACACCCTGATGCTGGGCAGGCAATCGTCTCCTGCGCTTCGTGCGCTGCGCACCGAACGCAGCAATGCATTGGAATTTGCTGCGCCGGATAAAAGCATGCTGGAGCAGCTGGCAAATATTAAGGAGCTCTATTTTGGCGGCGACATGGAAGCCAGTATTGCGTTGACAGGCCAGGTCTGTGGGCGTATCAATGAGGTCAGGCCAGTCGCTGAGATTATCGATACTGTGCGCACCGAATTTTTTCAAGCGCTCGGTCGGCTGCAAAAAGAATATCCGGCTGCTTAGCTATTCGCTATGGCTTTTTTCTGTCGTGTCTTGCCAGCTGGCCGGGTCCAGTTGGTAAAAACGCTGTAGCTGTGCATATAAATCTGGCAGGCGATCGCGCATTGCTATCGATTTTTCAAAAAAACTTTCGGTGGCTACCGCAAAAAATTCCGGCGGAGATTCTGCACCATAAGCATCCATTACTTTGTTTTTCCGCCTTTCCACGCGCCTTAAAAAGGCTGCGTACTCGCTATTCAGTATCCGGACCCACTCGCCATAGTGTGAGTGCTCGCGCAGAAGTGGCTGGCCATTAACCGCCATATTTTGTTCGTCGAGCTTATGCGCGAACTCATGCATAACCACATTGAAGCCGTCATCTTCATTGGCGCCGCCACGAAGCACATCCCCCCAGGACAGGATTACCGGGCCGCGGTGCCAGGACTCTCCCGCTCGATGCCTGCGCTGATGCGAGACCACCGCGCCATCTTGCTGGTTCGTGTCGCTATAAAATGTATCGGGATAGACCATAATGGTTCTAAAGCCTGGGTAAATTTCGCCTTCCTCGGCCAATACCAACAAGCAGGCTTGCCCTGCAATATTAACGCGCACCTTATCGTCTATGAGCATGCTGCCACGAGCGACAAATTTTTTGCTGGCAATAAAATAGTTGATGCGGGCATGCAGGGCTTGTCGCAAGTTTTCTGGCAGGTATCGATAGAGCGCAAAGTGCTGCTGTAATATATGCTGCCACTGTTCCGGAAAGGGCTTGCGGTAGAGTGCTTTGCGTTTTCGGGCCTTCCACCATGCACGGACCCGCCTGCCGAGCAGCCAGGCGGTAACCAAGCCGATTATGCAGAGGCCGTATAACGCCAGTAGATTCAAGGGTTCGCTAGCCTCTCATGTCTGTTAAAGCTGGTTCTTTTTTAATGCTATTTAAGCGGTAGAGTAGGCTGTCGCGGCTTTAACACCTCTAGGCGCAGCTTCCGTTAACCGCAGCGCCGGCTGTGCTAACCTGCCCTACTAGATTATTTTTGATCAAAAAACAGCCTGGAGATGGTTGCTCTTTCTACGTGCGCGGCCAAAGCCGGGAGCCAATTTTCTGCAATGCAAGCGCGTCATGGGCGAAGTATTGTGGGTGTCGCCAACGTATTTATCATAGCCGCGGGGGGATTAGCTTGGAAGCGCTGGAAAAGCTTTTTTATCTCACCGGTATAGGGCGGGAGTACTACGACTTTTCGGGCCATAGCCGGGAAATTTCGCTGCGGTCGAGGATTGCCTGCGCGCGCGCGATGGATATTGCCGTGGATAATCCAGCCAGAGTCGATGCTGCAATTTTCGATCTTGATGCCAAGCCGTGGACACAGTTCTTGCAGCCACTGCAAATAGCGGCGGCAGGCGATAATGTTCATTTTGAAGTACGCCTGCCCGATACGCTACGAGAGCGAGCCGTACGTTGGATATTAACCAGCGAGCAGGGTGATTTACAAAGCGGTACGGCTGCGATCTCCGAGCTTAACGAGATTGGCGAATACCGTATAGAGGACACACGCTATGCCGCTTATGCGGTTCCAGTCGGTGTTGTATCGGCTGGCTACTATATTTTGTCTGTTGCGGTAGACGATGCGACAGCCGAGTCGACCTTAGCGGTCTGCCCCGCTGCTTGTTATAAACCTTGCGCGCTTGAGGCTGAACCGGCCGCCAAGCGTAGTTGGGGTATCAGCTGTCATCTCTATACACTGCGCTCCGAGACAAATTGGGGCATCGGCGATTTTGCAGATCTCAAGGCCTTAACCCGTTACAGTGCCGACGCAGGCATAGATTTTTTGTTGCTCAACCCGCTGCATGCGCCAAATTTTTCGGCTGCAGACTTCGCCAGCCCTTACAGTGCTTCAGATCGCAGGTTTTTGAACCCGCTGTACATTAGCCTACCAGATGCCGCTGCAGCGCTTGGTGCCAACGAACTTGCGCAGCATTTTGATGACGTAGCGAAGCAAGAACAGCTCGAATTGCTGCGTATAGCCCCACATGTTGCCTACAAGGATGTGGCTAAGCTAAAACTTGCAGAACTGCACGATTTATTTATTTGGTTCGTCAGTCGCACGGACCAAGTGCAAAGTAAAATTGCTATTCAGTACGAGGGCTTTGTGCAGGGCCAGTCGCAGGCACTACAGGATTTCGCGAGGCATGCCGCTGCGCACCCGCTGCCAGAACTGGAGTTTTCGCCGAGTGAAAACTTCGAAATATTTTTGCAGTGGCTGGCTCGTATGCAGCTCCAGGCTTGCCAGCATTTTGCCCTTGAATGCGGCATGTCGATCGGCCTGGTCGGTGACCTTGCAGTGGGGGCGGCAGTTGGCGGTGCGGAAACGCATTGCAACGAGCACCTGTATTGCAAAACAGCAAGTATTGGCGCACCGCCAGATGCGTTCAACGAGCTTGGTCAAAATTGGGCGTTGCCGGCGCCTCGACCCACCGCAATGCGTGATACAGGTTATGCACATTTTATCGATTTGCTGCGCGCAAATATGCAAAGTACAGGTGGGCTGCGCATTGATCACGTTATGGGTTTAATGCGCCTGTGGTGGTGTCTCGCAGGTGAACCGGAAGGTGCCTATGTCTATTACCCGTTCGAGCATATGTTTGCGTTGCTGAGGTTGGAAAGTCACAGGCAGCAGTGTTGTGTTATCGGCGAGGACATGGGTGTAGTTGAAGATGCTTTTCGCGATGCAATGCATAGCAGTGCGCTATTCAATAACAGGCTTTTCTATTTTGAGAGAGCGCGCGATGGATCTTTTCTCGATCCAGCAATGCATTCAGTCGATACATTATTTATGACCAGCAACCACGATGTACCAACATTGGCAGCCTGGTGGTCTGGAGAAGACCTGCGTTTGAAGGCGTCGCTCGGACTTCTCGAACAAACCGAACAGGATGCATTGAGCTGCGCTTTACAAGTTCGCGCTGATGACAGGGTGAAGGTGCTAGAGTGGCTGGCAAGTAATGATCTTCTACCCGCAGGTTGGCGTGGCGATTATCTGCAGATACAAGAAAAGCCGTACGACTTCAGCCTTTGCGCCGCGTTGCATCAAGCCTGCGCGCGCTCAAGTTCCAGATTGCTGTCTTTGCAGCTTGAAGATGCCCAGCTAATGACAGAACCGCTGAATATACCCGGCACCTACAGGGAATATCCCAACTGGCGCCGCAAGCAAGCCAACAATATTGACGCGATTTTTGCCGATTCGCATATCCGGCAAATGTTTGCAGCGATAAATGAGGAAAGAATCCAATGACGCAAGCGGTACAAACGAGTATCGACAGGCATGAGCTTGCAGCGCTGCTTGATGCGCGCCACGCCGACATATTCTCGGTGCTTGGAATGCATAGGCAACCCGGTGGTAGCGGTTTACTTGTACGCTGCTTGCAACCAGGCGCCAGCTCGGTAACTGTAGTTGACAAGCACAGTGGTAAGGATGTTGCGGTGCTTGATTGCACGCATGAAAGTGGTTTTTTCGAGGGCAAGCTGGGTCGCCGCAGAAAGCCTTTTCACTACTTTTTGCGGGTGTCTTATCCGGATGCCGAGCTGGAAATTGAAGATTGCTACCGCTTCGCCAGCCAACTCAATGAAAACGACCTCTACCTTTTTTGCGAGGGAACACAGGAGCGTGCCTATCACTTCCTGGGTTCGCATCCGCTTACGGTAGACGGAGTTGACGGCGTCAACTTCGCAGTGTGGGCGCCAAACGCTTCGCGGGTTTCGGTGGTCGGGGATTTTAATCATTGGGATGGCAGGCGTCATGCCATGCGCAAACACCCTGCTGCCGGAGTTTGGGAAATTTTTGTGCCCGCGCTACAGGCAGGTAGCGTATATAAATACGAAATTGTTTCGGCCGAAGGTACGGTGCTGCCGCTGAAAGCCGACCCCTTCGCGTTTGCGATGCAACACTCGCCAGCCAATGCATCCAAAGTAGCGGCCGTGTCTGCCTACAACTGGGCCGACAGTGCCTGGATGAATCGGCGCCGCGATGTATCGCAGCAATACCAGCAGCCCTTGTCAATCTACGAAGTACATTTTGCTTCGTGGCGACGCAACATAGAACGCGACGGCGCTTACCTGGACTACCGGGAGTTGGCGGACCAGCTTATTCCCTATGCACTTGAAATGGGTTTTACACACCTGCAGCTTATGCCGGTTAGCGAGTTTCCTTTCGATGGTTCGTGGGGCTACCAGCCGATTGGCCTGTACGCGCCGACTAGCCGCTTTGGCGATGCTGATGCGTTTCGTTACTTCGTCGATCAGTGCCACCGCAATGACTTGGGCGTATTGCTCGACTGGGTGCCGGGCCACTTTCCTACCGATGAGCATGGGCTGGGCCGTTTTGACGGCAGTTGCCTGTACGAGCACGAGGATCCAAAACAGGGTTTTCACCCCGACTGGAATACGCTTATCTACAACTACTCGCGTGCGGAAGTGGTGAGTTTTCTGTTAAGCAACGCTTTGTACTGGCTCGATGAATTTCATATCGATGGCCTTAGGGTCGATGCCGTTGCCTCCATGCTTTACCTGGACTACGGCCGCGAAGCCGGTGAGTGGATTCCCAACCAGCATGGTGGACGTGAAAACCTCGCAGCCATGGAGTTCTTGCGCAATGTGAATGCGCGAGCCTATTTTAACCACCCGGGCATAATGATGATCGCCGAGGAATCCACCGCATGGCCGGGTGTAACCAAAGCGGTCGATGAGAATGGCTTGGGATTTGGCTTCAAGTGGAACATGGGTTGGATGAACGATACGCTCAGCTACATGGAGCGCGACCCGATACACAGGAAGTTTCATCATAACGAGATGACTTTCGGACTGTTGTACGGTTTCTCCGAGAATTTTATTTTGCCTTTAAGTCACGACGAGGTCGTGCATGGAAAAAAATCCTTGCTGTCCAAAATGCCCGGTGATGATTGGCAAAAATTTGCCAATCTTCGTGCCTACTTCGGGTTTATGTATTCTCATCCAGGGAAAAAATTATTGTTTATGGGTGGCGAGCTCGCGCAGCGCGATGAATGGAACCATGATCGCAGTCTCGACTGGCATTTGCTCGAGCATGCAGCGCATGCCGGTATTAAGCAGTTAGTTGCCGACCTCAACCGCATTTATCGTGATGCACCGGCCTTGCACCAGCGTGACTGCGATGCGGATGGCTTTCGCTGGCTACAGGAGGGCAGCGCCGAGCAGTCCGTGTTCGCCTATATGCGTTTTGGCCTGGATGGCGCTGAGCCCGCGCTGGTGGTGGTAAACATGACGCCAAACACGTACTCCGACTACGAAATCGGTGTGCCCGAAAGTGGTTACTACCGTGAAATTATGAACACCGACAGCAGTATTTACGGTGGTAGTAACAAGGGTAATAGCGGTGGCCAGCACGCATTGCACGAGTCTTTCGACGGCCAGCCCTGCAAAATAAAAGTCTGCGTTCCCCCATTGGCCACGCTAATTCTGCTCTGCGAAACCGGTAAAGGATAATACATGAGCAAGTTGGATATACAGGCCGGTGATCCGCATCAACTCGGCGCACACTACGACGGTGAGGGTACAAACTTTGCGCTCTTCTCGGCACATGCCGAGCGCGTTGAATTATGCCTGTTTGACGACAAAGGCGAGCAACAGCTTGCGCGCGTTGACTTGCCGGAGCAGGCACATGACGTGTGGCACGGCTACCTTCCCGATGCCAAGCCGGGCACGGTTTATGGATATCGCGTACACGGTGCCTACGATCCTACAGCCGGCCATCGTTTTAATCCCAATAAATTATTAATAGATCCGTACGCGCGTCAATTGCTAGGTGATTTTAAATGGTGCGACGCGCATTTCGGTTATCGGCTCGGCGATGAGCAGAGTGACTTGTCTTTCGATACCCGCGACAATGCAGCCTGGGTTCCCAAGTGCGTGGTGCAGGCTGGGCAATCAACCGGGCTCGTACAGCGGCCGCAAATACCCGGCGCTGAATGCGTTATTTATGAGCTGCATACGCGCGGATTCACCCTGAAGAACCCTGCGATACCGGCCTCGGAGCGCGGTACTTTTGCCGCGCTCGCCAACCCGGTTACTATCGACTATCTGCGCAGCCTTGGTGTGAGTAGCGTTGAATTGCTGCCAGTGCACAGCTTTGTCGACGAGCATTTTTTATTTGAGCGCGGCCTTGGCAATTACTGGGGTTATAACACCCTGAATTTCTTTGCACCGCATTCTGCATATCTTGGCGGCGCCGATGTGATGGCCTTTCGAGCTATGGTAGACCGGCTGCATGATGCCGGCATTGAAGTGATACTTGATGTGGTTTACAACCATACTTGCGAAAGTAATCGTCTCGGCCCGACGTTGTCGATGCGCGGTATTGATAACGCTGTTTACTACAGGTTGCAGCCTGAAAGCTCGCGGTATTACGTGAACGATACCGGATGCGGTAACACGCTGAATATCGATCATCCTCGCGTGCTGCAGTTAGTTATGGACAGCCTACGCTACTGGGCGCAGGTGATGGGCGTAGATGGTTTTCGTTTTGATCTCGCCGCTACACTGGGCCGTGAACCGCATGGCTTTAGCCAGCGTTCAACATTTTTGCAAGCGATAGCGCAGGACCCGGTGCTGTCGCGGCTCAAGCTTATAGCCGAACCCTGGGATATCGGTCCTGGAGGATACCAGCTGGGAAATTTCCCCGCTCCATGGAGTGAGTGGAACGACGACTATCGCGATACGGTAAAAAAATTCTGGCGCAACACGCCAGGTATCCTGCCTACTTTTGCGAGGAGGCTACACGGTTCCAGCGACATATTTGAGGGTTCCGGGCGCAATCCACATGCGAGTATCAATTTCATTACCAGCCACGACGGGTTCACGCTGCGAGACCTCGTTAGTTATAACGAGCGACATAACACAGCCAATGGCGAAGGCAATCGTGATGGCCATCACGACAACCTCAGTATGAACTTCGGTGTTGAGGGCCCAAGCGATTCTGTGCAGGTTAATGCTATTCGCAGCCAACAGCAGCGTAACTACCTGGCCACACTATTTGTCTCGCAAGGTGTTCCCATGTTACTGGCTGGAGATGAGTTTGGCAGAACACAGCAGGGTAATAACAACGCCTATTGCCAGGATAACGAGATCAACTGGTGCGACTGGGAAAATGCTGACCAGGACTTGCAGGCTTTCGTTGCACTACTAATAGGCATTCGACGCAAATATCCCGCGCTCGCGCACAAAAGTTATATTCATGATTCGCCACAGGGTCAAAATACCAGTATTGAGTGGCTTAACGTCGACGGCAGTGAGATGCGCGAGGAGCACTGGCAGGAGCACCATCGTTTCACGTTATCCTACTTACTCGATTCTACCGGTGAGTCAGGACATCGCTATAGAATCCTGATACTTTTCAACAATTCAGCTGAAAGGCAAGAATTTTCTTTACCAACACCAATTAGTAATGCGTGGCGTTGTTTGCTAGACACCTGCAGCGTGGATGGTCGCGCTGTTGACGTAGACCTGGCACCAGGCCGGGTCGTGCGTGAACCGCGTAGCGTGGCAATTTTTATTGATACTGGGAACGGATAAAACAAATGAACCAAACAATGCAAAAAGAATCCGTTAATGCGGCGCCGAAAGTAGAGGAAATTGCGGACACGCTTAAGCGCCATGTCAACCTGACGCTGGGTCGTGATGAAAATAAAGAGGAGCATCACTATCTGTATTCGGCGCTGGCATTCACTGTGCGCGACCTGCTGGTCGAGCGCTGGCGCGCAACTCGAGCGCGGCACGATACGCAGCAGGGTAAGCGGGTTAACTACCTGTCGCTGGAATTTTTGATGGGGCGCGCACTGTGTAATGCGATTGCTAACCTGGGTCTGGAGTCGCCTGTGCGAGAGGCGCTACACGAGTATGGTTGTGAGCTCGAGGATATTAGTGATGCCGAGCGGGATGCTGGCCTGGGCAATGGTGGTCTTGGTCGTTTAGCGGCGTGCTTCCTGGATAGTTGCGCCACGTTGGGCTATCCGGTTACAGGTTATGGCATTCGCTACGAATACGGTATGTTTCACCAGCGCATTCGTGATGGCTACCAGGTGGAGTCGCCGGATCATTGGCTGCGCGATGGCAACCCGTGGGAATTCGAGAGCCCTGAAAACACGCGTGTTATAAAATATTTTGGTCGAACCGAGTTTTACAATGACGCGAGCGGCATCCAGCGCGCGCGCTGGGTTGATTCGGCAGACGTACTGGCTGTTCCCTATGATGTGCCGGTGCCGGGCTACGGTAACGACGTGGTTAACACTTTGCGTCTATGGAAATCGCAGGCCACAGATGAATTTAATCTTGCAGAATTTAATGCCGGCAGCTACACCGAAGCCGTTGCAGAAAAAAACCTTGCCGAACAGATCACAATGGTGCTGTACCCGAATGACAGTAGCGAGAATGGTAAGGAGTTGCGCCTGCGGCAGCAGTATTTTCTCGCCTCCGCCAGCCTCCAGGATGTGTTGCACCGCTGGGTAAGCCAGCACGGTGAAAACTTTGCCGATTTTGCCAACGCAAGCGTATTCCAGCTGAATGATACGCACCCGAGTATCGCGGTGGCTGAAATAATGCGCCTGTTAATAGATGAACACGGCCTGGAATGGGACGAGGCCTGGGCTATCACCACTACAACCATGGCGTATACCAACCACACCTTGCTACCTGAGGCCCTGGAGCAATGGTCGGTAAGCCTGGTTGGGCAGTTGTTACCGCGCTTGCTAGACATTATTTATGAAATCAATGCGCGCTTTTTGAGCGAGCTCGCCCGGCATTGGCCCGGCGATAGCGAGCGCCAGCAGCGCATGTCAATCATCTCGGCAGGAGAGTGGCCGGCTGTGCGTATGGCTCATCTAGCAATCGTTGGAAGTCACAGTGTAAACGGTGTTGCGGCCCTGCACACTGATTTGCTGGAGCGCGGCCTGTTTAAGGATTTTTACGACTTGTGGCCGGAGAAATTTAACAATAAGACCAATGGTGTAACGCCAAGACGATGGTTGGCGCATTGCAATCCAGGGCTTTCGGCGCTACTCAACGAAAAGCTGGGGAGCGCATGGGTCACCGACCTTGATCGCCTGCAAGAATTGCGCACGATCGTTGAAGATGAAAAATTCGCGAAGCGCTGGCGCAAAGTAAAGCGCGAGAATAAATTACGCCTGGTGGATTTGGTTAGCAATGATTGCAATGTCCAGTTTGATGCGGACATGCTGTTTGACGTGCAAGTAAAACGTATTCATGAATACAAACGTCAGCTACTTAACGTGCTACATGTTATTCACCGCTATGACCTGATTCTGCGCGGTGAAACCGCCGGGCTTCAACCGCGCTGCGTACTGTTGGGCGGAAAAGCAGCACCGGGTTACGCAATGGCCAAGACCTTGATCAAGTTGGTTAACAATGTGGCCAGCGTGGTAAATAACGACCATTCGATAAGCCCCTGGTTACGCCTGGCTTTTCTGCCGAATTACCGCGTGACCTCGATGGAGGTAATTTGCCCTGCAGCTGATTTATCCGAGCAGATATCCACGGCCGGCAAAGAGGCTTCGGGTACCGGCAACATGAAGTTCATGATGAATGGCGCGATAACTATTGGTACCTATGATGGCGCGAACATAGAAATACTCGACGCGGTGGGCGCGGATAACTTTTTCCTGTTCGGGCTGAAAGCCGATGAGGTTGTCGAGCAGCACAAGCACTATTCCCCCTCTTCAATTATCGATGCCGACAAAGACTTCGAGAGAGTGATGGGTTTACTCGAGAGCGGCCATTTCAATATGTTTGAGCCAGGCATTTTCGACCCTGTTATTGCGTCGATAAGAAGCGAACACGATGCGTGGATGACCGCCGCTGATTTTCGGCCCTATATAGATG
>JABDNS010000096.1 GCA_013043705.1 Pseudomonadales bacterium
ATATAGCTCGTTCTGTACAAAAATAATATCGCGCAGTACCGCGAACAGGTGCTCGCGAATACCCTGGATCATTTCACCATCGACAAAGGCCTTGGCGGGCGCATTCACAATCTCGAGCTTGATGCCGCGCTCGCGCTGGATAATGCTAATGTCGAAATCAGCGTACTCTTCCAATACTTTGCTGGTATCGTCTTCAGCGCTGCCGCAGTTAATTACCGCGAGCGAACACTGCCGGAAAATACTATACAGCTCGGTTTGGCTTGCATCGTAGAGTTGCTCAACCTCGCGGTGAGAAAGAATCTGCAAACTGGAAGCGGGCGTAACCGATGTTGAAACAACGGTCGCGCCATTGCGCTGGGCTATGCTGGGAACACTCATGCACTAATCTCAATATCTTGCAAAGGGCGCGATGTGAAAACCTACTGGCACCGCATGCGCGCTATCGTTGATCTTAGTATAGGCAACAGCTACGCGCCTTAGGGCATGGAGTCGACATCGGCGTTTTCCGGAACCGGAACGATCAGGTCCTCCTTGGTAACCTTTAAGGTTAGCAGCATGCCGGAGGCAACGAAGATAGAGGAATAAGTGCCGACAATAACACCAAAAATCAGTGCGGTCGCAAAACCGTGAATAATGTCACCACCAAAAACAAACAATGAGGTCAGCACCAATAAAGTGGTAAGCGATGTCATCACGGTTCGACCCAGGGTTTGATTGAGCGATCGATTGATTACCGCTTCGGGTTCTTCGCGCCGCAGCATGCGGAAGTTTTCCCGAATCCGGTCTGCCACCACGATGGTATCGTTTAGCGAGTAGCCAATAACGGCCAACAGCGCGGCCAACACGGTTAGATCAAAATCGAGCTGCAACAATGAAAATAAACCGAGCGTTAAAACGACATCGTGGATCAGGGCTGCCACGGCACCCAGCGAGAATTTGAACTGGAATTGCACCGCAACGTAAAGCATTACACCCAAAATAGCGACCAACAAACCCAGGCCACCTTGTTCGCGCAACTCCTCACCGACCTGCGGCCCAACATATTCAATGCGCTTAAGGTTAACGTTGGCTTGCGTAGCCTCGCGCAGCGTAGCCAGTACCCGGTCACCAAGATCTGCGGTATTGGCCTGGCCCAGGCGCACCAGCACCTCGCTCTCGGAGCCAAAGTTGACGACCTGGCTATTTTCAAAACCGCTCTGCTCCAGTGCCGCGCGCACTTCCTGGAGTGGTACTGCTGGCTCATAGCCCACCTCCACCAGCGTGCCGCCAGTAAAGTCCAGGCCAAAGTTAAGACCTCGCGTGGCCAGCGAGAAGATCGCTACGGCTAATAACACCAGCGATAAAACCTGCGTTATCCTGCGTGCACCCATAAAGTTAATATTTGTTTGCATGTGCTGTTCCGCTGCTGTTTTCGTCGTTAAATATGCAGAGTTGCTGAGCGACGATTACCGTACATCAGGTTGACGATAGCCCTGGTACCCATGATGGCGGTAAACATCGACGTTAAAATGCCAATCGACAAGGTTACCGCGAAACCCTTAATCGGGCCTGTGCCAACGCCATATAAAATAATGGCGGCGAGCAAGGTGGTCAGGTTGGCATCCCGAATAGTCACGAAAGCTCTTTCAAATCCGGTCTTGATGGCGGTTTGTGCCTTGGCGCCGCTCACCAGTTCCTCGCGTATCCGGGAAAATATAAGTACGTTCGCATCTACCGCCATACCCACGGTTAACACGATGCCGGCAATGCCAGGCAAAGTGAGCGTTGCACCAAGAATCGACATCACCGCAACAATTAAAATCATATTCACGGCCAGCGCAATATTCGCAGCAAAACCGAAAACCTTGTAGACCGCCAGCATACATACAACGACCAGCGCCAGGCCTATCACTACCGACTTTACCCCCAGTGCGATATTTTCTGCACCCAGTGAAGGCCCGATCGTACGCTCTTCGATAAAGCGCATCGGTGCCGCCAACGCGCCCGCACGCAACAACAACGCAAGCTCGGCAGACTCGGCCTGGGAATCAAGCCCGGTAATTCGAAACGCCGCACCGAGAGCCGACTGAATAGTTGCCAGGTTGATAATGCGTTTATCGTAGTATTCTTCATACACCGGTACCGTATCGCCACTTTCATCGATACTAGTGCCGGCTTTGCGCGTCTTACGCTCAATAAACAAAACCCCCATGCGCCGCTTAACCGCGTGCCGGGTAACGCGATGCATGATCTGGCCGCCCTCTGCACTGAGGTCAATATTCACTTGCGGAGCCGAGTTTTCATCGAAGCCAGCGCGCGCACCAACAACCTGCTCGCCGGTAACAATGATGTCGCGCTCAAGGTAGGCGGTGCCGCCCTCAAACGGAAACGCCTCCTTGTCGTATGAATTCGCATCGGTCCGCGCCTGCAGTCGAAACTCAAGGTTTGCGGTCTTGCCAAGGATACGCTTGGCGGCTGCAGTATCTTGCACACCCGGCAATTCGATAACAATGCGCGAGCGGCCCTGGCGCTGCACCAGCGGCTCCGACACGCCAAGCTCGTTTACGCGATTCCGCAAGGTAACGAGGTTCTGCGAAACCGCCTCGTCTTCCATCTGGGTAATTGCGGCTTCACCCAACTCTAGCACCAGCGTGTATTGCTCACCGTCACGGCCTTTGCGCCTGGTCATCTCCGGCATATTGTCCAGTGCCAGGCTCGAGGCTTTGTCGCGCAGCTCTTCAGTGCGAAACTTCGCCTCAATGGCAGAGCCGCGCTGTTGCACAACACCGCGCACTTTTTCTTTACGCAGGTCTGTTTTAAACGTGGAAACCATCGAGCGCAAACGCGTTTCTATAGCAGCCTCGGTATCGACCTCCATTAAAAAGTGCACGCCGCCACTCAGGTCGAGGCCCAGTTTCATTGGGCCTGCGCCAATGGAGCGCAACCACTGCGGCGTGGTTGGCGCCAGGTTCAGCGCAACCACATAGTTGTCCAGTCCCAGCGTATTCTGCGCGGCGGTTTTTGCCAGTAGCTGCGCTTCCCGGCTTGGCAGCCTCACCAGTACCCTGTTGTCTTCGAGCACCACGCTTTTGAATTCAATATTTTTTTCTGCCAAAGCTGTGCGCACATTGGCCAGCTCCGCCTCGCCTATTTGCAATGAGCTGCTTTGGCCGGAGATCTGGATTGCAGGGTCGGGTGCGTAAACATTGGGTAGCGCATAAATTAAGCCGAGCGCCAGCGCTACGAGCAAGATCAGGTATTTCCACAGCGGATAACGATTCATAGTGAGTTTAATTCTTGATTGTTAATTGCTTGGCGATGGCAAATGTCAAAAGCACTTTCACGCAAGGGAGGCGCATTATAGGGGCTAAAGTTGAGCGATGACAGGCAAGAAAGTAGGCAACTGTGCCAGCCCGGCCGAAAAATTATTCCAGCATAACGCGGGCGTTGCGGAACAGCCGCAACCAACCACCCGCTTCCGCCCAATCGCCCGGCGCCCAGGAATTTTGGATACTGCGATACACGCGCTCGGGGTGTGGCATCATGATCGTTACCCGTCCGTCTTCGCTGCATACACCGGCAATGCCGTCAACCGAGCCATTCGGGTTAGCCGGATAGCGGCTGGCAATAATCGATTGCGCAGCGCCACTGCTACTCTGGTTTTGGTCGATGTAGCGAAGCGCGATCGATTTTTTCGCGCTAAGTTGCGTAGCATCGCCACTAGCGAGCAGTGCCCTGCCCTCGCCGTGTGAAACGGCAATTGGCATTTGGCTGCCCTGCATGCCATAAAAAAGTGGCGAGCAGCTATCTTCAACCTGCACCATCACCATGCGCGCCTCGAACTGCTCCGATTGATTGCGCGCAAAATCGGGCCAGTGTGCGGTGCCGGGAATTAATTCGCGCAGCGTAGCGAACATCTGGCAGCCATTACAAACACCGAGCGCAAAACTATCGCCCCGCGCAAAGAAACTGGCGAACTGTTCGCGCAGCGGTTGGTTAAACAGTATGGTTTTGGCCCAGCCCTGCCCAGCGCCCAATACGTCACCGTATGAGAAGCCGCCGCAGGCAGCCAGGCCGGCAAAGCCATCTAGCGATACTCGGCCTGCGAGCAAGTCACTCATATGCACATCGTGGGCCTCAAAACCTGCTTCGGTAAAAGCAGCGGCCATCTCGTACTGGCTATTTACGCCTTGTTCACGCAACACTGCTACGCGCGGCGCGGCGCCCGTGTTGATGTAAGCAGCGGTAATGTCTTGTTCGGGTGAAAACGTAAGCTCTGCATACAGTTTCAAACTATTGCCGTTGCGAATGGCATCGCGCTCTTGCAACGCGCATTCCGGCTCATCGCGCATGGCCTGGATCTGGTAGCTGGTCTCGTGCCAGCTGCTATGCAACGCGGCTATTGGCTCGCAGAGCAACTCGCGCTGGCCCTGGGTAATGCGCAGCTGTTTACTTTGCACAACTTTGGCGAGCACCGTTAGCGAACCAAAACCGGCGACTTCAAAACACGCTTGCACGCGATCCAGCGCTTCGGCGCGCACCTGAAGCACAGCGCCAAGCTCTTCATTAAAAGTAAACCCCAGCGCATCAACCGTTTCGGGTACTAAAAGCTCGGCACCCAACTGGCCGGCAAAACACATCTCTGCAACACAGGCGAACAGTCCGCCGTCGGAGCGGTCGTGGTAGGCCAATAGATCGCCACTTTGTTGTAACTCGCGCGTCGCGCCAAAAAAAGCACGCATCTGCTCGGGGCTATCCAGGTCGGGTGCACAGTCACCAAGCTGGCCGAACACTTGCGCCAGCGCCGAACCACCCAGGCGCTGCTCACCGCCGGAAATATCGGCCAGCAACAAAAGCGTGTCGGGCTCGTCTTGTAGTTGTGGTGTAAGCGCCGGCCGCACGTCCTCGATATGCGCCGCGGCCGTAACAATGAGCGAGACCGGCGCCGTAACACTGCGTTGCGTACCCGCAGAATCTTCCCAGGCGGTGCGCATCGACAGCGAATCTTTTCCCACAGGAATACAAATACCCAGCGCCGGGCATAACTCCATACCCACCGCTTGCACGGCCTGGTAAAGCTTTGCATCTTCACCCGGGTGGCCGGCCGCGGCCATCCAGTTTGCCGACAACACAACATCTTCTATGCTGGCCACCGGCGCGCTGGCTAAATTGGTTAGGGCTTCGCCTACCGCCATACGCGCCGAAGCCGCCGCATCAAGCAGTGCCAGTGGCGTGCGCTCACCCATCGCCATGGCCTCGCCAGCGTAGCCAATAAAATCATTCAACGTTACCGCCGCATCGGCCACCGGCACTTGCCACGGGCCAACCATCTGGTCGCGATGCACCAAACCACCAACGGTTCGATCGCCAATCGTAATCAGGAATTGCTTGCTGGCTACCGACGGCAGCGATAGCACACGCTGGCAGGCCTCGGAGAATTCAATACCATCGAGCGCTAGCGCCTGGCGCGCAGGTTGGTGCGACTCAACCTTACGATGCATACGCGGCGGCTTACCAAACAACACGTCCATCGGCAGGTCAACCGGCGCATTGTCGAACTTTGTATCGTTCAAGCGCAGATGCGCTTCGCCAGTCGCTTCACCCACAATCGCGAACGGCGCCCGCTCACGCTGGCATAAATTTTCAAAACGCGGCACATCGCGCTCGCGCACCGCTAACACATAGCGCTCTTGCGACTCGTTGCACCAGATTTCATGCGGCGCCATGCCCGGCTCATCGTTGGGAATGTTGCGCAATGAAAATACGCCGCCAACGCCGCCATCTTTCACCAGCTCCGGCAACGCGTTAGATAAACCGCCCGCGCCCACATCGTGGATAAATGCAATCGGGTTTGCGTCGCCCAACTGCCAGCAGCGATCGATAACTTCCTGGCAGCGCCGCTCCATCTCGGGGTTGCCACGCTGTACCGAGGCAAAATCCAACTGCGCGCTGCTTTGCCCCGAGCTCATCGAAGAAGCGGCGCCGCCGCCCAGCCCAATTAGCATGGCCGGACCGCCGAGCACCACCAGCCTGGCACCAGGCTCAATTTCGCTTTTCAATACATGCGCATCACGCACACTGCCAATACCGCCGGCAATCATAATGGGCTTGTGGTAGCCACGCCGCTCTGCGCTACCGCTGGCGTTGGGCACATCCATTTCGAAGCTGCGAAAATAACCGCCTAAATTGGGACGGCCAAATTCATTGTTAAACGCTGCGCCTCCGAGCGGCCCTTCGATCATGATCTCCAGCGCCGAGACAATGCGCTCGGGCTTGCCATAATCTTGCTCCCAGGCAGCAGGCATGTTCGGCAGTTGCAAGTTCGACACCGAGAAGCCGGTTAAACCGGCTTTTGGCTTGCCACCGGTACCGGTGGCGCCTTCATCGCGAATTTCACCGCCGGCGCCGGTGGCGGCACCCGGATGCGGCGCAATAGCGGTGGGATGATTGTGCGTTTCAACTTTTAATAAAAAATGTACAGGTTCGCGGTGTTGGTTGAATACGTAGTCGCCGTTGCTATTGCAGCTTGGGAAAAATCGCGCGCCATCACAGCCACGCATCACCGCCGCATTGTCGGAGTACGCGCTAAGCACGCGTTGCGGCGATAGCTTGTGCGTATTGCGAATCATGCCAAACAGCGAGTGCGGCATGGGCTCGGCATCAATTTCCCAGCTGGCGTTAAATATCTTGTGCCGGCAGTGCTCGGAATTTGCCTGCGCAAACATCATCAGCTCTACATCGCTGGGGTCGCGCTGCAGCCGGGTAAAGGCGTCGTAGAGATAATCGATCTCGTCTTCCGCCAGCGCCAGTCCCAACTCGGCGTTGGCTTGCACAAGCGCGTTGCGGCCGCCCTGCAAAATCGCAACGCGCTGCATTTCACGTGGTTCATGTTCAACAAACAATTGCTGCAAATCATCTGGTGCGCTGAATACCTGCTCTACCATGCGATCGTGGACGGCTTTGCCACACAGCCGGGCTAGCGTGGCCTTGTCGTTGTGATTGCCGATGTCGCCCGTTAAATTCTCACACTCAAATTGATAAGCAACCGCGCGCTCAATGCGCACAACGTTTGCAAGATCACAATTGTGCGCGATATCGCTTGCCTTACTCGACCACGGGCTTATGGTGCCGACACGCGGTGCAACGAACAATTCGATCTGCCCAGCGACCGGCTCGCGTGAAGGCGCGACTTCCCCGTATTGCAGAAGCTGTTGTAGTTGTTTTTCTTCATGTGCTTGCAAGGCGCGATGACTGCAAACGACGTGCAGGTATTTCGCGCTCAAAGCAGTAATCCGCGCGCTCACAGAAGCCGACGCGGATTCTGGTTGCAGCCCAGCGTTTATCGAGTCGAGCAGGCGCTGGTTACGAAACGCCGACAGCGCCTGGCTGCCAGCAAAATATGTGTAGTGATACAGAGTGGAACCCCTTGAATCGAGGATGTGGCCCGCCCAAGCCAAGCCGCCAGCACGGCGACCGGGTCACCGCCAGAGGGCGCGATTGTAAGCGTATTGAAGCAGCCATTGAACCTTAGCGGCGCCGCCTCGAAAACAATTACCGAACTTGCCTCCAGCCGGCGCTGGCCCCTGGCAACAGTGCTTAGCGTGAAAAATCACGCAATGTGCAAACCGAGTGAACCAAAATGGTTTTCATCGGTATTTCATGGAGATACGAGACTATGTTCGGTAACACCTTAGCATGCAGCGCGCTGTGACACAGCTCACACTCTTGCAGCCGCGCGGGTGGGCCGTATCATGGTCGACCATTCCATTGGGCAGCCCGACGCTCCGCCAAGCGGTGCGCCCGGCTTCTCTTATTTATATAGGTACAGGCAGAAAGCGTGTCAGGAAAGGATCAACACAACGAGCAGGAGCAAGCTGGCGCGAAATCCGCCCGCAAGCCACTACCACGCTTTACCGCCGCCCTGGCAGGTATCGCTATGCTGTGTGTGATTGGTATTGGCTACCAGCTTGCCACGCTGCAGCGCATTGACGCGCAGATTCCGGAGTTCGCCAAGCCATCGGCCAACGACACGCTGGATGTAATAACCCGGGTAAGCCCCAACACTTATTTCGAAAGCGATCGCGGCCCCAATGGTTTCGAGTTCGCGCTGCTGCAGCAATTCGCCACAGCGCAAGGAAAAACTTTGAAAGTGCACACCGCCGACTCATTGGCCGGTGTTTTCGAAGCGTTGGCCAGCGGGCAAGCCGACATCGCTTCTGCCGGGCTTACGCCCACGCGCGAGCGTCGGCACAAGTTCCTATTTTCAAGACCCTACCTCGAAAGCCGCCCTATCGTGGTTTACAAAGTTGGCCAGAGCAAGCCGCGCCGGCATAGCGACCTGGTAGGCAAAAAACTGGTTGTCGTGGCGCAAAGCAGCCACGCCAATTCGCTGTTGGACATTAAAAAAACATTACCCGCACTTGCGTGGCGCGAAGTCGATAGCGTCGACTTTACCCAACTGCTCGCGATGGTCGAGCAGGGTGCAGTCGATTACACGGTAATAGACAGCGCCGAATTTATGCTGCACCAGGGTAGCTTTCCCAGCCTGAAACGCGGTTATGATTTAGGCGCTGCGCAAACCTTCAACTGGATGTTTGCCAAAAACCTCAACGGCGCAAGGCTGCAGTCGAAGGCCAACGGGTTTCTCACCAGCGCCAAAAGTAACGGTTCGCTGGCTCACCTTGAAGAACGCTATTTTAGCCAGAGCAGCGAGCTTGGGCAGGTAGCAGCCAACGAGTTTGCCAAGAACGTGCGCAGCCGCCTGCCACGCTACCTCGACAACATAAAGTTGGTGGCGCAAGAACACGATCTCGACTGGCGTTTGCTGGCGGCCATTAGCTACCAGGAATCCAGCTGGAACCCGCGCGCCATTTCGCCCACCGGTGTGCGCGGCATGATGATGCTGACGCTGCCCACCGCCAAAGAACTTGGCATCAAGAATCGCCTCGATACAATGCAGAGCCTGCGCGGCGGTGCAACCTATTACAAACGCCTGAAAGCGCGTTTGCCCGAGCGCATTGGCGACCCCGACAGAAGCTGGTTTGCGCTGGCGGCTTACAACGTAGGCATGGGGCATTTGGAAGACGCCCGCAGGCTTACCCAGCACCGCGGTATGAACCCGGATAGCTGGCTACATGTAAAAGAAAACCTGCCGCTGCTAACCCAACCCGAGTGGTACAAGCGAACTCGCTATGGCTACGCGCGCGGTCATGAGCCGGTTACCTACGTGCAGCGCATTCGCCATTTTTATAACGTGTTGGTATGGCGCGACTTGAGCGACAAGAGCAACATTATTGCCATGCGCGACAATTGGCGCGAACTGATTGGCGACGACTGGGCAGATACACCGCGGCCTGTGGCGGCCATTTCGAAAGTTCGAGCGCGCGCACCGGTGCGAACTCCCAGCGCCAGCGGGCCAAGCAGTGCGGCGAAAAAACCAACCAGTACTCTGGCAAGCGCAGCCGATATCATGACGCTGGATGGCATAACCGAGCCCACCAATTCGCTGTAGCACTTCCTTTGCTTAAGCGCTATCTGCGCGAGCGAAAAAAATCCTTCAATAACTGCGCGCTGTCGGTGGCCAATACGCCGGCGGTAACTGCAATGCGATGATTGTAGAAGCCTGCTTCGGCAAGCTTCAATTGCGACTCAATAACGCCAGCGCGTGGCTCACTGGCGCCGTATACCAGCCGCTGGATACGCGCGTGTTGCATGGCACCAAAGCACATGGTGCAAGGCTCAATCGTTACGTACAGTGTGGCCCCGGGCAAGCGATAGTTAGCCTGTACCTTCGCCGCCTCGCGCAGCGCCAGCATCTCGGCGTGTGCCGACGGATCGTCGCTAATAATCGGCGCATTACCTGCCGACGCTATACATTCGTTGCCAACCACAACCACCGCGCCAACCGGCACCTCACCCGCTTCTCCCGCAGCACGTGCTTTTAACAGCGCAAGCTGCATCCATCGCTCGTCGTCATTGTGGCTGGGAGGCGCATGGCCAGCTGGATGCTCGCTCATTTAGCCAAACCTGTGTGATTAGGCATTGCTTGCGCAACAGCCGCGCCGCTGGCACCGGCTTCCGATTTCAGCAACGCGCTGTAATCATGCTCGTCGCGCAATACATAGGCTTCACGGTAATCTGCAAAAAATTTAGCGCGGTCTTTCCCGGCTTGCGCATACTGTTGCTTGAATGCTTGCGAAAGACTCTGTATTGGAAATAAAGCCTGCAGACTGTTAGCCAAGGCATTTACTGTTACAGCCCCCTGCGTTGATACAACTGTATGCACTTTTTTTGCAAGCTGCGTGCCCAGCGTTTGCAGTGCAGTGGCGCGTTGTTCGTGTACGTCGACCAGGCATGCCAGCATCGCGGCCACAATCGTGTGGCTGGCGCGCATCTTGGCCGGCAGGCTATAGCCGGCAATGTGCGGTGTTGCCAGCGATACCTGTGTTACTAGCTCCGGGTCGGCCACGGGCTCGCCCTCCCATACATCCAGCACCGCGTAACCCGTCCAGCCGTTGGCAATTTTTTTCTGTAATGCTGCGTTATCGACCACCGCACCGCGGCTGCTATTAATAAGCATTGCGTTGGCGCCCAACTGCGTCAGCTCTGCCTCGCCAAGCAAATGATAGGTCGCATGTTCACCGTTCCGTGTTAGTGGCACATGCAGGCTAAGCACGTCGCAACCCAGCAGTGCCTGCTTTGAATGCACAACCGAAGCCGTTGCCGGCAGCTGCGTAGCGTTTAGGTTGAGCAGCGGGTCATAAACCAGTGTGTGAACGCCGAGGCGGTCGAGTATCGCAACCAGCCGTTTGCCGACGTTACCGTAGCCGAACACCGCCACTTTTTGCTGCAATAGCTGCGCAGGCTCGTGTAAATGAAACAACGCGGCGAGCACATAATCCACCACCGCGTTGGCGTTGCAGGCAGGTGCGCAGGCAACGCTTATACCCAGCGCTTGCATGTCCTGCATGGCGATGTGATCGAATCCGGCGGTGGCGGAGCCGACAAATTTTATCTTGCTAGCGCTTAGCAGCTCATGGTCCACCCTGTTTACCGACCTCACCAACAAGGCATCAGCATGTTGCAGCGCTTCGCGATGAATTTTTGCAGCCGGCAGCAAGCTTAGCTCGCACCACGAACCACACAGCTGTTCAATATAGGGAATCGCCCTGTCGGCAACTACGCGAATCACAACGGGCACGCTTTATCGGATAACGACAAGTTGCATTTAGCTTGTTGTAAATGGCCAAGCATTGCGCTTTTTGCGACGCCGTGCTCGAATTGACCATAGTGCAAACAAAGCGCATGCAGGAATGTTGCTGCGCGTGACGGCATATCGCTAGCACAATATTGAATCGCTTGTTGACAAACTGCCAGCGCAAAGCGCTGCTCGCGTGCTGCATCGATATCGCCATCAAGATTGTCAAGGCTTACGCGAAATGGAACACCGCAAGCCAGTGCAAACAAGTACTCCAGTGCCTGTGGTTTTTGTTCAACTAATTCAAAGCGCTGTTGCATGTTCTGGTTGCGCCCGTCTGGTGCGTACCAGTAGCCGTAGTCTTGCTGCTGCCTGCGCGAAGCACCGGCCAGGCACCAATGCGCTACTTCGTGCAGCGCGCTGGCAAAAAAATCCTGGCGATAAAAAATAGTACTCGGTGTGCCGGCTTCGCGGCCCGGCAGGTAGAGTGGCTCGGCTGCACCACCGCGCAGGCAAGTGCGCCATTGCTGCAGGAAGGCGGCCTGGAAAATTCGCTCCAAATCGGCGGCCCGGCAAATGCTAGCTGGCGCCGGCTGCTGCTGCGAAACTGCCTCAAAAGCCCTTGGCCTTCGAAAATCGCGCATAATGTTTTCTTTATAATCAGACACTTAAATCAGCTTTTCAATTTTGCGTACAACTTCTCAGTTGGCTCGTGTGGATAGCTATACTGAATTATAAGGGACGAAACGGCGGCTCCGGCGGGTCGCGATAAGCTACATCGACACAACTTTTCCCATTCGTGTCTCGCCTTACTGCCGGTGACTTGCCTTGCGATAACGCAATAACGTAACCATCGTGCGCTTGCCAACGCCAGGTGCGACGAAAAACGGGAGTCACATCGATGCCGTCAGACCAGCTACCTCCTGACAACCAGGAACAAGCAGTGGACGATAGCTGCACCCCAACAAGCAACAAAGTTGTGCAGCTAAACACACCCGACGCCAGCCATCGCAAGCCACGCGATACCCAAGCTTGCTCCAGCGAGCTTCCGGCAAAAGATAACGTCGTTAACCTATTCACCGGCGCATCGGTAGAGGATGAGCAAAGCGCTCGCATTGTTCGCATTTTCGGCGAGACCAATGGCGCGCGCATGCTGTACGCAACACTGGACCAGCCTGAACGGCTGGTTGCGGTGCCCATCTTGTGCTGGGCGCTGCTTGAAGACGGCACCGTATCGGGCATGGTTCCCTGGCTTGACGAAGTGCTGCCCTGCTACGAGATTGAACAAAAATACAGTATTAGTTGGGAAGGATACTATTGCGGTATTGCCGAGGATTTTTTCTTCGACCCACCGGCAGAAATTGTGGCTCAACTCAGTATTGCCGCGCGCTTTAACGGCAAACTGCTTCGCGCACAACAAACCGAGGGCGCGGTGGCGGTGGCCGACACGGACGACTGGCATATCGTGCAGGAAATTCCCGACCCGATTGGAACACACGCACTTTTGTTGAACGAACAAAGCGATGCCATGGTGTTAACGTCGGTTATCAGCTGGACGCTGGACGATTATGGCCGGATGCACGGCATGCTAGCCGACGATACCAACATCGAAAAGCTGCCGGTTCTGCCGGGTGACAACTGCCTGTTTTGCGCCGAAGAAGACACTGATTTCCGCTGCTTTTTCCAGCGCGATATCGCCGAGCAAATTCGCCTGCAGAATCCCGAAACAATGCAGGCTATTGAACAACTATTCGGTAACTGAACAGCGGCAACTAAGCGACGCCCACTAAGTCGGCGTTGCTTCGCGCTTTTTGATCCAGTAAACGTATTGCCCGCTGCCTGCTTCGCTACCGAGTAACGGGTGGCGCAGAAATTCGCAGAACCTTGGAATATCGCGCTCGGTCGATGCGTCGGTAGCAACCACCTTAATTACCTCGCCCGCGCTGATGCTACGCATTTTTTTGTGCAGCAACATAACCGGTTCCGGACACAGCAAGCCCTGTGCATCCAACAGATGCATTGCCTCGAAACGGTCGTTTTCCAGTTTATTGTTCATCAACAGGTTTTTTTAACAGGCTTATGCCCGGCTGCAACACGCGCGTAATCGCCACGCTAAGGCAATTTCAAAACCGGGCGCAACTCGAAGATTGCACCGGGTGAAAGCGGCTTGGCGCGAATACCCATCTTGCCAGCCGGCACGCTGATTTGCTGGCGCTCCCCATCGCGCAATATTTCTACCGTGACCGTGGTTGTGCCAATAGCTGTGCCGCTGCTTGTGTCACTACGAGCATCGATCATACGGCTTAACTCCTGGATATTGAAAACGCGATCTCCATCGTAGGTTAACACGCGGTCGCCTTTTACCAGCCCCGAACTCTCGGCAACCGAACTGCGCGCTACCCGCAGTATTTCTACATCGGTTGGTAAATTGCGCGAGCGGAGATAATTCTCATAGCCATAATCTCCCAGGTGATCTTTTAACGACGCGCCGAAGTCGGCCACTATATCGTTTGCAGTTTGCCGCCCGCGCGTGGCTGGATTTTGCATCGACTCTATAAAACGTAAATGCGCTTCGGCTTCAATCGCAAAAATTCGCTCGGCATCGTAGGCAGTAAAGCCCGCCGCAGTAAGCCGCTGCATCGACTTTTCATAATTTGGCTCGGCAAACTTCGGGGTGCCCACTTGCCCTGCGCGCCCGGTCCCGGAGTGCTCGGCAAAGCGAGACAGATATCCCTGCTCAAGCCCAGTATCAACATCGCCGACCTCCAGTTGGCTTGCATCGCTAGCTTCTAAATTGTTAACCTCGCCTGGCGAATCTGCAGGCAAAGCTGCGCTAAGCTGCGCGAGTTCTGCATGCAGCGCGCTGAGCTCGGCACGCATACTCTGCTTGGCCGCGTTCGCATCATCGTGTACCGCAATACCAGCGGTGCTGAAGTAAAAATATGCCGCAGCCGCGCCCAGCATGGCACCGGCCATTGCGCCAACGGTAATGCACAGCAGCAACAGCCGGGCAGGCAGTGTGGATTTTGCAGCTTTAGCGGGCCTCATCATTACACCCGAAGACCGTTAACCGAACAGCTAAGGTGCATCGTTATCGTCTTTCGTTGAATAAACCGCAATGTCTTTGCGCGACACAATCTGGCAACTATTGGTTAGCCGATCAAAAACAATAACGCATGTACCAGCATCAAGCTCGTTGCGCAGCTGTGCAACTTTTTGCTCAAGCTCCACTTCCTGTGCACCGTAATCAGTGCCGTCCCTGCTGGCAAAATCTTCCAATACGCCTTGCAAAGCATGCTCGGAGAGCGCGTCTTTGGGTACTTTAAGCCAATTTGCCGAAGGGTCCGGATCGTCGCTCACTGGCACTCTCCCTGCTCACAAGCATACGGTTAATAGGTGGCGTTACTTGGAACGCCGGAATTTACGCTTGTTCCCGGCCGAGCTGCGCTAAGGCCGGCGCCGGTTACGCAAACGATACATCAGGTAGCCACACAAAGCACCGAGCAAAGCCAGCACCAATACCGCAACAGCACCCGCACCGAGCAACAGCAGCACTTCATAAACTGTGCGATCAAGATATGCCACCAGCGCATAGCAAATGGCAAGCAGCGCGAGCAAGCCCAGCAGTAAGGTACGCCACGCGCGGCGGCGACGCGGCTTAGCAGGCACGTTGGGCTGTTAATGTATGCGGGGGCATGACCACAGGGGAATTATAAGCGAGCCCGCACTAAACGGGGCAGCCTTCACGCCACCAGCGGTTGATCATGGCGGCGAGGCTGGGCGCGTGCTCGGTGGCAACGTGCATGTGATGGCTGCCTGGGTGGCTAGACACCTTGATGTGCGGATTCTCCAACGTGCCTTTCAGCCAATCGCGCTCGGCCAACATGCCCTGCTCTGCGCCAATAACCAGCGTTGGAGTTTGCAGCAATGACAACATCAGCGCGATATGCTCATCCGACATGCGCACAGCAGAGGCGCCATGCAAACGCCGGTCGTGCCGCCAAATATAGCCTTCGTCATTTTGCACCAGGTCGCGCACAAACATATCTTTTGCATCTACTACTGAAAGCCTGGTGGATTGCAAGCGGCGTTCCATCGCTTGCTCAAGCGTGGCATAGGGCTTGGGTAGTTTGTTGCGCATTGCCGCACGCTCTTCTATGTGTGCACGCAACTGTTCAATAAAGTTCCGCTCGGCAAGCGGTGGCGGCGCAATGCCATCCAGGGAAACCAGGCTGTGCACGCGCTCGGGAAAAATTGACGCAAACAACGTGGCAATGCCGGCACCGCGTGAGTGCGCAAGCAGGTTAAATTGCTGCCAGCCAAAATCTGTCGTGAGATCGGCAATATCCTCCAGATCATCATAGATATCGTAGCGCGCGTGCGCGGCGCGATGGCTGGTCTCGCCGTGCCCGGCCATATCCAGCGCCACTACATCACATTGCTCCAACATTGGCGCAAGCCGGGCAAAGCTTTCGCTGTTGTCCAGCCAGCCATGCAAACACAGCACTGGCTTCAGCGCACCCTTGGTATCGGTGTTTTGCCAACGCTGTGCGGCGTAGCGCATACCGTTAACGGTAAAGTGCAGTTGCTCTGCGGCGTGCTTAACCAATTGGGATCCTAATTTCTATAGCGATCGGCATGATACAAGCCGGCAAGTGAGAAAGTGCCTGCGCCAGCCACTTCAAATTCAAGGCAAGCGTAGGACGCGGGCGCCATGGGATATTCGCGGCCGGCGCTGCCGCTGCAGTCAGCATCGAGCAAGTAGGCCAGCAAAGTCGAAACCAGCGGTTGGTGGCTCACTAAAACCACGCTCGATAGTGCCTGTGCATCAAGCCAGTCCAACACCTGTTGCGGCGTTTGGCCGCCCAATAAATCATCGGCGGCTACCAGCCTGGGTAACCCTGCATCGGCACAAAGCTTATCGCCAAGCTCGGCGGCAGTTTGTGTGGTTCGCAAAAAAGGGCTGTGATAAATCGCCTGGATGCAGCGGGCATCGCCAAAAAATTCCGCAATGCCTGCGGCCGCCGCCTGGCTGTCTGCGCGGCCCTGGCCGGTAAGCGCACGCTGCGCATCGCTACTCGCCCGCGGCTCGGCCTGGCCGTGACGCATAACGACCAACTTGTGGGTGGATTCAGGCACCGTTAAACCGGGCTCGAAATCTAATTGCTTAGTTCCAGCAGCAATTTGTTCAAGCGCGTAACGAAATTAGCCGGGTCGTCCAGGGTATCGCCCGCGGCCAGCATTGCCTGGTCGAACAATACCTTGGTGAGATCGGCGAAGCGATCTTCGTCGGGCTCTTTGTCGAGTCGTTGCACCAGCGGATGTTCCGGGTTTAATTCCAGGATCGGCTTGCTTTCGGGTAACTCCTGTCCGGCTGCCTCCATCATCCTGCGCATCTGCGCACCCATGTCGTGCGCACCCACCACCAGGCAGGCGGGAGAATCGGTAAGCCGGTTGGTAACCCGTACTTCCTCAACCGTATCACCCAACGCTGTTTTCGCGCGCTCCAGCAGATCCTTGCTTTGCTCTGAAAGTTTTTCCTGCTCTTTCTTGTCTTCTTCGCTGTCGAGTTCGCCCAAATCCAGCTCGCCCTTGGCAACGTCCTGCAAGTGCTTGCCATCAAAATCCATCATGTGGCTCATCAGCCAATCATCTATGCGATCGTGCAGCAATAACACTTCGATGCCTTTCTTGCGGAACACTTCGAGGTAGGGGCTGTTCTTGGCCGTGGCAAAATTTTCAGCGGCAACGTAATAAATTTTATCCTGGCCATCTTTCATCCTGGCCACGTAATCTTCCAGCGAGTGGGTTTGCTCTTGCTTGTCATCGTTCGTAGTGCTAAATCGCAACAGCTTGGCAACCTTTTCGCGGTTAGAGAAATCTTCGGCCGGGCCCTCTTTCAACACATTGCCAAATTCCTTCCAGAACGCGCTGTATTTCTCAGGATCCTTCTTGGCCATTTTCTCCAACATGTCCAGCACTCGCTTGGTTAACGCGCTGCGCATACTCTCGGTTGTGCTGTCTTGCTGGAGTATTTCCCTGGATACGTTCAGAGGCAGGTCATTTGAGTCGACCACGCCCTTGATAAAGCGCAGGTACAGCGGCAAGAACTGCTCGGCATCATCCATAATGAAAGTGCGCTGCACATAGAGCTTGAGGCCGCGCGCTGCATCCCGGTTCCATAAGTCGAACGGCGCGCGCGCTGGGATATAAAGCAGACTGTTGTATTCCAGCTTGCCCTCAACTTTGTTATGGCTCCACGTCAGCGGGTCCTGGAAGTCGTGCGAGATCGACTTGTAGAATTCTTTGTACTCGTCTTCCTGTACTTCACTGCGCGGCCTGGTCCACAGTGCAGTAGCATCGTTTACCGCTTCAAATTCGGGGGCTGCATCTTTTGCTTGGTCTTTATCTTCCTCACCCTCTTCGGCACCGGGCAAATCCTGCTTCTGCATTTTTACCGGAATAGCTATATGATCAGAATACTTTTTAACGATGCCCCGCAGGCGGAAATTATCGGCAAATTCAGCGGCGTCTTCGCGCAGGTGCAAAATGATGCGCGTGCCTCGATCGCTTTTTTCAACATCGGCAATGGCGTACTCCGCATCGCCTGCCGATGACCAGTGCACACCCTCGCTGGCCGGCGCCCCGGCGCGGCGCGTGTAAACATCAACTTTGTCGGCAACGATAAACGCCGAATAAAAACCCACACCAAATTGGCCAATTAGCTGCGAATCCTTCTTTTGGTCGCCGGTCATATGCTGTAAAAACTCAGCGGTGCCCGACCTGGCGATTGTGCCCAGGTTCGACATCACCTCTTCACGCGACATGCCGATGCCGTTGTCGCTAATGGATATCGTTTTGTTGTCGGCATCAAACTCTACGGTAACCGCCAGCTCGCTATCGCCTTCGTAGAGACTGTCGTCCTTCAACGCTTCAAAGCGTAGTTTGTCGGCCGCATCCGACGCATTGGAAATAAGTTCACGCAGGAAAATTTCCTTGTTTGAATACAGCGAATGAATCATCAACTGCAACAGTTGCTTGGCCTCGGTCTGGAAGCCAAAGGTTTCGCTGTGTGTGTCACCTGTGGTGTTGTCGTTTTGGTTACCTGCCGGTTGGGTGCTGCTCATAGCTCGACTGTTCCTGTTCCTATAGTTTTGACCCTTTGCTTCAGGCCATTGGATCGGGTGTTTGAAAAATTAATTCCAGGCGCGGTTAGCAAGCGGGCGACAGCTTGCAGTTTACGCGTGCGCAAGCAATGTGGGGGTTGGCGGGTGATTTTTCAAGTCGCAAGCTATAAATAATATTTCGTCTTAGGTTAGCCAATTAAGCCACTGTTTTATATAGATTTTAGCTGGCTTCTTGAGATGTTACTCGAGGAGCGTGACGACCACCTTTCTGCTCCCGCCATGCTCACGATGCTCGCCCAGCCAAATGCCCTGCCAGGTACCCAGCAACAAACGCCCGTTTTTCAGCGGCACGCTAAGCGACGAGCCGAGCAAAGAGGCCTTGATATGCGCAGGCATATCGTCGGGGCCCTCCAGCGTATGTACGTAATACGGGGCGTGCTCGGGCACCATTTGTAGCAAGTGCCGCTCCATATCGCCACGCACATCCGGGTCGGCGTTCTCGTTAATCGTGAGCGAGGCCGAGCTGTGCTGGATAAAGAAATGCACAACGCCGCTAGCGTAGTCGGCAAGCTCGGGTAGCGCGTCGAGCAGCTCGGTTGTGATGAGGTGAAAACCCCTTGCCCGGGACTTTAAGTGAATCGTTTTCTGCAGCATTCGCGGATTGTACACGGGCGAAGATCTGCCAGCACGGCGCTCGGCCAATGCGCCACCATTAACGATATTAGTCGACAAGCACGCGTGCCCGGGATTGCAAAATCCTGACACGCGGGCCAGTTGACCTGCTCACGGTGGCACTCTATAGTACGCGGCCTTTCGCTGCCAAGCTTGATGGCCGGAAGCATAACGCGCTCGTAGCTCAGCTGGATAGAGTACCTGGCTACGAACTAGGGGGTCGCAGGTTCGAATCCTGCCGAGCGCGCCAACTTCAAACCACGGGGACAGTTTACTTTTCTGTTACACAGAAAATTCATCGAAAAGCAAACTGTCCCCTGGGTTGTGCTGATGATCGCCCGCTTTCTCGTATTTCCCCTCACCATGGCCGCTGCCCTACTTACCACTTGGGCTGGCTTCGCGGTATTTAATCTTCCCCATGCACTAGCTGCCGGACTCTCGGTACTTGTTTTCGGTTTCATCTGGGTCAGCATACTTGAGCGCCTAATGCCTTACCGCAAGGATTGGAATCGAAGCGACAACGATGTAATCACCGACTTCATTCACCTGTTCATCGACAACGGGATTATCGTTACGCTGGAAAAACCTATCCTGGTTGCCCTGCTCGTTGGTGCATCGGCATGGCTTATACAGTTCGCGCAGGGCACGCTCTGGCCATCAGATTGGCCGTTGCTGGCGCAGCTTTTCCTAATGCTTTTGATCGCTGAGTTTGGCCGCTACTGGATACACCTTGCTGCGCATCGCGTACCCTGGTTGTGGCGCTTGCACGCGGTACATCATAGCCCCAATCGCCTTTATTTATTGAACGCAGCGCGCTTCCACCCACTAGAAAAGATGCTATTCCAGCTGCCTGAAGTAGTGCCTTTTATTTTACTGGGCACCAACATTGAAACCATTACGCTGTATCTAACCTTTAACAGCATTCATGGTTTGTTCCAGCATTCCAATGTGAATTTACGCCTGGGGCCACTAAACTATTTGTTCTCTATGACAGAACTACACCGCTGGCATCATTCGAAAAACCCTGAAGAATCCGATAGCAATTTCGGCAACAATCTTATCGTTTGGGATATTTTTTTTGGTACCTTTTACTACCCGAAAAATCGCGAAGTTGGCGATATTGGCC